>CAKUHJ010000241.1 GCA_934655935.1 uncultured Oscillospiraceae bacterium | reverse complement strand
CAAGATGGCCTGTTTGCCGTCCAAAATCGCATCGCGCAGCCGCTCTTCCAACACCCGGCTCACCGTCCCGGCGTTTCCCTGCCGGAGCTCCTGCTTCAAATCGACCAGTTCCACCCGCGGCAGCGCCTGCCGGTTAAAGCGGTTTTTCAGCGTATAGAGGCTCAGATCCCCATGCCTTGCATGGTACATCGTCTCCACCGACGGCGTGGCCGAGCCCAGCAGCACCAGTGCCCCGGCCTTCATTCCGCGGTAGAGCGCCACCTCCCGGGCGTGATAGCGCGGCGTGTTTTCCGATTTATAGGTGTGCTCCTGCTCCTCGTCGAGGATCAAAAGTCCCAGATCCTCCACCGGTGCAAACACCGCCGACCGTGTTCCGACGACAACGCGCGCCTGTCCTTCCCGGATCCTGCGCCACTCGTCAAACCGCGCGCCGACCTGCAGGCTGGAGTGCAGCACTGCAACCTGCTTCCCAAACCGGCCCGTCAGCTTGCCCAGCAGCTGCGGCGTCAGCGCGATCTCCGGCACCAGCAGCACGGCTGCCCGCCCTGTCGCAAGCGTTCGCGCGATCAGCTCGAGATAGACCGCCGTCTTTCCACTCCCTGTCACGCCGTAGAGCAGCGCCGCCCCCGGCTTCTCCCGGCAGGCCTGTGCCCAAAGGCCGTCCGCCGCCGCCGCCTGCTCTTCATTCAGCACCAGCGCCTCCGCTGCCTCCGCCGCCTGATAGGCCGGGCGAAACACCGCCTGTTCCGTGATCGTCAGCAACCCCAGCTATTCCAGCCGCCGCAATGTCGGCATCGACGCGCCGGTCAGGCCGCAGATCTCCTGCGCGCTCCCGCTGCCGACGGAACACAAAAGTTCCAAAACCGCCCGCTGCAGCGGCGCCGACCGCTGCTTTCTGCGGGCAAACTCCAGCGCATCCTCGGCCGGAACGGCCAAAGCTGCGATTTTCTGCGTTTTCACGCTGCCGCGCTGCATCAAATCCAGGCTGGACGTCAGCATTTTCTTGCCCTTCAGCGCCTTGATCGCCTGTGCCAGCGCGGCCTCATCCGGAAACCGCTGCCGCAGCACCGTGTCCGGTGCGCTTCCGCCCAGTTCCCGCAAAAACTGCACGAGCTGCCCGGCCGCACGCTCCGTCTCCGGCCAGTCCACGGCCTCCGGCGTCAGCGCAAACGTCTCCTGCCGCCGAAACCAGAGCCCTGCGGGCAAAATGGCCTTCACCGCATCATAAAAGGTGCAAAAATACCGTTCCCGCAAAAATCCGGCCAGCTGCAGCTGCGCCGCCGTCAATACCGGCTGCGCATCCAGCGCCTGCTCGACCGCCTTGAGCTTTGCTTCCTCACTCTCGCCCGTCGCCAGTACCACGGCTTCCTTCTTCCGGTTGCCGTTTCCAAACGGAACCAGCACCCGCATCCCAGGCTGCAGCGACAGCCCCTCCGGAATTCTATAGGAATAGGGCCGGTCGATGGCATACACGCTGTCTGAAACAGCAACCTGTGCGATCATGCGAACCTCCCCATTCC
>CAKUHJ010000240.1 GCA_934655935.1 uncultured Oscillospiraceae bacterium | reverse complement strand
AAGGACCATACCTGCTTTCTGCCGAAGGTCGTTTCGCGCAAAAAGCAGATCGTGCCGATGCTCTCCGCATTATGGGGATAAAAAATTCAAAAAATTCGCCCTGCAGCCGGTTTGGCTGCGGGGCGGTGTTTTTATGCGGGTTCATCGGACGGTTCGGTTTCATACTGATTCTTGATTAAAATATTTAATCAAGAATCCCGTGTGCTACGCACACTCGCATCGTGCGAATGCACGCTGCGCCGTCTCATGCAGAATCTGACGCGCCGTTGGCGCTATAAAAAGCTCTTCAAGCTTTTTAACAGATTCTAGTATCACTTGATTCGTCCGGGTGGGTCCGGCGGTATTGGTCGATGAGCTTTTGGAACGGCTTTTTCATCAGCAGGAAGTTCAGCAGGAGCGCGAGGCTGAAATAACCGCACAGCCACAGCGGCACGAGCCGCAGGAATACGGTGAAGTCGGTCAGCGCGACGCCCACGGGCAGCCAGACGAACGCGGCGCAGAGCACGGCGCGCAGCGGGTGCAGGGCGCACATCAGAAAGCTGTTGCGGATGAGCTGCCAGACGGTGCAGGAAAAGCGCGCGTGGAACAGCGAGAGCTGCGCCTGGAACAGCGCGCACACGCACACCGACGCCACGCACAGCCACAGCGGAACGCCGGAGACAGCGTATTTGTAGACCAGCACGAGGACGAGACTCCAGCCCGCCAGCGCCATAAGCACGGCGAAAATGAGCCATGCCAGCGTGATCGCGCCGAAGCCCGTGCGGAAGCTGCGGAAAAACGCGGCGGCGCAGGAGCTGTCGTCCGTTTTATCCAGCAGCGTGCGGATGCCGCTGTACAGCGCCGCCTGCGCCGCGCCGATGGTGAACACCGGGACGCAGCACAGCAGGTATAAAAGATTCAGAATGATCAGATCGCCGACGAACGTCAGCGTCTGCATCAGCTTGGAATCATATGAAAACAAAATTTCCACCTGCCCTTTCCTGCAAGTAAGTATAGGCGAAAATGCGGCAAAAAGCAAGCGTGCAGAAATGCAAATGCCTGCGACGTGTGTCGCAGGCATTTGCATTAGAGAGAACAGAGAAAGAGAAAAGAGAGGAAAACGTTGGTTTCCATGGCTTTAGGATACGGGACAATCATGTCCAAACTGTGAATTTGGAACGAACGATTTGTAAACAAAGCCGCAAAAACGGTTGATTTGTGTATCCTGACGCCCGAAACTGCGCAAAATATGAACTCCGCGCCCGAAAAAGCAGGCTGCATCCACGACCTGCGGACACAGCCTGCTTCCGTCCTCCCCGAAGGGAAGGGCAATTACTTCATGGAGCGCTCGTAAGCCTCGATCATTTTCTTGAACGTGTGACCCATAGAATCGTCAGAGTCGAAAACCCTTGCGGCGTCTGGCTTTTCTGACTGTTCAGCCAAATCACGGGTGATGTGACCCGTGCGGCTTTCGAGTTTCCGGAGGTACTTTTCCGTCGTTTCCCCGGTGAAGATCTTGACCTGAAGCAGCATAGTCGTGTCGTCCTTCGGTGT
>CAKUHJ010000239.1 GCA_934655935.1 uncultured Oscillospiraceae bacterium | reverse complement strand
GGGGTACCCTACGAATTCTATCGCAGCTCCGGCGGTGACCGTAGGGGCGGACGTTGCCCGCCCGTCGGCCTCTCCGTCATTTGCTACGCAAACGCCACCGCTCCTTACGAAGGGGAGGCAAGCCGCGGCGGGATTATTGGCCGAGCTCGGCCTTGGCCTGTTCGAGGGCGCGGGCAAGCTGGTCGGGACAGGACGTGGGCTTCATGCCGCAGCGGATGCCGCGCACGCGCGCGATGACATCGTCGATGTCCATGCCCTCGACCAGGCGGCTGATGCCTTGCAGGTTGCCATTGCAGCCGCCGGTGAAGACCACATTTTTGACCTTGCGGCCGTCAAGCTCCACATGGATCCTGCTGGAGCAGGTGCCTTTGGTACGATAATCAAATTCCATGGTAAAATTCCTTTCTATTCAGTGAGATCACAGACTGTACAGTTTACATAATGAATGAGATCGTCTGGTGCGAGCAGAATCTGGCAGCCGCGCTGTCCGGCGGAGACGCCGATCTCGTCGTAGAGCTGGGCCGTTTCGTCGAGATAGGTCGGGAACGGCTTTTTCATGCCGATCGGGCTGCAGCCGCCGCGGATATAGCCCGTTGTGGCCAGCAGATCCTTGACGTGGATCAGCTCGATCTTTTTATCTCCGGCGGCCTTGGCGGCCTTTTTGAGGTCCAGCTCGCAGCAGACCGGGATGCAGAAGACGGCATAGCCGCAGCGGTCGCCGTGGGCGACGAGCGTCTTGAAGATCTGCTCGGGCGGCATGCCGATGCCCTCCGCCGCATGGAGGCCGGAGAGGTCGTTTTCGTCAAAGGCGTATTCCGCTGTGCGGTAATGAATCTTGGCTGCGTCCAACAGGCGCATCACGTTCGTTCTGGTCATGGGGATCCCTTCTTTCGGGGACATTATAGCGTCTTTTGCGTCAGGTTGCAAGTCCTGCCGGGATTTGCTATAATACGTCTGATATTTACCACGGAGGCAGTACAGAATGTCCATTGAAAAGGTGAGGAGTTATTTCCAGACGCGCGGCATTGCCGATCGCATCATGGAGTTTGACGCGTCAAGCGCGACGGTCGAGCTGGCGGCACAGGCCATCGGTGTGGAGGGCGCACGGATTGCAAAGACGCTGTCGTTTTTGCTGGGAGACAGGTGCATCCTGATCGTGACAGCGGGCGACGCGAAGATCGACAACAAAAAATACAAGGCAAAATTCGGCGCGAAGGCGAAGATGCTTGCGCATGACGATGTGCCGGAATACGTCGGACACGCCGTGGGCGGCGTGTGCCCGTTCGCGGTGAAGGAGGGCGTGCGCGTCTATCTGGATGAGTCGCTGAAGCGGTTTGAGACGGTGTTCCCCGCGTGCGGGAGCGGCAACAGCGCGATTGAACTGACGATCCCGGAGCTGGAAGAGTATTCGAAGTTCGACGAGTGGGTCGACGTCTGCAAGCTGCCGGAATAATTTTTGCCGGTTTTGTCCATGCTAAGCCCGAACATTTGGGGAGGGCGAGAACATGGCAGAAGAAACGCAGAAGGAACCACAAAAA
>CAKUHJ010000238.1 GCA_934655935.1 uncultured Oscillospiraceae bacterium | reverse complement strand
ACGAGAATGTTGACGCCGACGGAGATACCCATGAAGGCGTTGACGAGGAGGTTGATGAGCGCCGTCGTTGCGCCGACTGCGGCAAGCGCCGTCGCCCCGGCAAATTTTCCGACGACAATCACGTCCGCCGCATTGAACAGCAGCTGCAAAACGCCCGTCGCCGCCAGCGGAAGAGAAAACCGGATGACCTTCGGCAACAGCGCGCCTTGTGTCATATCAACTTGTTCGATGGAAGATGCCATGCAGTCCCCTCCTTCTATCTTATGTTTTATATGTAGAAGTATTTGCGCCGGAAAAAGGCGCAAGCGGTATTATAGGACGAAGATTCCAAAAAAGCAATGCCCAGAGAAGATTATTCGGCAATTTCAGAACAATCGAAAAAAGACCAGGGCGCGTTTTTCGGCGGCAGGGCAGAAAACGAAACGCGCTCGCCGCTTTGCGGGTGCAGAAACGAAAGCCGCCAGGAAAAAAGCGCAATTGGGCAGCCGTCTTCCTCGCCTGCGCCATATTTGCGGTCGCCCAGCAGCGCATGAGCGCGGGAGGAAAACTGGACGCGAATCTGATGGGTGCGGCCGGTGTGCAGGCGGATTTTTACAAGCGAAGCGTCCTGCGCCGGGCAGGAATCAAGTACGTCGTAGGATAATAGCGCCCGCTTGACGTCTTTTCCGGGTGCATCCATCACGCGCGATTTGCGCAGAGAGCGGTTATACCACAAAAGATCTTCCATCTGTCCGGACGGTTCTGGGAACGTGCCGTGGACAGCGGCGAGATATTCTTTCTCGAACACGTGCGTCCGCACCTGCTCGGATAATAGGGACGCGGCCATCTGCGAGCGGGCGAAAACCATCAGCCCCGAGACCTGCGCGTCGAGCCGGTGCACCGTGCGCACGCAGGCGTGCGCGTCGCCGAGTTCCCGGCGAAGAAGATCGACCATGCCGCCGGGCTCGTCTCCCGCGGAAAGAATGCCGGATGGCTTGATGCAGACAAGGATGCGCTCGTCGGCATACAGAATATCCATAAAAACCTCCTCACAGCCAACCATATCATTTTTATTATACCAGAAGTTTTGAGAAAGTCCATGCATCTTAAAAATTCTTAAAATCCGCAAAAAAGCTTGTCTGGTATGATACAATGTGGAAAAAGATGAGTCGCAGCGTCAAAAGGCGCTGCTTTGGAGGGATTCCATGGAAGAAGCAATCCGCATCCTCGTTGTCGACGACGAGCCGGATATCCGCCGCATCATCCGCATTCTGCTCGAGAGCCGGGGCTACCGCGTGACAGAGGCGCCGAACGGGGCGCTGGCCGTGCAGGCGGTGCAGAAAGACCCTGACCTCGATCTGATCATTCTCGATATCATGATGCCGGAGCTATCCGGCATTGAGGCAAGCCGCGAAATCCGGCGGCTTTCCAGCGCGCCTATTTTGTTCCTCACGGCGAGAACGCAGGAGCAGGATAAGCTCGAGGCCTATCAGTCCGGCGGCGACGATTATCTGGCAAAGCCTTTCTCGCATGGAGAGCTTTTGATGAAGGTCGACTCGCTCATCCGGCGCTACCGCGTATAT
>CAKUHJ010000237.1 GCA_934655935.1 uncultured Oscillospiraceae bacterium | reverse complement strand
TTGACTCATGCTGATCTCCTTCCTCCCGCTCAAAGCGGATTTTCATTTGCGCAGGGTACAGGTCGACCTCCGGCCTGCGCTTGCCTGTCCATCGCAGGCCTCCTGCCTGCCCAACGCATTTCCAGCCGGCCGCCTTAAGGCTCGTGCCCGACTCAGTATCCAGTATGTAGGTAATCAGTTTATGATAGCCCATTGCGCGGGCAGCTCTCCATGCGGCGGCATAAAGCATGGAACAGGCGTTGTGGGTTCCGTCCGTGCAGCAGCGGTTTACCTCCAGCGTCCAGCCGTCGTCCAGATACCGCGCTACGGGCCGCCCCACAATGACGACGCCTACAATTTTCTCCCCATCCGTGCAGCCTATCGAAAATTTATGCCCCACAACAGGCTTGTGGTGCCGGTGATGTTCCGCGACAAAGGCGTTAGCCTCTGCAAGCGAGATAGGGCAAATATCAATCATTTGCCCATCCTTTCTCAGTCACGAAGCCTTCCAGATCGGCTTGTGCTTCGTCAAACGTGTCTTGCCCGATGCCATCCGTCAGAGGAAGCGCCCGGCGGCGCTCGATCTCAGAGCGGTAATTTCCGCAATGCTTGCATTCATCAGCGATGGCGCGATGGGCGGCACAGCCGCCCAAGACGCACATTTCAGTCAAGACATCACTCATCATCGGAATCCTCCGAAGCATCATTCGGCTGCGCACCGTATGTATCAAAGAGCCGGTGCGTACCTTCTGCCATTTCTTCTTCATCGTCCGACTTTTCATAACCGAGCGTTTCGAGGATTTCGTAAATGTGATCCAAGTCTGAATTTTCGCAAAGCTCATATTCATAGTGGTTCATGTTCCATACACGTTGGCAGTAGCTCATGTCCTCATCGTCGACGGCAGAATAACAGCAGCAGAAAATCAATTTCTCAGGCTGGGCCTCCGCTGCGCTGCGGACAAAGCCCATATCGCAGAAATCTTCGTTTTCGTCATCCGGTGAAAGCCTCATGCCAAGGAGCTGGGCGCAGAGCTGAGGGCTGATGGAATTGCAGTAGCCGCCGTCGATTGACTCTGTCGTTGCCACACAGAACAGAGCAATCTCTTTCATGTGCTGCTTGAACACGCTGTTCGGAAGCTCTTTGACGAAATCCCTGCGCAATTCAAAATGGGCCTCGGCCTTTGCCGCAAATTCCTTTTCGGCCTGCTCGTCTCTGCGGCGCCGTTCCTCGCGGGCCTCAGCTTCCGGGTCTAGTTGCTGCGATTGCTGGCGTTCCTTGTAGAGTGTGATTCCGGTGGAATCCTTCCTGTAAAAGTATCGAACGTCACTTGCGTCTTCCGGTACGACCATTTCCTTTTTCAAATCCCAGCGGCTATAGCCAGCATAGTAGACCATATTGACCGGCGTACCGTTAAACTCGCCGGTTCTTTCAATCTGATATGCAAACTCGTCTGCAATTTCAGTCCATTCAGCGAATTTCTTTCGGATTTCCTGCTCGGAAATCAAGCCTTTCAGAATGCTGTTGAAATTCGCTGTGCCGATGGCATCAAGAGCCTTGTTCTTGTCTTCGGGGCTGTCCAGTTTGTCAAGCTCCAGATAGTCATTG
>CAKUHJ010000236.1 GCA_934655935.1 uncultured Oscillospiraceae bacterium | reverse complement strand
CCGCACTAGCGAGATGTCGCCCGCTGTCCTGATTGCATTATATATGAAAACGTGCGAATGCGCAAGCCTTTTTAGGGATTCTGAGACTTTTGTAATGCTGCTGTAACATTTGTGATAAACGGCGCAGCAGACCAAACTTGCCTGTTCATTTGTCGGCTGCCGTTCAGCGCCCGAACAGCTCCGCGGTTTTCTGCATCCGTTCCGCGATGGGCACGCCGAAGGGACAGCGCGATTCGCAGGCGTGGCAGCCGATGCACTCGGACGCGGTGTGTTCCAGCGCTTCATAGTGGGAGCGTACAGTTGCGGGCACTTCCGGCTGCATGGTGGCTAAATCGTAAAATTTGTTGATCATGGCAATATCTAACTGCGCGGCGCAGGGCTTGCAGTGACCGCAGTAGGTGCATTCGCCGCGATAGGAGTGGAACGGCGCACTGGAAAGCACCAACGCGTAGTCCTTTTCGTCATTCGTCGCGGTCTCATAGGCCACCGCCTGATCGACCTGCTCTTTGGTGTCATAGCCGCACATAATGGCGCTGACGGCCGGACGGGTCAGCGCATAGTGGATGCACTGCACCGGACTCAGGCGCACGCCGAACGGAGAGCGCTTTTCGTCGAACAGTCTGCCGCCGGCGAAGCCTTTCATCACGGTAATGCCAACATCGTTTTCCTCACAGATGCGGTACAGCTTTGCACGGTCGGGGTCTGTTCCTTTCAAACCAGCGTCGAATTCTTCTGCGAACATCGTGTCAATGTCCTCGCTCGCGGGCAGCATATCAAAGGCCGGGTTGATGCTGAACAGGATCATCTCCACGTAGCCGGACTCGGCGGCTTTCATGGCGACCTTCGGGTTGTGGGAACTCATACCGATGTGGCGGATCACACCGCTGTTTTTGAGTTCCATGACATAATCGAGATAGTCCGAGTGCTGGATCTGCTCCCATTCTTTCTCGGAGTCCACATAGTGAATCATACCGAGGTCAATGTAGTCCGTCTGCAAGCGGCGCAAAAGGTCTTGGAATGCCGGGCGGACGTACTTCATGTCGCGCGTCCGGAAATACTGCTCGTCTTTCCATGTAGAGCCGATGTGCCCCTGAATGTACCATTGACTGCGGTTATCCTTGATACCTTTGCCGATGATGTCTCTCGACTTCGGGTCGGCCATCCAGCAGTCCAAAATGTTGATCCCCTGCGCGGACGCGTAGTGAATCAAGTCTACGCCGTCTTCCTCCGGGTGGCGCTCCAGCCACTCACCGCCAAAGCCAATTTCGCTGACTTGCAGCTCCGTTTTTCCCAATCTCCGAAATTTCATATTCCTTCCTCCATCATATTCTATTGCATTTTTCTTTATTTCTCTTTTGTCCGGATTTTCGGCTGATACTGCATGTTCGACACATTATAGACGGTAATAAACGCCTTTGGGTCTTCGCGATTGATAAAGCTCATCAGCTTCTGATACTCACTTTTATCGACAATGGTGATAATCTCATTGTGCTTTTCAAAGTTATACGCGCCGATAGCCTCATAGATCGTCGCGCCGCTGTGCAGGTCATTGATGATGAACTTCCGGAGCTCTTCCTCTTTCTCGGTGATGAT
>CAKUHJ010000235.1 GCA_934655935.1 uncultured Oscillospiraceae bacterium | reverse complement strand
TCGCAGGTCCAGAACTTCGCGGTCGGAATTTCCGCCAGGTTCACGCCGAGGAACGAGAAGTTCATCTCGCGCAGCTTTGCCCCCGCCGTCACGGCGACGTCCTTCAGCTCACCCATAAATTCGCCGAGATGACCTGCAGCGGCGAGCTGGGCATAATAGGTGTTTTTTCCGAGGTCGACGCCGCTGTTGCGCATATAGGCCACAATCGCCTCAGAAACCGGACGGGTGTTGTGCAGCATATAGGTCAGTGGCTCGCGGATGACGTAATAGAGCGGGAACAAAATGAGCAGCGGGATAAACGACCAGAGGCAGCCGCCCGTGGTCGAAACGCCCTCCTGCTTATAAAGGGCCATCAGCTCTTGCTGGTATTTCTGCTTGTCGTCGCCGTATTTGGCCTCGAGGGCCTTGGCCAGCGGGGCCAGACGCGACATCTTCAGCATGCTCTTCTTGCTCTTGATGGACAGCGGCAGCAAAACGAGCTTGACGACCAGCGAGAACAAAATCAGCGCCAGGCCATAGTTGCTGGTGAACTGATAGAGCCACTCAAGCAGATAGCCGAACGGGACGCGGATGATGTCAGACAGGGACATCTGATCCTTCGTCGCTGCGGCAGCCTGCTCTGCCGCTTCCGCGGGCGCGAGGCCTTCATAGGGGTTGGCGTTGCTCTGCACGGACGCAGTCGAGCAGGCACACAGCGACACTGCCAGCAGGACCACCAGCAGCAGTGCTACGATTTTTTTCATAATTTTCCTCCATGTGGGTGTGGGCGTGCCGGAAGCTCCGGCACCGGATCAAAGTAGTCGCCTTTGTAGAACGGATTACACCGCATCAGCCGTTTGAAAGCCAGCCATCCGCCCCTTGCCGCGCCGTAGCGCGAAATCGCCTCAAGGGCATACTGCGAACAGGTCGGGCAAAACCGGCACCGCCGCGGAAACCACGGCGAGATCTGCTTCTGATAGAAGCGGATGAAGGAGATCAAAAACCGCTTCATCCCGGATCCCGAAGCAGACCGAGCTGGGAGGCCAGCGCGAGGTAAGCAGCTTCCAGTTTCCCATACGGCGCGCCGATTGCGCGCGTCCGCACCACCACGACAAGGTCGTGGCCAGGCTTGAACTCCTGCTCATGCAGCCGGTAAATTTCCCGCAGCTGCCGCCGGACGCGGTTGCGATGCACGGCATGTGCCAGCTTGGCGTTCACCGTGATGCCGACGCGGTTGCCGTTCGAGCCATTGCCCCGGCAGTAGAGTACAAGATAGCGGTTGGCGGCGTTGGAGCCGCTGCGGTAGAGCCGGCGGAACACATGGTTGAGCTTGAGGGATTGGGAAAAAAGCATAAACTGCCCCCTGGATGGTAGATAGACAGAAGGGGCGAACAGAACCATGATTCCATTCACCCCGTAGTGACTGTATATGCGGTGTAGAAGCCCCCGCTTACGCGGACAGCTTCGCTCTGCCCTTGGCGCGGCGGCGGGCAAGGACCTTGCGGCCGTTGGCGGTAGCCATTCTCTTGCGGAAGCCGTGTACTTTGGATCTGTGGAGCTTCTTGGGCTGATAGGTACGAACAGTTGCCATGGATTCTACACCTCCTGTAAAAATATGCTCAACAGC
>CAKUHJ010000234.1 GCA_934655935.1 uncultured Oscillospiraceae bacterium | reverse complement strand
AGCCGCTCCGCGTCCTCACGATGCAGGGAATAGATGATCGTCCAGACGTTGCCGTCGTGCGCGGTCAAGTCGTGCATTGCCGCGTTCAGGTCCGTATTTTCCTGCCGCCCGAACAGGCCATGTGCGCCATGCTTCTCCGCGCCGGGGCGCGTGGCAATGTACTTGAGATAGCCGTTTTCAGATTGAAGATTTTGCATATGCGTGTCCAGTGCAGCAGAGATCAGCGCCGACGCAGTGTGCAGCGTCGGCGCTTGTTTATAATCCTCATATTCGAAGGAATCCCGTATATCCGGGAAATCCTTGAGCAGCTTTGCGACCAGCTCTTTCTGCTTTTCTGTCACAGGGCCTTTGCCGGTCAGGACTTCAACGCCCTCGCGCGTGGCGATATACTTCATGTAGCCGCCCGCGCTTTTGCGGCTGATAAAGCCGGTTTTCTGTATCAGCCGCGCCATCCGTTACCACCGGCTTTTCTGCCGCAGTACCTCCGGGAACGAGATCTGACCGTTCGTCCGCAGCACCTCCTGATAGCTTTTCCCGCGCATCTGCTGATATGTCTGCGCGTCAATATCCGTGTCCGAAGCAAGAATGTGATTGCAGACATTCTGCTCGACAGCCTGCTTGAGAAGCAGCTTGCCGATGCGGTCACCGAACATACTGAGGATGGCCTCCAGCGTTTCACCGAGGATCTTCGGCAGGAAGTCTCCGGCGTATTCGCTTTGCAGATAGCCACAGTAAAAGAGAATGGCTTTGTCAATGAAGTCATTTTGCGTCGTGCAGCCGTCCAGCTTGTAGTGGTACTGCACCTTGCTCCACGTCGCGTCATCCAGCCAAACGGAATGGCGGCGTTTTTCCTCTGTTTTTATGGCATTCACCCCCTCAAAAATGAAAAGCGCCAAAATAGTGCCTGCAACAGCGGCACAATCTTGGCTTTTTCCGAAAATCAGCGCCAATCCACTTTTTGTCCTCACAGAAAAGCGCCGTTTTTATCGTCCAAAACTGCCCGCACTGCGGGCAGAAGTGGCTGGGCTGGCGCAGAAAAGCGCCAAGCCTTTTCTCCTGCCTCGCCGCTTGCGGCTCGTTCCTCCGCCGAAAGCCGTCCGCAGGCTTGCTTCTTCTGCGTTTGCTGTTTCCGCAACACCCCCGCACGTCGGCGCAACGTCCGGTTTTGTGGCTTCCGGCGGGTACTCGCTCGGCTGTGCCGCGAAAGCCGCACAAAGCGCCGACACAGGCGCGACGGCGTGGAACGCGCTGCCGGTCACAGCTGCATCTCCTGCATCTGCTCCGATTCCGACATTTTCGGCTGCGGATCGGTGGTAATTGCGTACCATTGACCATTCTCAGCCTTTCTCACGGACACCAGCTCCTGCTGCAGCAGTTTTTCTGCCGGAACTGGTATTTCCCATCCGCTTTCGCCGGTATGTGCCTGCGCCGCCGCGCCCTGCCGGAGCTGCCCGGCGTCCTGGGCGTTCAGGTCAACGTAGCCGAACGGTGTCATGAAATGAAAACGATCTTCCGGGCAGGCTTCCAGCAGATCTTTGAGCGTCTGCACCGGTTTTCCGTTTTGCTCTGTCGGAAATTCTTCACAATAAAATTCCGTAGACATTTTATC
>CAKUHJ010000233.1 GCA_934655935.1 uncultured Oscillospiraceae bacterium | reverse complement strand
ACGCGGTTGATGCGCTGGAGCGTATAGGCTTTTCCGCTGCTGCACATGACGCGGAAGGTGCGGTTGATATGGCCGTTTCCGAGCGGCTCACACGAGACGGGCGTTCCGTCCAGACAAAACTGCTGTAAGACCTGTTCCATACATGATCTGACCTTTTCTCTTTGCTGCGCCCTGCACGCAGGACGTTCTTTCTATTCTATCCGTTTTGCCCCCAAATTGCAACCGCCGGAACGAAAAACAATAAAGATCCGCCCCCAAAGGCTCCCCTTTCAAGGGGAGCTGGCGCGAAGCGCCTGAGACGTCGCGGCAGGCAGCGGCGAAAAGCGGAAGCCCTTCTGCGACCTCGCGCCGCATTTCCCTACTTGTCTGTAGGGGCCGATGCCCACATCGGCCCATTGGGCAGTTACGGATCCGCCGAAAACCATGTAAAATCCGGAACCTCTGCCGCACGACCTCTCCGACTCGGCTCCGCCGAGCCACCTCCCCTTTCAGGGGAGGCTTTTTGCTGCGCACATGCCAAAGGCTCCCCTCTGACGCAAGGGGAGCCTTTGAGGTCAGGCTGCTGCCTGATTTTCAGGTTTTCTTTTTATCCGGCAGCAGATTCGTCATGCTCTTTAAGCTGATGGCGAGCGTGGACGCGTTGTGCAGGAGAGCCGAGGTCGTCGGCGGCAGGAGTCCGGCCACGCCGAAGACGATGAGGCCGAGGTTGAAGCCGACGATGAAGCGGTAATTGCGGTGGATGCGGCCCATGAGGGCCTCGCTGATCCTGCGCAGCGTAACGAGCTCGAACAGATCCTCCGAGGCGATGGTGATGTCGGCAATTTCGCGCGCGATGGCCGCGCCGGTCGAAATGGCGACGCCCGCGTCGGCCTCAGACAGGGCCGGAGAGTCGTTCACGCCGTCGCCGATCATGATAACGGTGCGGCCCGCGGCCTTTTCCCGGCGGATGAACGCAGCCTTGTCCTCCGGCAGAACCTCGGCGTAAAATTCGTCGACGCCGACCTCGGCGGCGACGGAGGCCGCAGTCCGGCGGTTATCGCCGGTCATCATGACGACCTTCCCGATGCCGCAGGCGTGCAGGGCGCGGATGGCGTCCTGCGCCTCGGCGCGCAGCGGGTCGAAGATGCAGATAACGGCGGCAAGCTCGCCCGCGATGCACAGATACAGATGCGAATACTGCGCGGGCAGGGCGTCGAATTTCTCCCGCTCGCCGTCCGGAATCACGCAGCCCTCGTCCTCAAAGACGAAGTGCGCGCTGCCGATGAGCACCTTTTTGCCCTCGACCATGCTGGAAATGCCGTGCGCGACGACATACTGCACCTGCGAATGGTATTCCTCGTGCTTGAGACCCTGCTTTTTGGCCTCCTCCACGACGGCGTTGGCCATGGAGTGCGGATAATGCTCCTCCAGACACGCGGCCAGGCGCAGCATCTCGGCCTCCTCGTGGCCGCCGAAGGGCACGATCTGCGCGACCTTCGGCTCGGCGTAGGTCAGCGTGCCGGTCTTGTCGAACACGACCGTATCGGCCTTCGCCACGGCCTCCAGAAAGCGTCCGCCCTTGACGGAAATGTGATAGCTGCTGCTCTCGCGCATGGCCGAGAGCACCGCGATGGGCATGGCCAGCTTCAGCGCGCACGAGAAGTCGACCATCAGAAC
>CAKUHJ010000232.1 GCA_934655935.1 uncultured Oscillospiraceae bacterium | reverse complement strand
GGCAAGGGCGTGTGCTACGTCTCCGAGGCCATTGCAAGACCGTTTGCCAGCTGGCACAACGGCATCAAGGACTGGGAGCTGTAAGCTTCCGTCAGAAAGCTGCATATGGGTGTCTCGCGGTCTCCGCGGGGCACCCACTGCGGCGTTTTCGGCGAAGGATCAATAATTTACGAAATTCGAAAGGAGGAATCCCATTCATGGAAATCAGACAGATCAAAGAGAATAAAAAGCAGTTTATGGATCTGCTGCTCCTTGCGGATGAGCAGGAGGACATGATCGACCGCTATCTTGAAAAGGGAGAAATGTTTGTCCTCTTTGACCCGGAGGCTGTTGGCGAATGCGTGGTGGTGGACCTGGGGAACGGGCAGTTCGAAATCAAGAACATTGCCACCAGCCCGAATGCACATGGCAAGGGCTACGGCCGCAAGCTGATTGATTTTGTACTCGATCACTACAAGGACCGCTGCGAGCTGATGCTGGTCGGCACAGGTGACAGCCCCCTGACGGTGCCGTTTTATAAGAAATGCGGCTTTGTGGAGCATCATCGCCTGAAGAACTTTTTCACCGACAATTATGATCACCCGATCTTTGAGGAAGGGATTCAGCTGGTAGACATGGTTTACCTGGCGCAGTCCCCGAAGAAGGACTGATTCTGAGACATCTCTGCAAAGCAATGGAGGCTTTTAACATGAGCGCAGATTCGGCCCGCCTGGAAGCGCGGGCGCTTGAGAAGCTTGCCGGACAGAAGGAGGAGCTTTTTGCGCTTCTGTCCAGGCTTGTGAGCTTCGATTCACAGAATTTTGGAAACCGCGGAAACGAGGCTGAGTGCGCCGCGTATATCCGCGGCCTGTATGAAGAGCAGGGACTTGACACAGCGCTTTATATGCCGGATCATGTTCCCGGCGTCACGGACAGCCCCTATTACTGGCCCGGCCAGCATACGGACGAGCGTCCGAACGTCACCGGCGTCCGCTGGGGTAAGAACCGGGATGAACGCGTGATGCTCGCCGCGCACATTGACACCATGCCGGCCGGGGATCTTTCCCTGTGGGAGTTTGGGCCATTTAACCCGACGCTGCAGGACGGCAGGCTGATCGGCCTTGGCGCGTGCGACGATAAGTTCGGCATTGCGGGCGCGTTTATGGCGCTGAAGGTGCTTGACGAGCTCGGCGTCCGGCTGGAAAAAACCGTGGTGCTCAATTCCTACAGCGACGAGGAATTTGGCGGCGGCAACGGTGCGGTAGCCGCAGGGCTGCACTGCCCGTGCCAGACGCTGGTGAACCTTGACGGCGGCAGCTATGAGATGTGGGCCACGGCCCTGGGCGGCGGCTGCTACCAGTTGAAGCTGCACAGAAACGCAGTCAGCGACGACTGCATGCACGTGTACAAGCTGCTCGCCCGCTTCATGCAGGAGCTTGACGCCTTCGGCGCGCGCCGCCGCGCGGAGCTGCAGGCCAACCGCTATTACCATGGAACCGTGATTGCGGACTCTGCCTTCCGGGTCGGAAGCGTGGGCTGCACCGGCGACGCGCATCAGGACGCGCAGGTCAGCTTCGTGATCTATACGGACCGGGAGAAGGAGGAAATCGACGCGGAGCTTGCCGAAATTGTCAGAAAGCTTCAGCCCGAGATGGCCGCCGCGCAGGTTACCACGGAGG
>CAKUHJ010000231.1 GCA_934655935.1 uncultured Oscillospiraceae bacterium | reverse complement strand
GACGAGGATGGGCGCGTGCAGGAGCTGGCGCGGCTCGTCGGCGGCGCGGCCATCACGGAGACGACGCTCGCCGGGGCAAGGGAGCTGCTGGCGACGGCAGAAAACCGGAAAGCCGGGGCTTGACAAACCGCGGCGCTTCCCATATAATGCAATCAATATGTCACAGCGTTGATGGGAACAAGTACGCTGCGCAAGGGCCTTTTCAGAGAGCTGCCGGGTGGTGTGAGGCGGCGGGGATGCGCAGGGGAAATACCTCCCGGAGCTGCCCCCTGAACTGCGAAGGCATAAGGGGTGTGTCGGGTGCGCCCGTTATCGCGCAGGGGCGCAAGTGCGCCCATGGAGGCCGTCTTTGTGAGAAGGCGGCGAACCAGAGGTGGTACCGCGAAGTTTCGCCCTCTGCTCGTTGGAGCGGAGGGCGCTTTTATTTTTAAAAGCAAAGTATTTAAAGTGGATAGAAGGAGAATGACAAATGGGTATTTATGAAGAACTGCAGGCGCGGGGGCTGATCGCGCAGGTAACGGATGAGGAGCATATCCGCGACATGGTGAACAATGGCAAGGCGAAGTTCTATATCGGCTTCGACTGCACTGCCGACAGCCTGACGGCCGGCCACTTTATGGCGCTGACGCTGATGAAGCGCCTCCAGATGGCAGGCAACCAGCCCGTCGCGCTCATCGGCGGCGGCACGACCATGATCGGCGACCCGTCCGGTAGAACTGATATGCGCAAGATGCTGACAAAAGAGGACATCGACCACAACGCCGCCTGCTTCAAGCGCCAGATGGAGCGGTTCATCGACTTCGGGCCGGGCAAGGCCATCATGGTCAACAATGCCGACTGGCTGCTGAACCTCAACTATATTGAGCTGCTGCGCGAGGTGGGCGCGTGCTTCTCCGTGAACAATATGCTGCGCGCCAAGTGCTATGAGCAGCGCATGGAGAAGGGCCTTTCGTTCCTGGAGTTCAACTACATGATCATGCAATCCTACGACTTCTACTACCTGTTCCAGCACTACGGCTGCAATATGCAGTTCGGCGGCGATGATCAGTGGTCCAATATGCTCGGCGGCACGGAGCTGATTCGCCGCAAGCTCGGCAAGGACGCACACGCGATGACCATTACGCTGCTGACCGACTCGCAGGGCAAGAAGATGGGTAAGACCGCAGGCAACGCCGTCTGGCTCGACCCGAACAAGACCAGCCCATTTGACTTCTACCAATACTGGCGCAATGTGGGCGATGACGATGTGCTCAAGTGCATCCGGATGCTGACATTCCTGCCGCTGGAGCAGATCGACGAGATGGACAAGTGGGAAGGCAGCCAGCTCAACCGCGCGAAGGAAATCCTCGCGTTCGAGCTGACGAAGCTCGTCCACGGCGAGGAGGAAGCCCAAAAGGCCGAGGACGCGGCAAAGGCGCTGTTTGCAGGCGGCGCGGACAACTCCAATATGCCGACGACCGAGATCACGGAAGATCAGCTGACGGACGGGAAGATCGCTGTTCTCGACCTGATGATGGCCTGCGGACTCATCCCGTCGAAGGGCGAGGGCCGGCGGCTCGTACAGCAGGGCGGCGTGATGGTGAACGACGAGAAGGTCGCGAACATCGACGTCTGCTTCACCGGCGAACAGCTGAAGGAAGGGCTGAAGATCCGCAAGGGCAAGAAGG
>CAKUHJ010000230.1 GCA_934655935.1 uncultured Oscillospiraceae bacterium | reverse complement strand
AACGGCGTTGCTCTTTTGCTGCTTAAGCGACTGCGCGCTGGTATTGAGCTCGAAGCCGTGCTCGGCAGCGATGGCGAGAATGGTGCTTCGCGCCTTTTCGCTGACGTTGGGCTGGTTGTTGAGCACGCGCGAGACGGTGCCGAGCGAATAGCCGGAGAGGCGGACAAGGTCTTTGATGGTCATGGGGCGCTTGGGAGCTTCCATAGGAATCAGCCCTTGACCGCGCCGGCGGCGACACCCTTGATGATATATTTCTGGCAGAAGATATAGACGATGATGATGGGCAGGATGCTGAGCATGATGACGGCCATGGTTGCGCCGAGGTCGACAGTGCCGTAACTGCCCTTGAGATACTGGACGAGGATGGGGATGGTTTCATATTTGCCGCGCTCGAGCACCATGTAGGGAAGCAGGAAATCGTTCCAGACCCACATGAGCTCCAGAATGCCGACAGAGATGAGCGTCGGCTTGAGCATGGGCAGCACAACGGAGAAGAACGTCCGCACAGGGCCGCAGCCGTCGATTGCGGCGGCCTCTTCAATTTCAAGCGGAAGCGACTTGATAAAGCCGGTGAACATGAAGATGGCAAGGCCTGCGCCGAAGCCGAGATAGAGGATCGGGATTGTCCACGCTTTGTCCAGATGGAGCGTGTTGGCCGTGAAGGTCAGGGTGAACATGACCATCTGGAAGGGGACGATCATCGAGAAGAGGCAGAGGTAATAGAAGATATTGGCGATGGTGCTCTTCGTGCGGACAATGTACCAGGCGGTCATCGAGCAGAAGAGCAGAATGAGCGCTACGGAGACGACCGTGATAAAGAGGCTGAAGCCAAGGGCCTTGATGAAGGGATAGTTGCCGAAAGTGACACCCTTGATATAGTTGGCAAAGCCCACGAAGGACTCCTTCGTCGGGAGGGCGAAAGGCTCGAGGTTGACATAGTTGTTGGATTTGAACGAGTTGATGAGTACCTCAATGACGGGCATGACCCAGACAAGGCAGATTGCGAGGAAGAAGACAGTCAGTACCTTGCTGCCGGGGGAGTAGTGCTGCTTTACTTTACGCGGTTTCATCACTGGTCGACCTCCTTTTTCCGGGTTGCTGCCTGCTGGATGAGTGCCAGAACGGCCACGAGCAGGAAGAAAATCACGGCCTTGGCCTGGGCGACGCCATGGTATTTCTTATTGATATTGTAAGTGGAATAGATGTTGAGCGCGAGCAGCTCGGTGATGTTGATTTTGGCCCCGTCCTGAATGACACTGGGCAGACCGCCGGTGAGGGCAAAGTTCTGGTCGAAGAGCTTGAAGGAATTTGTCAGGGTGAGGAAGGTGCAGGTGGTGATGGAGGGCATGACGTTCGGCAGAATGACCTTGGTGAGCGTCTGCCAGCCGGTTGCGCCGTCGATCTTGGCGGCCTCGAGCATATCTTCGGGCACGGCCTGTAATCCGGCGATATAAATGATCATCATATAACCGATCTGCTGCCAGGCCACGAGGATCACGAGGCCCCAGAAGCCGTAGGTGCCGTTGGCGGTGAGGTAGGTGCTGTAGTTTTTCAGGATGCCGTCGAAAATCAGGCTCCAGATATAGCCAAGGACGACGCCGCCAATGAGGTTCGGCATGAAGAAGACCGTGCGGAACAGGTTTGCGCCGCGCATCTTCTGCGTCAGGGCGTAG
>CAKUHJ010000229.1 GCA_934655935.1 uncultured Oscillospiraceae bacterium | reverse complement strand
GCATTGCGCGCTTCCGCGATCCCGTCGTTCACGGTCTGCGTCTCGGCTCGGACGGTCACGGACGAGAAAATGCAGAAGCCGAGCGTCACGCCCAGCAGCAGACAGGCAAAAAGCGTGTGCCTCATGTTGCGTCCTCCCGGATGGAGAGATAGAGCTTGCCGCCCGGCTCACACGTCAGCAGGAAGACGTCGCGGATCTCGCAGTTGTAGGCCGCGAGGCTTTCGCGCACCCATGCTTCGCTTTTGCCGAGCAGGTCGAGATTTTCCCGCAGGAGCCGTCCGCCGGAGATCAGCGTGATCGGCAGGTGCAGGTCGTCCACCTGGACGCCCGCGTCCTTCGCGCTCGCGGGTTCGTATTTCGGGTAGAGCAGCGCGGAGACGCTGCCGCTCGTCTCCAGAATCGCATATTTCACCTGCGCGAGGTCGACGACGCCTTGCAGGCGCAGATACTCCGTCAGCTCGTCGGGCGTGACGCGCGTTTTTTGCAGGTTCCGCTGAATGAGCCTGCCGTTTTCGATCAGGATGACCGGCTTTCCGCAGACGAGACGGCGGAACTTGATGCTGCGGTAGCTCAGCACCGATAATAGCAATTCCATAGCCAGAACCACAAGGATCGGTACCATGCCCGCTAGCAATGGAATGCCGCTCTCTTGCATCGGCACAGCCGCCAGATTTGCCACCAGCATGGTCACGACAAATTCCGTCGGCTCCATCTCCCCGATCTGCCGCTTGCCCATCAGGCGGATGCTCGCGATGAGGAGCAGGTATAAAATGATCGTCCGTAAAAACGAGATCAGCATGAAATCACCTCATTTCCAGTGTGCCCCAAAGACTTGGGGCGGATTCAAAAAGTTTTACTGTTCATTTGTTCGGATTTATGATATAATCAAAATAATTTGTGAAAACGAGGGATCGCCATGCGCAATGAACATTCCACAGAGCGTCTGGATTACACCAGCGCACAGCAGCAGGAGGAAAAACCGCACTATACGCCCCGGCCAAAGTTCCACAGGGTCATGGCGTGGATTCTGGCGGGCGTGGTGCTGTTCGCGTTTTTGGGAACGTGCTACTGGCTGATGTTCGGGAAGTTTTAAGATGGTGATTTTGGGGATCGACCCCGGCTACGCGACGACGGGCTTCGGCGTGGTGTTTTCAGACCGGGGGAATTTGAAGCTGCTGAACTATGGCACGATCACCACGCCGACGACGCTTTCATTTCCGCAGCGGCTCGAAGTGCTCTATGACGACATGGAGGAGCTGCTGAAAACGGTGAAGCCGGAGGCCGTCGCGGTGGAGGAGCTGTTCTGGGGCCACAACGTCACGACCGGCATCGGCGTCAGCCACGGGCGGGGCGTGATATTGCTGGCGATCCAGAAATCGGGCGTGCCGCTCTACGAGTACACGCCGAATCAGGTCAAACAGGCCGTCGTCGGCTACGGCGGCGCGGAAAAGCATCAGGTCATGGATATGACGCGGCGGCTGCTGCACATGGAAAAGGTGGCCCGGCCGGACGATGCGGCGGACGCCATCGCCATTGCGCTCTGCCATGCGCGCTCGTCCACGTCCCTTTTACATCAGAAAGGCTATCTCGGATAGGGGAGAGGCAATATGTTTTACTATTTGAACGGAACGCTGGCCCTTGTGGACGCGAATCTCGCGGTGATTGACTGCGGGGGCGTCGGCTATGCGTGCCACACGACAAACTATACATTGGCAAAATTGCAGCTCGGCAAGCCTGCCAAGCTCTTTACATACTGCGGGATCAAGGAG
>CAKUHJ010000228.1 GCA_934655935.1 uncultured Oscillospiraceae bacterium | reverse complement strand
CTCCGTGAAATTCTTTCCAACGCCTCCGACGCCATCGACAAGCTGGCCTATCAGGCGCTGACGGACGAGAACGTCGGTCTGAGCCGGAGCGATTTCGCCATCGATATTCAGCTGGATGAGGCTGCGCGGACCATTACCGTCCGCGACAACGGCGTCGGCATGGACGCGGCGGAGCTGGAAAAGAACCTCGGTACCATCTGCCGCAGCGGAAGCCTCCAGTTCAAGAACGAGATGGACGCGGCCAAGGCGGAGGACCTTGACATCATTGGCCAGTTCGGCGTCGGCTTCTACTCCGCGTTCATGGTGGCCGATACCGTGACGGTCATTTCGAAGAAATACGGCTCGGACGAGGCCTTCCAGTGGACCTCATCCGGTGCGGACGGCTATACCATCACGCCGGCGGAAAAGGAGACGGCCGGCACCGACGTGATTATGAAGCTGAAGGAGGACACCGGGGACGAGGATTACTCCCGCTATCTCAAACAGTGGGAAATTCAAAGCCTGGTGAAAAAATACTCGGATTATATCCGCTGGCCGATCCGGATGATGATGGACGCCCAGCGCCTGAAGCCCGGTACGGAGGAGGCCGAAAAGCCGGAGTTCGAAACCGTGCAGGAGCTCAAAACGCTCAACTCCATGGTTCCGATCTGGCAGAAGAATAAAAAGGACGTCGCCGACGAGGAGTACAACAGCTTCTATAAGGAGAAATTCTACGATTTTGAGGACCCTGCGGCGGTCATCCATGCAAATGTAGAAGGCGCGGTGACCTATAAGGCGTTGCTGTTCATTCCGGCCAAGGCGCCCTATGACTTCTACACCAAGGAATTCAAGAAGGGCCTGCAGCTGTATTCCTTCGGCGTGATGATCATGGAGAGCTGCGCGGACCTGCTGCCGGACTGCTTCCGCTTTGTGCGCGGCGTGGTCGACTCGCAGGATCTGAGCCTCAATATTTCCCGTGAGATGCTGCAGCATGACCGGCAGCTGAAATTCATCGCGTCGAACTTGGAGAAGAAAATCAAGGCCGAGCTTCAGAAGCTTCTGGAAAACGACCGCGAGAAGTATGAAAAGTTCTATCAGGCCTTCGGCGTTCAGCTCAAGTACGGAACGCTGGGCGATTACGGCGCAAAGAAGGACATGCTGCAGGATCTGCTGCTCTACTGGTCAAAGAAGCAGAACAAGCTTGTGACCTTCCGGGAATATGTGCAGGCCATGCCGGAGGAGCAGAAGTACATCTACTATGCAACCGGCGAAAACCGCCAGAGACTGGAGAAGCTGCCGCAGATGGACGCGCTGGACGCCAAGGGCTATGACGTTCTGCTGATGACCGATGAGGTCGACGGCTTTGTGCCCAACACGCTCGTCAAATACGGCGAGAAGGAATTCAAGTCGATCACAGCCGACGATCTTGGCCTGAGCACCGAGGAGCAGAAAAAGGAAACCGAGCAGCAGGCGGAAAAGGCCAAGGACACGCTGGAGCTGGTCCGCAAGACGCTCGAGGGCAAAATCAAGGACGTCCGCCTGAATCCGAATCTGGGCGCGCACCCGGTCTGCATCGTTCCGGAGGAGGGCATGACCTTCGAAATGGAGAAGTATTTCAGACGCCTCAATCCGGACGCGCCGATGCAGCTCGAGCGTACGCTGGAGCTCAATCCGGGCCACCCGATTTTCGCCAAGCTCCAGCTTGCGGCAGCGCAGGAGCCGGAGCGGGCGGAAAAGCTTGTGAAGATTCTCTATGCGCAGGCGCTTTTGCTGGCGGAGCTGCCGCTGGACGACCCGAGCGAATACAGCGACCTGGTC
>CAKUHJ010000227.1 GCA_934655935.1 uncultured Oscillospiraceae bacterium | reverse complement strand
GTCTCGGACGGACTGGTGCATCTGCTGCGCAAGGAGGCCATGAGCAAGGGCGTCAAGGTCAGCTTCTCCGGCGACAACTCCATTTCTATCGATCTTCACATCATGGTCGATAAGGGCGTCAACATCTGCGCCATTTCCGCTTCGATCATCGAACAGGTTCGCTACTTTGTCACAAAGTCCACCGGCACCGAGGTTTCGGCTGTCAACGTCTTTGTTGACTCCATTACCATCGATTAATTCCGGGCTCTGAGAGCCCACGGAGGTGCTTTGTATTGAGACAGACAATGGACGGCGCGGCATACCGGCGGATGGTGCTCTCCGCGGCTGCAGCCGTATCCCTGAACAAGCAGAAAATCAACGAGCTGAACGTTTTCCCCGTGCCGGACGGCGACACGGGCACAAATATGTACATGACGCTCTGCGCGGCGGTCAACGACTTCGCCCACACCGCAGACCTGACCCTGACCCGCGCTGCGGACCTGGCGGCCTCCGCCCTGCTGCGCGGCGCGCGCGGCAACTCCGGCGTCATTCTGTCGCTTCTCTTCCGCGGCTTTTCCAAGGCCTTCAAGGGCATGACCGAGACGGACGGTGCAGGCTTTGCCCTTGCGCTGACCTCCGGCGTCGAGGCCGCCTACAAGGCCGTCATGAAGCCCGCCGAGGGCACCATCCTCACCGTCTCCCGCCTGACGGCGGACGCCGCGCGCGAACTTGCCGCGCAGGACGCCTCTTTGGAGTTTGTCCTTTCCAGCTGCATCGATACGGCCAGGGCCGCGCTGGAAAACACTGTCAATCAGAACCCGGTTCTCAAGCGGGCCGGCGTCGTCGACGCGGGCGGCATGGGCTTTGTCTGCATTCTGGAGGGAATGTTGGCTTCCCTGCGCGGAAACGACCTGACGGACGATTCCGTGGGCGCGGCCACCGAGCAGGCCGACTTTGCAAGCTTCGACACGGAGGATATCACCTTCGCCTACGATACCGTTTACATCGTCCGCAAGGCCGCGGACGTTTCCATTGAGCCGCTGCGCGTATACCTTGACTCCATCGGCGACAGCCTGGTCATCGGCGAGGACGACGAGGCGTTCAAGGTCCACGTTCATACGAATATCCCCTGGGACGCGCTGGCCGAGTCGCAGAAATACGGCACGCTGGAGCTTGCAAAGATCGAAAACATGCGCACCCAGCACGACGATCTGGCCGCCGGGCGCAAGGCCCGCTCCACGGACGATCTGGAGGGCGTCGAGCAGGAGCTCTCCGCCGCGCAGCAGTCCGCGCCGGAAAAGCGCCGGGCCTGCGTGGCCGTGTGCGCGGGCGACGGTCTTGCTGGCGTCTTCCGCGATCTCGGCGTGGACGAGATCATCCAGGGCGGACAGACCATGAATCCCTCGACCGAGGATATCCTTACGGCCATCCGGCATGCAAACGCGGAAACCGTCTTTGTCCTGCCCAACAACAAGAACATCATCATGGCCGCGCAGGCCGCGGCGGAGCTTGCCCCGTGCCGCGTCTGCGTCATTCCCTCCAAAACCGTTCCGCAGGGCATCACCGCGATGCTTTCCTTCGACCCGGAGCTCTCCGACGATGAGAACGAGGCCGCGATGGCGGACGTTCTGGATACGGTTACAACCATGCAGATTACCTACGCCGCGCGCGACTCTGATTTTGACGGCTATGATATCCACGCCGGCGATTATCTCGGCCTGTGCAACGGCGCGCTGCTTGGAACCAGCCGCGACATTGGAGACCTTCTGTCCCAGATGGCAAGGAAGGCCGCGGAGGACGGCAAGGAATTCATCAACATCTTCTACGGCGAGGATATCGCGGAGGATGAAGCGGAAAAGGCCCTTTCGCTTTTCCAGACGCTTGCGCC
>CAKUHJ010000226.1 GCA_934655935.1 uncultured Oscillospiraceae bacterium | reverse complement strand
TTTTCATTATACCCTCCTGTGCATGCCGTGCATGCAATGTGTTGTAATTTATGTGTATGATTATACAGAGTTTTTGAATTTTGTAAAGATGCAAAGTTATACAACAATCGAATGCATACCGATGAATAATTGTGAACTTTTTTGCATATCCCACAAAAACGTCCGCCGCAAACGGAAAAATCTCAGAATTGCAGGGCTTCCATGCGGTCATATGCCGCGCGGAGCTTCTCAATATCCACCGTGCATGCAATGCGGAAGTGCTGCGCGCCTGCGGTTCCGAACACATCGCCGGGCGAAACAAGGATGTGCGCGCGCTCGAGAAGCGCCTTGCAGAATTCCTTGGAGGAAAGCCCCGTTTTTTCCACGCCCGGGAACAGATAGAACGTGCCCTTCGGCGCAACCAGGCTCAGATACGGAATCTTCGAGAGCCGCTCGGCAGAATAGAAGATACGGTCGCGGTATTCTTTGATGTAGCGCTCGCGGATGCGCGCCCGGTTATCCAGCGCCGCGATGGCGGCTCTTTGTGAGATAGAAGGCGCGGAGTAGATCAGAGCGCCGTTAATCTGGTTCATGACCGAGACGAACGCGGGCTCTGCGATGATGACGCCTACGCGCCAGCCGGTCATCAGGAAGTTCTTGGAGAAGCTGTTGAGCGTGATTGTCCTGTCCAGCATGCCGGGGAGCGTGCGCAGCGGGATGTAGTCGCCTTCATATAAATAGGTGGTGTAAATTTCGTCTGCCGCGACAAGAAGATCATATTCCTGCGCGATTTTTGCCAGCAGCTCCAGCGTCTCGCGGCCATAGGCCATGCCGGTGGGGTTCGTGGGGTTATTGAAGATGATGGCCTTGGTTCTGGGCGTAATCGCCGCGCGCAGACGCTGCTCGGAGATTGCATAGTTTTCCGAGGCGTACGTCGGAACGTCCACACACACGCCGCCTGCGAGCTCAATCTGGCTGCGGTACATGGCAAAATACGGCGAGAAGACGATGACCTCGTCGCCGGGGTTTAAAATTGCCATCATGCAAAGCGCCATGCCGAGGCAGCTCGAGGCTGTGACCAGCACATGATCGGGCGCGAGCGCCTGCGAGAAATCCTCCTGCCAGGCGCGGCAGACCGCCGCAATCAGCTCCGGATCGCCCTTGGGGTCGCCATAATGTGTGTGCCCGGCCTTCGCGTCGAGGTATGCCTTTTCAATGATGGCTTCGTCAGTGGTAAAGTCGGTGTCGCCGATGGAAAGATCGATGATATCGTTGTATTTTGCCAGTGCTTCGGTGTCGAGAGACAGGCCGGAGCCTGCGTTCTGAAAGCGGTTTGCGATGTAGGTTTTTGCGTTCATAAAGAGGCCTCCTTGGTGACGTGCGGAACGACAGTTGCGCCGTTGGGAATGACATAGATGGACTTTCCGGCAAGATCTGCGGCCTTCAGAAGCTCGTTCATATCGGAGAACGACCGCATGCCCATCGGGCGGACGAGCTCGTCCGGAATGGTGGAATAGAGCAGGATATTCTGCCGCTGCGCCTGCTCGCAGTTCTGGAAGAAAATATAGCCTGCGACGGTGAAGGCCTCCCGCAGACGCTTTTCAATCGTGCCGTCCAGAAGATTTTTGCACCAGCCGAAATATTCTTCCGGGCCGCCGCCCTCCGGCGCTTCGATCATTAAAATAAGGGTGCCGCCGGGCTTGAGCCCGGACTCGACGTTGTCGATGGTTTTCGTGCCCTGATAGAGGGAAATGTCCTTCGGGAAGCCGCCGCAGCTGGTGACGATGGCGTCGGCCTGCGTGGGAACATCCACCTGATAAATCCGGTTGACAAGCTTGCAGCCCTCTTCCCAGGATTTGAGGTAATGTCCCGAGAAAATGGCGGTCAGCTCCATCT
>CAKUHJ010000225.1 GCA_934655935.1 uncultured Oscillospiraceae bacterium | reverse complement strand
ATCAATACACGTATGCCAAAGACATAAACGCCAAATGCAAACGCCGGCAACAACGCGATAATCACATCAAGCATCAGGCTGCGCGTATCCTCGCCGTTCCGGATATGGGGGTTGGAGGATACATTGCGTAAATCGCTCATTTCTTCGCCTCCTGCTGTTTTTTCTTTTTCTCAGCCAGAACCATCTTTCTCGCGGATTTAATCGCCTGTGTCAGAGGACGCTTTGCCGGGCAGACATAGCTGCAGCATCCGCATTCGCAGCATTCCAGACCGTTGCAGGCTTCAAATCTTTCGAGGTCATGGCGTTCTGCATAGTCTGCAAGGAGCTTGGGCACAACTCTGCCGGGACAGACTTCTACACAGCGTCCGCAATTGATACACGCCGACGGCTGTGACTCTGCAACATCATCATGGGTCAGGCACAGCAGCGCGGAGGATGTCTTGGTTGTCGGCACGTTTAAGTCAAAAATACCAAAGCCCATCATCGGGCCACCGGAAATAATCTTGGCAGGTTCCTGTACAAAACCACCCGCTTCCTCGATCAGCTCGTTGTAATTGGTACCAATCCGGACAATAAAGTTCTGAGGGTTTGCAACTGCATCTCCCGTTACCGTTACGACAAGTTTCCCCTCGCGCGCTGCAACGACCCGGTTTCCCGTCAGCGTGTCCGATAGCAGCGCGTCGGCAAGCGGCGTCTGCACACAGGTTTGCAGCAGATGGCGGATTTCGCGCGCGCCGCCGGAAGACGAGAGCGCCTGCCGTGCCGCCGCCTCCGCCGCACCGGGCGCGATCGAAAGGCGCAAGCCGTGCACGTTTGCCCGCGCGCAGAGCTTTTCCAGCTGCCGGTGTGCAATTTCCGTCAGCTCCGGCAGACCCAGCCGCGTAAAGCAGGCGACGCAGTCGATTCTTCCGAGAAACTCGGGGCTGAACAGCTGCCGCAGTGCAAGCAGAAAGCGCTCCGATGCCTCCTGCGGCAAAAAGCCGAGCCCACCCTTGCGGTCCTCGCCGCTTCCGGCGTTCGAGGTCATGACGACAATCGCATTTTTGAACGAGACGGTTCTTCCCATCGCGTCGGTCAGCATGCCATCGTCCATGACCTGCAAAAGAAGGTTTCGAACATCCCGGTGTGCCTTTTCCACCTCGTCAAGCAAAACCACACAGTACGGACGCCGGCGCACCTTTTCTGTCAGCGCGCCCGCCTCCTCGTGCCCGACATAGCCCGGCGGCGCGCCGATGAGCCGGGTCACGGAGCCGGGCTCCATATATTCGCTCATGTCGATGCGCACAAGGCTGTCTGCGCTTCCATATACGACGTCCGCCAGCGCCTTGCACAGCTCGGTCTTTCCCACGCCCGTAGGTCCTGCAAAGAGCATGGACGCCGCCGGGCGCTCCTCGTCTGCCATGCCGCTTCTTCCCCGCCGGACCGCGCGGCAGACCGCCTCCACTGCCGCGTCCTGCCCCACGACCCGTTCGTGCAGCGCCTGCTCAAGCTGCAAAAGCCGCTCCTTTTCCGTCCGGCTCAGCGCCCCGGCGGGAATACCCGTGCGCTGCGAAACGATGCCAGCCACATCCTCTCGCGTCACCAGCAGCATCCGCTGCGCGCGGCTGGACTCTGCCTGTCTGCGTACCAGCTCCTGCAGCCGGTCGCGAAGCGCCGCCGCATGCTCATACGCGCCATCGCGCACCGCCTGCTCCAGCTCCTGCGAGAGTCTGCGCTTTTTTTCTTCCAGACGCGCATCTACCGTGCCGCCGGACAGCCAGATGGAGGCTGCCGCCTCGTCGAGCAGATCTATCGCCTTATCCGGCAGAAACCGGTCAGCCAGATACCGGCATGACAGCTCCACCGCCGCCTGCATCGCCTCGTCCGAAATTCGGATGCGGTGGTGCTGCTCGAGC
>CAKUHJ010000224.1 GCA_934655935.1 uncultured Oscillospiraceae bacterium | reverse complement strand
TCTCGAAAGAAAGAAACGTTCACGAAACTGGGCTACATTGATGCGCACAATTTTGCTCATCGCGTGAAGTGCGAAGTACTGTTTGGTACGGGGCTTTCGGACAGTGTCTGTCCGCCCATCACGCAGTTTTCCGTCTACAATCGCCTGACTTGTCCGAAGAAGCACGTTTTCTTCCCAGAGTTTGGACATGAGGAAATACAGGCTTTTGATGATCAGATCATCGATTTCTTTTCGGAGGGGGCGTGAGCAGGATGTATGAAGAGAAGAAGTGCAGAACCATCTGTCCGCCCGATTTTCGGGCATTCTGGAATGCCCGTGCTGATCGTGCTGCGGACTGCGCGATGGAGATGAAGCCGGTGGCACTTCACAGTCCTGCGGCAGAGTACTATGAGCTGCATCTGACGGCAGAGGATGGCGCTGTGCTCTATGCACGCTATATCTGTCCAATGGGCGAGAAGAAAGTGCCAACGGTGCTGATGTTCCATGATCATGGTCGTGGTATTCGCGGTTGGCATCACATGACACGCTTTGTTGCTCTGGGCTATGCAGTCGTTGCATTGGAAAATCGTTTCATTCAAATAGATGTGACGGCAGATGCTGAAGCTGGCCCTGATGGCATTGCGGCAGTGAAGATGGTCAGCGATGCTCTGAGCATAGCGCAGGCTGTGCGCAAGCTGCCCCGCACGGATCGTGTGCGCTTAATTACATGGGGTGAGGGGCTTGGTGCTGGTCTGGCCATCGATGTGGCCGCAATGATCCCCGGGGTGGTAAAATGTGCCGCATTGAATCCAGTGCCCGCCGATTTTCGGACGGCATGGGAGCAGAATTGCAATGAGAGCATTTATGCAGGCGTGATCTCTTATTTCAGAAATCATGATCCGAAGCACACGCAGGAGGAACAACTGTTTTCTACGCTGGACTATCTCGACTGCGTTAATTTTGCGTCAATGCTGAAAAGTGAGCTTCTGCTCGGTACGTCTGAGATGGATACCACCGCACCGCCAGATACGCAGGATGCAGTATTCCGTTGTGCCAGTGGAGAGAAGCGGCAGATAAGATACCCAAAGTACATCCATGAACGTATCAACTTTTATGAGAACGAACTGCTGAAATTCCTACATTTCTAGGGTGTATCTGAAAACTGAAAATGTGACCGGCAGCGAGGAATTTTCGCGCTGAGCAAGATATTTTTCAGCAGGAATACTGACGTATTTCAAGAAAAAATGACGCAGCGCAGCGCAAAAAGCCCCGCTGTCCGGGTGCGTTGGGAGTTGGAAGAATACACCATAAGGAGAACAGCCATGATTCGGTTAGGCATCGCCGGGATCGGCACGATAGCGAGAGACTATATTGGACTCATTGTTGCGGGGTGTATTAAAGATGTGGAGCTGACAGCACTTTGCAGCAGAAGCGATGTGTCCATGCACAGACTTCAGGCGCAGTATAGCCTGTCTGCCAAAGCATTTCAGGACTATCAGACCATGCTGGACTCTGGTGTGATGGATGCCGTCCTCATTACCACGCCCCACGGTCTGCATCCAGAGATGGCAATTCAGGCCGTCAACGCGGGGATTCATGTTCTGGTCGAAAAGCCGGTGGGTATCTACTGTGACGAGGTGGAGCAGGTACTTGCTTCTCTGGAAAAGAGACCGGAGATTGTGTGTGGCGTGATGTATAATCGGCGGGCATCAAGGTGCTACCGTACTGTGAAGCAGATGGTGGAGCAGGGACAGATCGGCGAACTGGTGCGCTGCACCTGGGTCATCACGGATTTGTATCGTACTGATGCTTACTATACCTCCGGTTCGTGGCGCGGCAGCTGGCAGAGCGAGGGCGGCGGCATTCTGATGACGCAGGCTTCTCACCAGCTGGATTTGATGCAGTGGATCTGTGGGATGCCCGTTTCGGTGCAGGCGCG
>CAKUHJ010000223.1 GCA_934655935.1 uncultured Oscillospiraceae bacterium | reverse complement strand
CCGATGCGCTGGCCGATGAGCACCGTAAGACCCATGGCAAGGCTCGTGACGGCGAAGGTGACCATCTGCATGAGCTGGCTGCCGGTGGAAACACCGGAGATGTCCGCTGTGTGGCCGAATTTCCCGACCACGAGCAGGTCTACCGCACCGTACATCGCCTGCAGAAGCAGCGCAAGCAGCACCGGGAATGCAAAGCGAAGCAGCGGTGAGAGAATCTTGCCGCTGGTAAAGGAATTTTTCTCCATAGTTTCCTCCTGACAGATATAAAAAATAGGCGGGACAGGAGTCCGGACAGACCCAGTCCGTCCGACATCTTATCCAGCCAAATTTGTTGACCCTCCGATGAGTGTAGCGATTGTAGCACACGGCCGGGGCAAAGTCAAGGCGCGGAAAAAATATTTCACAAAATCCCTTGAAAAATTTGAAAAATGGGCTATGATGAAAGAACTGTGTGCTTTTTGTTTGATTTTGAGAGGAGGAGATCCCATGGCGAAGGCAGGACAGGGTGAGGTTGATCTGCTGCAGGGGCCGGTATTGGGCAGCATGCTGCGCTTTGCGCTCCCGATCATGGTCGGCACGCTGCTGCAGCAGCTCTATTCCATGGTGGACGCCGTCGTGCTCGGGCAGTTTGTGGGGAAGGCGGCGCTGGCCGCCGTCGGCGGATCGACGATTGCGATTATCAATCTTCTTCTGAACTTCTTCGTGGGCCTCACCAGCGGCGCGGCCATCGTCGTCTCGCAGCACCACGGTGCGCGCGAGCCGGAGCAGGTCAGCCGCGCGGTGCATACCTCGCTGCTGCTGGCCGTGGGCGTGGGCGCGCTTTTGACCGTGCTGGGAATCGCCACGTCGGAGCCACTTCTGACCGCGCTCGACACGCCGGCCGACACGATGGCCTACTCCCTGGACTATATGCGCTGGTATTACGTCGGAATGATCCCCTGCATGATCTACAACATGGGAAGCAGCGTGCTGCGCGCTGTGGGCGACAGCCGCAGACCGCTGTATTTTCTGATTCTCTGCACGGTGGTCAACACGGTGCTCGATCTACTGTTCGTGGCCGTGCTGAAGATGGAAGTTGCGGGCGCAGCCATCGCAACCAGCCTCTCGCAGCTGATCTGCGCCGCCTTTGTGCTGCGTTCGCTCTCCCGGCGGCAGGACGCCTGCCGGCTGGAGCTGTCGAAGCTCCGCGCCGACCGGCAGCTGCTTTGGATGATGGTGCGCCTCGGCGTGCCTGCTGGGCTGCAGAGTATGCTTTATAACGTGACGAACGTCTATGTGCAGAAGGCCGTCAATCTGATGGGGACGGACACCGTCGCCGCTTGGTCAATCTGTGGGAAGGTGGACGGCGTATTCTGGCCGATCTCGGGCGCCATCGGCATTGCAGTGATGACCTTCGTCGGGCAGAACTACGGCGCACGCAACAAAGCCCGCGTCCATGCGGGCATCCGCGCGGGGCTGGCGCTGCACGCGGGGATGTCGCTGTTTTTCTCGCTTGTGGTGGTCTCGCTGCGGCATTTCACGGCGCAGCTGTTCAGCACAGACGCCGAGGTGCTGCGGCAGGCAGAGCTGTTTGTGCTCTGTTTTTCGCCGTTTTACATTCTCTTCTCCGCCGTGGAGGTCTTTTCCTCCGTGATGCGCGGCGTGGGCAACGCGGTGAAGCCCGCGCTCATCACCTTCTTCGGTGTCAGCGTACTGCGGATGGTGCTGCTGTTTGCGGTCACATTCCCGCACCCCAGCATCTACACAGTCTCCCTCTGCTACCCCACCACCTGGATCGTTACCAGTCTGCTTTTCTTCCTCTATTACAAATTCGGCCACTGGATGCCGCAGTGGGAAGAATCGAGGTCCGATTGATCGCCGTTAAAAAAGCTCCCCAACGGGGAGCTTTTTTTGTTTGGTTTTTTCCGCGCGGGAGCGGGTTTATTCCAGAAC
>CAKUHJ010000222.1 GCA_934655935.1 uncultured Oscillospiraceae bacterium | reverse complement strand
CTGCAGAAGATCTATGAGCTGTGCTATCAGGACGATAGGCTGAGCTACTTTGATGTGAGCATTGCGATTCCGCAGATGGTCGAAAGCGGACATCTGCAGCAGCTTCCGGATGGGACATATGTGATCACAGAAAAAGGACGCGTGCAGGAGGAAGTGACGCGGGACTCGATCGCGTTTCCTGTTATGCAGCGGGCGCTGGCGGCGGTGGAGAAATATAACGCGCAGACCAGGCGCGGGGAGTTTATCCGCAGCGAACTGGAGGAGCAGGAAAACGGAAGCTGCGCGGTGAAGATGTATTTGGATGATGACGTGGGGAACCTCATGAAGCTGGAGCTGACTGCGCCGAGCAAGACGCAGGGACGCGCACTGCAAAGAGCGTTTGAGCGGCAGGCCGAGACGATCTACAACGGCATCATGAAGCAGCTGCTCAAGGACACGGAGCAGGCATGAGGACATACGGACGAGCGGCAGGGGTATTAAACCTGTGGCTGCGCGAGCGGGCGGTCGCATCCTGTCAGCTGGCAAGGCAGACTGGGATCGATCCGGGAACGGTACGGCGGATCTTGTCCGGCCAGCAGAGCGCGATCAGCACGAGAAATATGCTGGCACTGTCAAAATTCTTCGGCGTATCGCTTCGGGAGCTGATGGACAAACTTTCGTAAGAGTCTGTTTACAGAATATTCACCAAGCTGGGCGGATATGGGATTGAAAAATTGTGCAAAATGTGATATCCTGTAAGCACAGAGGAAAAGAACCCGAATCCTCTGGACGAGGCAAAAACGAAAGGAGCGGCTTATATGAGATTTCAGTACACCGAGAAGAAAGTCAACCTCCCGGAGAATGTTCACAAGTATGCCGAAAAGAAGGTCATGAAGCTCGAGCGGTTCTTTGGCGACGACGCCGAAGCGCTGGTCACATTCAGTGTGGAAAAAGACCGCAATATTGCCGAGATCACCGTTCATGCGTCGAATATGTATTTCCGCGCACACGAGAGCACGTCGGATATGTTTGCATCAATCGACGCGGCAGTCGCGACGATGGAGCGTCAGATTCGCAAGAATAAGACAAGACTTGCCCGCCGGCTGCGGCAGGACGCATTTGTCCGCACACCGGACGTTACTTCCTTCGCACCCGAAGAGCCGGAAGAGAGCACGTTTGAGATCGTGCGCAAGAAGGAATTCAACATGAAGCCGATGACAAGAGAAGAAGCCATCCTGCAGATGAACCTGCTGGAGCATACGTTCTTTGCCTTCCGTGACGAAGACAACGACGGTGCGTTCGCAGTGGTCTACAAAAGAAAAGACGGCGGCTACGGCTTGATTGAAGACGCAGAGTAAGAATAGATACGAAATCCGAGAGGACGCCCGTTAGGGCGTCCTCTTTTTTGTACACACAAGATGTGGATGGATGGCAAAAACGCACAAATGGTACGCCATGGTCTTTGTGGAAAAAGACGGCGAATTTTATGTTGACTTTTGTGGAGAAACTGGTATAATAACACCTGCGTTCGAGAGAGCGCCTGGTTTTGAAAATTGATTTGAAAAGTTCAAAAGAATTTGAAAAAAGTTCTTGACAGACGCAAATCAATGTGATATAATCAGTAAGCTTTCTTCGGAGAGCGTGTCACAACGGAATAGAGTGATTCAAAAACCTCGAAAAAAGTTCTTGACAAGCTCAAAACTCTGTGATATAATGAATAAGCTCGCCAGAGAGTGAGCGACCGCGAAGATAGCGGAGTGCACCTTGTAAATTAAACAACGAGAAACATGAACAAACACCTTGGACAATTTTAATTTTAAGTTGTTCAATGAATGTCGAAATGAGATTCTTTGAATAGCCAACGAAAATTCTTGAGTAAAGCTAAGAGCGAACTTAAGTAAATTGATTTTAGAGCTTCGGCTTTAAGATACCATTTTATTGAGAGTTTGATCCTGGCTCAGGACGAACGCTGGCG
>CAKUHJ010000221.1 GCA_934655935.1 uncultured Oscillospiraceae bacterium | reverse complement strand
GCATAGGGCACAGGTAAACACACATCATCATAAAGGAGGCAACAACAGTGACAACGATTCAGGTATACAGAAATCGAAGGAACTCAAACAAATACATAGAAGTGCATAACGATGGACACTATCACAATTCATTAAAACAGTATCTGTACTGGGAAAGAAACGTCATTACAGGCGAACCGCTCCCGGAACCAGTGAAGAACATCACCGGAGACAGACGGCTCCATCGTTGGAGAAAAGCGAACCTGAAGGAACTGCTCGAAGATTACGAGCCAGTAACAGCATAAAGAAAGGAGGAACACACATGGCAGCAGCAACTCTTGAAATGGATAACAAGGAATTGAAGAAACAAACCGAAGACATTGAGGAAATGATTTCACTGCTGAAGCAGCTGACCAGCGGCGAGAAGCGTGAAGTCAAAGGAATCATGATCGGATTGCAGATGGCAAAGCAGGCAGGACTGACTGCATAGAACAGGCCCCGGCGGAAATGCCGGGGAGTACATATAAGGAGAACAGACATGAAACTGAATAAAGAGAAATTCATGAAGACAGAAATGGGCGGCGAATTAGAAGAAACTATTCGCACATGGGACAAGGCCCTTGACGAAAGAAGAAAAGCAACACCGGGAATCGGAAATCCAGATCAGGGACTCGGCTTCAAATGCTGGGACAACACTTGCAGAAGCTGTCAGGACAGATGGGAAGTGTTCAAACTGGCAATCAAGCAGTTTTATGGAATTGAATTTTTCTTCACAAGAACAGATGAATACTTCGGAGTGTGCAGCGAGGATGAGAGCATCTGGCTCATGAAAGAAGGGAGAGAAGAGAATGAATAAGATCAGAAGAAAACAGCTTCAGGAGGCATCTGAACTGATTGCGAAGGCACAGGGAATCATTGAGAGCGTGAAGGATGAAGAACAGGAGGCTCACGACAACCTCCCGGAAAGTATTCAGTACGGAGAAAAGGGACAGCAGATGGAGGAATACATTGATATGCTCGACGAAGCATACAGACAGTGCGATGATTTGATGTCAATTATTGATGAGATATAGGAGGAGCAGGCATGACAACGAAAGAACAGGAAAGACAGGCAATCGAAAAGATCAGAAAGATCGTGGAAGGACTCGGAGAAAACAGTTACGTCGGATTCGCGATGGATGGGATTCTGGAACTGGCAGAGGATAACATTCGAGAAGACACTGCGTATAGCATGAAGGAACGTGCGGAGATTGCACAGAAGGATGCCAGAAAAGCAGAGAAAGAGAACAAAGACCTGAAAGCAGAGATTGAAGACCTGAAGAAGACCGTCGAGAAGAGAGGAGCAACCATTTCAGAACTGAACACGGAACTTTGCAATGCGAGAGCAGAGGCAAAGGCGAACGAGATTCCTGAAGAATTGATACAGGAGATGTATTGCATGGCATATGACAAGGAAGCAGAGTCGATCGGAAAGATGGAAAGGGAAGCAGATCAGATGACAGAAGCCACTATCGCCGGAGAAGATGCACATGGATTCGCAGAGGAGTACAAGAAGCAGAAAGAGAACCGGAACAGATACAGAAAAGTGATGGAGATGCTGGACCAGAGAGAAAGACGGAGGGCCGGAAGATGAAAAAGATAGATTTCAGACAGAGAGCAGCGAAAACAGAAGAAAGAAAACGTAAAAGCAAGTATGCGGATGTGATGGTCAGAGCGACGGTGATGGGCCTGATGAAACCGGATGAAGATGTGGACAGAATGATGGACATTGAAAGCGCAGACAAGAAGTTCAATATGCGTCTGGACGAGTGGCTGAATGCGGATGACTTCAATTTCGCCCATGATTTCTATGGAATCGTGAACAACATCAACAGAGAGAAAGGGTTTCCGGCAACGGACTTCGGATTCTTCGTTCCGAGATTCGCCGGAAGATAAAGAAAGTAGAATAGAATGTTCATTTTATCACAGGACAAAACAAGGA
>CAKUHJ010000220.1 GCA_934655935.1 uncultured Oscillospiraceae bacterium | reverse complement strand
TCCCCCGCTGCCCTGCCGCAGAGTTGCCTATCATAGTTTTTCGCCAGTCAAGCTCCGGCCCGCAGCCTTCATAGGCTGCGGGCCGGAGTTATCTATATAATAGACAATAGACACATGCTCTACGGGGTTCTCTGGCGCGCCGCGCCCGCCGGTCTGCAGAGGTCTGCCATCGCGGCAAGCATCGTCTCCAGCTGCAGGGGCTTGGACAGATGCGCGTTCATCCCGGCCTCGAAGCAGCGTTCGGCCTCCTCCTCAAAAGCGTTCGCGGTCATCGCGAGAATCGGGATGGTCGCGGCGTCCGGCCTTGGCAGCGCGCGGATGGCCCCGCGTCGCGCTCAGGCCGTCCAGGCGGTTTTCGTCGATGTGCAGAAGGCCGATGATGACAAAGATTTGCAAAGATTTTTACATGACAGGCACACGCGATATGCTTATATATGCTATAATTATGCTACAAATAACCAGTCAGGAGAATCATCATGAAAATCAAAAAAGTCATCGGCAGGAGTCTTCTTGTGCTGCTTTGCATTGCGGTTGTCGCTGCGCTCGTCGGCGTCGCGCAGTTCCGCCATCGTTCGAATCCCAAAAATCTGAAGCAATACCACACGGACAATCCGTTTATCACCGGCGAAACGGCGATTTCGGCGCACCGCAGCGGCGCGGGCGAATTCCCGGAGGAGACGCTGGCGGCGTTCCGCGGCTGTGCGGAAAATCCGCAACTCCAGGTGGACTATTTCGAGTTTGACCTGCATATGACGGCAGACAATATTCTGGTGCTCTCGCACGACGCTACGCTCGACCGCGTGTCGGACGCTGTGACCGTGTTTGGAGCGGAAAACGTGCTTATCCGTGACAGGACGCTGCCCGAGCTCAAGGAGCTAAACATGGCAGCGCAGTTTGTCAGCGCCGCAGGCGAAACGCCCTATGCAGGCCTCCACGGCGACGCCGTGCCGGACGAGCTGCGCATTTTGTCGCTCGACGAGGTGCTGGATTATCTGACCTCTGCCGGGGACTATCGCTACATCATCGAGATCAAGGACGGCGGCGAGGCCGGTCTTTCCGCGGCAGAGCAGCTTTACACGACGCTGAAAGCGCGCGGACTGCTCGACCGCGTCATCGTCGGCAGCTTCCGCGATGAGGTCGCGGACTATATCACGGCGAATTATCCGGATATGCACCGCAGCGCCAGCCCGGAAGAGGTCATCCAGTTCTATTTTTCCGCCTTGACAGGCAAAAAGGACTTTGCCTGTTCCTATGATGTGCTCCAGCTGCCGTTCGGCGATGCGGAGTCGAGCTACGGCATCAACCTCGGCACGACGACGCTCATCAACTTCGCCCATGCCAATAACCTGGCCATCCAGTATTGGACGGTCAATTCCGAGGAGGATATGGCGTATCTTTCCAGTGTCGGCGCGGACGCGCTGATTACCGATTATCCGGATCGGGCAGCAAAGGCTCTGACGCCGTGAACGGAGGGACGGCTGAATTTTGAGCCGATGGCGAATCTGGCGCAGGACAAGGATTATGGCTTCAACTGTGACGGCCTGCTCAAATTGAATCCAGAGCTCCTGAAGCCGTATCTGGACATGCTGTTTATGGACGCGCTGGTATTCACCATACGCAGAACTACGGCCTGCTCCGCTCCCACGAGACAGGTGCGATTCTTTCCATATAACGGATACAGATGTCAGGGGTCTGCCGAAAAACTATGATTCGCAGCTCTGCGGCAGAGCAGCGGGGAAAGTGTGAAGGAGGCAAAAAGCCCCCTTGTATTTGGTTGCCTGCTGCGCCCTCGACGCACGCAGATGAGGCAGGTCATCCTGCTTTCCGCACGCCTTCTGCATCGAGATCCCGATATGTTTTTACAATAATAACCGCTGAAATAATAAAGGTCAGAATATCCGACGCCGGCATGGAATACAGCACGCCGTCCAAGCCGAAGAACACCGGCAGCAGCAGGGCAAAGCCCACGCCGAACACCAC
>CAKUHJ010000219.1 GCA_934655935.1 uncultured Oscillospiraceae bacterium | reverse complement strand
ACGACGTAGTTGCCCGCCTCATATTCCGCCTGCATATCCGCCAGGAGCAGCTCGAGCTGCTCGTCGGCGATCGTCCCGTCCGAGGAATAGGCCGAGAGGTGCAGGTCATAGAGTACCAGCTCGTGACCGTCCTCCACCGGTACGCGCGACACACTGTAGCAGCGGTCAAGGTCCAGCAGCTTCGTGAACCCCGTCTCCACCGGCAGGCTCCGCCGTACCGCGCTCTGCACGTCAAATCCCGCCAGCATCAAAAGTCCCGACCGGCTCGCGCCGTGCGGGTGGCGGAATGGATAGAGCAGAAACGGTGAATCATAATTCACGGCAAAGACCGACGAATGACCGGGGAGCGCCGCATAGAGCCATTCCCGCTCGTCGATATGGTAGGTGCGCGTGGAGTCAAAGTCGACTTCCTGCAGGAAATAGACATCCGCCGCCTGCTCCTGCACGCGCGCGGCGATCTCGTCGAGGTTGATCTTCAGGCGCTCCTCGCTCCACGCCCACGATTCCGTGCCGCCGTCCATGAAGAAGCCGTAATCGTCTTCGTAGGCTCCGAAGCCGATGTTCCATGTCAGCACGCGGTAGTCCCGCCCAGTCTGCGCGATAGGCTGCGGCTCCTGCTCATAGATGTCGAGCGTCTGATTGTCCGGAATGCGGTGATAATCGAGAAAGACGTATGCCACATAGCCGCCCACAAGCACCAGCAGCGCAAGCAGAACGCAAAACAAAATTTTCCAGAACTTTTTCATAAGCAAAACCCCTCAAATTTCTTCTGCTTCTATCATACCCGATTCACGCCGGAATTGCAATCCGCCGCAAAACATGCTATGCTGTTGCACGGAGGGATCTTATGACAAAATATCAGGTATTTTTAATTATTGTATTTCTGTTTTTCTTCGGCTCCGGCGGCGGCTGGGTGCTGGAGCTGTTCTTCCGCCGCTTCTTCTCCGGCGCGAATCCGGAGCGCAAATGGCTGAACCCCGGCTTTCTCTTCGGCCCCTGCGTGCCGCTTTACGGCTTCGGCACGGTGGTGCTGTTCGTGCTCAGCGAGTTTGAGAGCCAGATCTTCGGCCGGTTTGGCGGCAGTTGGTGGTATTATCTCGTGATGTTTTTCGGCATGGCCCTCGCGATGACGGCGCTGGAATACATCGCGGGCCTGATGAGCCTGAAGGTCATGCACCTGCGCCTCTGGGACTATACGAACTGCTGGGGCAACATTCAGGGCCTGATCTGCCCGCTGTTTACGTTCTTCTGGGGCGTGCTCGCTGCGCTCTACTATTTCCTGCTCTATCCGCCGCTGCGGAAGCTCGTGGTCTGGTTCGTGGCGCATCCGCTGTTTTCATTTATCGTGGGCGTCTGCTTCGGCATTTTCCTGATCGACTTTGCCGTCTCGCTCCACCTCGGTACAGCCCTGCGCAAGCGCGCCGTCGAGTTTGACAAGAGCGTCGAATCCATCGACCTCCAGGCCATCCAGCGCCGTCTGCAAAAGCGCGGCGGCTTCTTCCGCTTCACCTCCATCAAGCCGCTCACCGAGCGCATCGACGCCTTCGACGAATTCCTGCACCGCAAGCCCGGCAAAAAAGCCGACACTGCGAAATAAACCGAAAAGAGGAACCGATCCGATGAAAAAGCTGATCGCGCTTATTCTTGCTGTAATGCTGCTGCTCGCCTGTGCCATTCCGGCGCAGGCCGCAGATTCCCGCAAAGCGGAAGCCGCCGCAGTGCTCTATGACCTTGGCCTCTTCCAGGGCACCGGCACAAATGCCGACGGCCTTCCCGATTTCAGCCTTGACCGCGCGGCGAAACGTGCCGAGGGCGTGACGCTCCTCGTCCGTCTGCTCGGCATCGGCGAAGAAACGCTGAAAAACGCGTCCGACGCGCCGTTCAGCGACGTGCCGGGCTGGGCAAAGCCCTATGTCAACTTCGCCTACGAAAACGACCTGACGAAGGGCGTCAGCGCCGACAAGCTCGGCGCAAACGACGCCGTGACCGC
>CAKUHJ010000218.1 GCA_934655935.1 uncultured Oscillospiraceae bacterium | reverse complement strand
CATGAATGCGCAGCAGAACCTGATTTTTCGCGGGCTTCGGAATCGGAAGCATTTGCAGCTCCATCGCTTCTGTATGCGGGAAAACAAGGGCTTTCATCATATCCATTGTATGGTTCTCCTTTTCATTGCTTTGAGAAAAAGCCGGGATTCTGAACCGAACCCCGGCTTTGCAGGAATCAATACTCCATCTGGCGGTAGTATCTTCTGGTGGTGAGCGGATGGTTGCGCTCTTTTGCCAGGTGCGCAGACAGGCGCTCGGTCATGGCGTAGATCACGATCGGGGAGACAATCTTGCGGTACTCCGGATCGGTGAACGGGAGCTCAATATCCTTGGTGTCGAAGATGGTGATCTCGTCCGTGACGGTCTTGGAGAATTTCAGAACGCGGTCCATGAGCGGTCTTGTCTCGTCTTCGCCGTAGAACAGGATCAGGCTCGTGTCCTTTTCCACAAGCTCCAGCGTACCGTGGAAATACTCGCAGACGTGGATGGACTTTGTGCGGATCCACTGCATTTCCTCGAGAATGCACATTGCGTAGTCATATGCTTCGCCCCAGAGCATGCCGCCGCCGATGACCATGTGATAGTCGACATCCTTGAACTTTCTGGCAAGCTCCTGGCAGACAGGATCCATCTTTTCCTTGGCCGCAATGAGATACTTCGTCAGACCGGCAAACTGGTCCATGAACTCATCATACTTGTCAAACGCACCGGCGTTCTTCATGAACCGGCCAAGCAGGCAGATCGTGTAGGAGTAGATTGCCTCGCAGAGGTTGGGGTCTTCTGCCGGGCTGTAGAACTTATAGTCGGCGTATTCGCAGACGGGCGTATTGTCGTTGGAGACATAGACCATGGTGCGCGCGCCGGCTTCCTTGCAGAACTTCGCCGCTGCGACAATTTCCTTCGTGTTGCCGGAACGGGTAGAGAAGATGCACACCGAGTCCTTCGAGAACGCCTTGTGGCCCATGACCATGAACTCCGCGGCGATAACGGTATGTGCCTCGACCTTGTTGGTCGTGGTCTCCAGCCAGTACATCATCGGAAGCGAATGGGCATAGGTGCCGCCGCAGCCGATGAAAAACAGGTTGGAATAGCCCTGCGCGCAGATCTCGTCGACCGCCTTTTCAATCTGCGGACGAAGTGCAATGGCGCCGTTCACCACATCGCTATAGTGCTTCAGATCGATATCGTACATGATAAATTTCCTCCAAAATTTAAATTCGTAATCAGATATGTCAAGTGTTATGCTTCCATGCCACCGGTTACCGTCAGCTGTGCGCCGTTGATATAATTGGAATCGGTGCTTGCCAGAAAGGCAACTGCGTTGGCCACATCCTCCGGCTGCGTCAGCCGTCCGAGCGGAATGGCGTCGATCAGGTCCTGCTTCACGCGCTCGGGCGTGGAGTTCTGGATTTCGGCGGACCAGGCATTTTCACGAATATTCATACTGGTAGCTACAGGACCGGGGCAGACGTAGTTGGCCGTGATCCCGTAGGGTCCGAGCTCTCTGGCGCAGGTTCTGGTGAAGCCTGCCACGGCCCACTTGGACGCGCAGTAGCACGAGAGCATCGGGTCGGCCCGCAGCGAGGCAATCGATGCGGTATTGATGATTTTGCCGTGGCGCTGCTCCATCATGAGCTTGATAAAGCCCTTGGTGCACATGAACACGCCCTTGGCGTTGATATCCATATTAAAGTCCCAGTCATGCTCCGTCATATCCCAGACGCGGCCCATCGAGCTGACGCCTGCGTTGTTGCACCAGACATCCAGATGGCCGTCTGTCTTCTTGACCAGGTCAACAACAGCTGCGATCTGCGTTTCATTCAGCACGTTCATTTCGCACGCGGTGGCGGCACCTCCGTCCTGCTCAATGAGCTGTACGGTTGCTTCCGCTTTTTCCAGGATCATATCCGTCACATAGACATGGAAGCCGTCCTTTGCAAGTCTGCGCGAAATCGCGCGGCCAATGCCTTCTCCGGCTCCGGTAACAACTGCTG
>CAKUHJ010000217.1 GCA_934655935.1 uncultured Oscillospiraceae bacterium | reverse complement strand
GGATTACTGGTTGCACACCAGCACAGCAGCAAGACAACGCAGATTGGGAAGCCGTTGAGCAGAAAGAGCAGCTTGTCTGACCAGAACATGGCTAACGTCTGGCTGAGCGGGCCGGGCTGAATGGCAATGACGGAGAGCGAGCACAGGACGCACGCCGCCGCCAGCACCAAAACGACGCCCCAAGCACGAAGCTCCGGGCGTGTTTTTGTCGAGTTCATACGATCACCCCTTGACGGAGCGGACAAACGCGGCTTTGTCCGCAGACTTGAAATAGGCGGAGCCCGCGACAAGGACGTTGGCCCCGTGCGCGATGCAGATCTTGGCCGTCTCGGCGTTGACGCCGCCGTCGACCTCAAGCTCACAGGCGGGGTTCTTCTCATCGATGTAGGCGCGGACAGAGCGCAGCTTCGGCATCATATCGTGCATGAACGACTGGCCGCCGAAGCCGGGCTCGACCGTCATGACAAGGATCAGGCCGCAGAGATCAAGGAACGGGAGGACAGCCTCCGCCGGGGTCTTCGGCTTGATGGAGATCGCGGGCGTGACGCCGCAGCCTTTGATGATCTCGAGGACCTTGCGGGTGTTTTCTTCGGTGTCGGCCTCGACGTGGACGGTCACGATATCGGCGCCGGCCTTGCAGAACTGCTCGACATAGCGGATGGGCCGGTCGATCATCAGGTGGACGTCGAGCGGAAGCTCCGTCACCTTGCGGATGGCGGCGACGACGGGCTGGCCGATCGTGATGTTGGGAACAAAAATGCCGTCCATCACGTCTACATGAACATAGTCAACCTTTGCGGGCGTCATGGCGCGGATGTCACGCTCAAGATTGCCGAAATCTGCGGAGAGGATCGACGGGGAAACCTTGGTCACCTTGGTCATAGGGAACCTCCTGTACGAAAAATGTAGGATCCTGCACAGCGCGCGGGCACGCAGCATAGATATGAATGTGCGGCGCGCGTCCCGGGTAAGGCTCTCAAGACCCGCGCAGGCGGGATGCGCCGCTTGAAATAGGGGCTGCCCACGCGGCAGCCCCGGCGGAATTCGATTTCAGCCCTATTATACCGATTACGGCAGCGACTGTCAACGGCGTAAATCGCGAAGACAGCGCGGCGCAATGATTGACTTTCCGCCGGGCTTGCGGTACTATGATATTTGGAAAAATAGAGAGAAATTTTAGCGTCAGTTGACAAGGGAAGGGACACCAAAGCATGGATAACGAGAAACAGAAACCGAGAAAGAAAAAGAAATCGTCAATTCCGATCTATGCGGTCGGGCTGGTGTGGATCTCCTACGCGATCGAGGGAAAGCTGACCAGCTTCGGCGGTGTGGTCGGCTGCGCGGCGCTGTCGCTGGTGGCCTATTTTGTGCTCAAGCTGATCTTCCCAGAAAGTATGGAAGAAGTGGAGAAGCAGCCGGAACAGAAGACCGCCGCGGCAAAGCCCGCACAGGAGGCGAAGCCGGAGCCGCGGAAAGCGGAGCCGCATGCGTCCGCGTCCACCGGGAATCCGGAGCTGGACGCAGTGCTTCAGCAGGGACAGGCCTCGGTGCAGCGCATCCAGGAGCTGAACGATGCGATCCCGGATTTCAAGCTATCGGCGCAGCTGAAGCAGCTGGAAATCCTGACGCAGAAGATCTTCGACTATGTCCGGCAGCACCCGGAAAATCTGCGGCAGATCCGGCAGTTTTTGAACTACTATCTGCCGACGACGATCAAGCTGCTTGAACAGTACGTCGTGCTGCAGAATCAGGGCATGCGCGTCGGCAACATCGACGAGGGCATGACGAAGATCGAAAACATGCTGGAAAAGGTGATCGCCGCGTTCCAGCAGCAGCTCGACAGCCTGTTTGAAAACGACGTGGTGGACATCACGGCGGAGATCCGCGTGATGGAGAAGATGATGGCCAGCGAAGGTCTGGCCGGCGGAAACGATTTTGAATAAGGAGTAATTACGATGGAAGAACATAAGATCCCGACTTTGACGCTGACCCCCGATCTCGACGCGGCACAGCCCGCCGCGAAGGAGCCCGATC
>CAKUHJ010000216.1 GCA_934655935.1 uncultured Oscillospiraceae bacterium | reverse complement strand
TGATGCGCGGGCCATAGGTTCCAAATCCCACGCCAAGCTCCTGCAATTCCCTCAAAATCCGCTCTGCCGGTACGCGGTCATTGCCGCTTACACGGTAAAAAAACACAAATTTCGGGATCACATAACCCGCCGCAATGCAGACCGCCAGCAGCGCCGCAAATATCCACCTGCGCCGAAGTCCCCGAAACACCTGCCCGAAGCCCGCCGTCTCGAGCACGTCCATTGCACACATCGACCGCGCACAGCTCACCGCTGCCCGCGCCGCATCCCGTCGCAAAATCCGCGCCTCGACGCAAAAATCGTCTACCCTGCAAATTTCCTGCACCAAAATCCGTTCCCGGCTCAGCCGCTCCAGCGCCATCTCCGGGCTGGCACCCGAAATCCGTACCCGGCAGGAGCCGAGAAAAAACCGCACCGCCTTCCACATCAGCCCGCACCCCCAAACCGGATCACCCGGATTCTGCCCGTGATGCGCAAACGCTCGCGGTGCATCTGCCGCAGCTCCAGCCCACTGCCTTCCACGGTCAAGGCACCGATATTCAGCGCCACCACAATCCGCTCACGGCTATATTCCAGAATTCCGTGGTGCCGGTCGAGGCTGCATGCGCTGAACCCGTCCAGCTCAATCCGCGGCAGATCCGCCGCGATGTCCGGCGGCAAATCCAGCTTCTGTGCCATCCGTGTCAAAAATCCACGCATCCCCATTGCGATCCCTCCGTTTCCTTCTATCTCTATGCGTCCCGGCATAGATTTAGCCCGAGGTGATCCGATGAAACCGTTCCGTTCCGCCCTCCGTCTGCTCCTGCCGCTTGCCGCAGCAGGGTGCTTCATACTCTTTCCACGGCAGACCTCTGCCGCCGTCGTCGAAGGGCTCCAGCTCTCTGTCCGGGCACTCATTCCCGCACTGTTCCCCTTTTTCCTCTGTATCGGCCTCGCGGCGGAGCTTGGCGTGTCAGAGCGTCTGGCGCGCTGCGCCGCCCCGCTGACCGCACATCTTTTCCACATTGGCGGCGCAGGCAGCGCAGCGCTGCTTTTCGGCCTTCTCGGCGGCTATCCCGCCGGCGCGCAGTGCGTCGCTTCGCTCTGCAAAAAAGGGCAGCTGTCGCGGGACGAAGGGGCTTATCTGCTCCTGTTCTGCAACAATGCCGGCCCCGCCTTTCTTTTCGGTGTCGCAGCGCCGCTGCTCGGCAGCTCCCGCGCCGCCGCGCTGCTCTGGGGCATTCTGATCCTGAGCGCGCTGCTCTACGGCCTGCTCTGCCGCCCGGCCTCCGTCCCCGCCCCTGCCGCGCAGCCTGCGGCGGAAGCGCCGGAGTTTTCCGCTGCCTTTCTGCGTGCCGTGCGCGGTGCCGGTGAGAGCATGTTTTCCATCACCGTCTTCGTCACAGCCTTCTCCGTTTTCTCAAACCTCCTGCTTCTCGCGCTGCGCGCTGCGCTGCCTCCGGCGGCGCAGGCGCTCCTCACCGGAACGCTGGAGCTCTCCGGCGGACTTCTCGCCCTCAGCGCTTTAAACCTGCCGCTTTGCTGGAAGCTGACGGCTGCCGCTGCGCTCTGCGCCTTCGGCGGCCTCTGCGTCTTCCTGCAGACGAAGGCTGTCCTCCAGGCCGCCGGCCTGGCCTGCACCGGCTATCTCCGCGCGAAGCTCACGCAGGCGCTCTTTGCCGCTGCCCTGGCCTTCTGTGCCGCCCCATTGTTGCCGCCAGAGCAGTCCGCCGCCGCGCTGACGTCAACCCCTCCATTCTGGCTTCCGGCTGCCTTTGCCGCCGTTTTCTGCCTGCGCTGCCGAAAATTGAGGCTGGATATTTCGCCAAACATGCGCTATAATGGCCAAAAACGCAAAAAGGAGTGTTGACGTTGCTGTTCCGCAAAAAGATCGACCGCTACTGTACTTACTGCCAATTTTCCGCGAGGGTCGACGAGGACGCCGTGATCTGCCGCTTCTGCGGCGTCGTGCCGTGTACGCACCATTGCCGCCGCTTCCGCTACGATCCGCTCAAGCGTGTGCCGAGCCGCGCCAAGCCGCTGCCGGAGACCGGCATTCCGAAGGACTA
>CAKUHJ010000215.1 GCA_934655935.1 uncultured Oscillospiraceae bacterium | reverse complement strand
GGTGCCGGAGTAGCCCTTCTTTTCTGCAGAGCAGAAGTACTGCCGGTAGCCGTCCAGCGCAAGGGAAATCTGCTCCGGCTGAAGCTTGGTCTCCTGCAGGCAGAAGAAATCGGCGTTCAGCGCGGCAAAGACGTCCGTAAAGCCCTTTTGCACGCATGCGCGCAGGCCATTGACGTTCCAGGAGATCAATCTCATGTAAATCCCACTCCCACCTAAAAAAGCTGTCGATACCCGCCATTATATCAGATTATGACAACCAAGACAAGAGGGGGATGTAAACAAGTTGTTACCTTTGTGCGGAATTGCTGTGTCGCGGGGCGGAATTGCGGTTGTTTTCAGAGGCGTTTTGTGGTATAACAGTGGACATGAAGATCAGAATTTTTTTGGCGGTGCTTGCCTGCAGGCTCTGCCGCGTGATGCTCCGGCTGCTCGGCAGAGGCGGCACGGACTTCCCAGGGCGCGTCGCGCTCAAGCTCTGCCCGGACCTGCTGGGTTATCTTGCAAAGAACGTAACGACGGTGATCGTTGCGGGCACCAACGGCAAAACCACGACCTCGCGCATGATTGAGCAGTCGTGGAAGGACGCTGGAATCTCTTACTTTGCAAATAAGACCGGCGCAAATCTTCTGAGCGGCGTAACCGCTGAATTCTGCGCGCACAGTACGCTTCTGGGCCGCTGCCGCTATACGCACGCGCTCATCGAGGCGGACGAGGCCGCCTTCAAGCTGATCAGCCGCTATACGGGCGCAAAGGCTGTCGTGGTTACGAACGTCTTCCGCGACCAGCTGGACCGGTACGGCGAGCTGACGCACACGCTGGAAAATATTGAGCTTGGCGTCCGGAACTGCCCGGACGCGGTGGTCTGCCTGAACGCGGACGATTCGCTTCTGACAAGCCTGAAGGAGAAAATTCCGAACCGGGTGCTGTTTTACGGCGTGAACGTTCCGCTCTACGCCTCGCGCGTGGCGGAGCTCTCGGACGCGCCGTACTGCATCCGCTGCAAGAGTGAGTATGTCTACGATTACGTGACCTACGGCCATCTGGGCGGCTACCGCTGCCCGAAGTGCGGCTATTGCCGGCCGCGGCCGGACGTTTCCGTGTGCAGCGTCCCGGTCTGCGACGACGAGCATTCCGAGGTCGTCTTCCGCATCGCGGAGGCGGAGTATCCCGCGACGGTCGCGCTGCCGGGCGGCTACAATATTTATAACGCCTGCGCGGCAATGGCGGCGGGGCTGGCGCTGGGGCTCGACCCGGCGACGACGGCGAAGTCCCTGGCTGACTTTTCCTGCGGCTTCGGGCGTATGGAGAAGTTTGAGCTTGACGGTACGGACGTGCGCATGATTCTCATCAAAAATCCCGCCGGCTGCAACCAGGTACTCAATTTCCTGACCCAGCGGAAGACGCCGTTTGTGTTTGCCATCTGCCTCAATGACCGCGCGCAGGACGGAAGGGACGTCAGCTGGATCTGGGATGTGGACTTTGAGCGGCTGAGCGCGATGCAGGCGATGCTGCCGGCAATCTATGTTTCTGGCGCGCGCGCGGAGGATATGGCCCTGCGGCTGAAATATGCGGGCTTCCCGGAGGAGCGGCTGCACATCGAAAAGGACTATGCGAAGCTGGCGGAGGCCATTGCGGGCGAAAAGCTCCCGGCCTTCATCATGCCGACCTATACCGCGATGCTTGCCCTGCGCAAAACCATCAGCACGCGCTACGGCTATAAACAGTATTGGGAGTAATGCTATGGAGCTGAATATCTGTCATCTTTATCCGGACGTGCTGAATCTGTACGGCGACCGGGGGAATGTGCTGTGCATGCACAGGCGCCTTTCCTGGCGCGGCATTGACGTGACGGTGACCGAAAGCACCATCGGTGCGCCCTTGAAGCTTGCCGGCTGCGACAGTCTGTTTGTCGGCGGCGGGCAGGATTTTGAGCAGGAGGTGCTGCTGGAGGACCTGCGCGGAGAAAAGACGGCGGAGCTCAAGGCGGCCATTGAGGATGGCGTGCCGGTGCTGGCCATCTGCGGCGGCTACCAGATGCTGGGCCATTCCTATAAGACC
>CAKUHJ010000214.1 GCA_934655935.1 uncultured Oscillospiraceae bacterium | reverse complement strand
GCCATCGTGAGGCCCGAGAGGCCCACGCGCATACGCGCTCCGGGCGGCTCGTTCATCTGGCCGTAGACCAGGGCCGTTTTCTCCAGAACGCCGGATTCCTTCATCTCGTAGTAAAGGTCGTTGCCCTCGCGGGTACGCTCGCCGACGCCGGTGAACACAGAGTAGCCGTTGTGCTCGGTGGCGATGTTGTAAATCAGTTCCTGAATCAGGACCGTTTTTCCAACGCCTGCGCCGCCGAAGAGGCCGATCTTGCCGCCCTTGGCATACGGGCAGATCAGGTCGACGACCTTGATGCCGGTTTCCAGCAGCTCTGTGGTGGATTCCTGCTCGTCATAGGCGGGCGCCGGCCGGTGAATGGCCCAGCGCTCCATCTCGGGAAGCGGCTGTGCGTCCAGCGGCTCTCCAAGCAGATTGAACACGCGCCCCAGGCACGCGTCGCCCACGGGCACCGTGATCGGCGAGCCGGTATCCACCGCCTCCGCGCCGCGGGTCAGGCCGTCGGTCGAGCTCATGGCGATGCAGCGCACGACGCCGTCGCCGATGTGCTGCGCGACCTCCGCAACGATGCGGCGCTCGCCCTGCTTGAGTTCAATGGCCGTCAGCAGCTCCGGAAGACATCCCTCGGGAAAGCGGATATCCAGAACAGGGCCCATGACCTGTATGACAGTTCCGATGTTGGGATTGGACAAGTTTTGACAACTCCTTTCCGGGTTTAAGCCTCGCTGCCGGCGACGATCTCGGTAAGCTCCTGCGTGATCGCGCCCTGACGGGCCTGGTTGTATTTCAGGTTCAGCGCGCCGATCATCTCGTCGGCGTTGCGGGTCGCCGCGTCCATCGCCGTGCGGCGGGCCGCCTGCTCGGAGGCCGTGGATTCGCAGAGCGCGCCGTAGACCACGCCGCCCAGATACTCCGGGACAATCGCGCTGAAAACGGCCTCCGCGCCGGCCTCATAGAGGATCGCGCCCCTTTTCTGCGGGACGTCCTTCTGCGGCGCGTGCAGCGGCAGAAGCTGCAGCTGCGCGGGCGTCTGGGACAGCATGGAGACAAAGTTGGTGTAGAACAGCTGCACAGAGCTGTAGCGCCCTTCCAGGAAGCCCTGCGCCAGAAGATGCGCTGCCGTGTAGCACGCGCCGACGCTGACGCCGGCGGCCTGCGCGTACGCATCCGTCAGAATCTCCGCGCCGCGATGGCGGAAGAACTCCAGCGCTTTTTTCCCGATGGGAAGCACCACGGCGTCCGTCCCCTCCATCTGACGCCAGGCAAGCTTGAGCACATTGCTGTTATAGCCGCCGGCAAGCCCGCGGTCGCCCGCGATGACGATGTATGCGGGTCTTCCGGTTTTGGGCGTACGCAGATACGCGGACTCCAGCTCCAGGCTGGAAGCGGCAATCTCGTTCATTGCGGCATACAGCGCCTCAAAATAGGGCCGCGCCGCGACGGCGCGGTTCTGCGCGCCGCGCAGCTTGCTGGCCGCCACGAGCTCCATGGCCTTCGTAATCTGCCGGGTGGAGGACATGCTCTTGATTCGGTTCTTAATGGCTTTCATGCCAACGCCGGCCATGTGCGTCCCTCCTTTTTATGTTGCGCTGAGAAAGTCGGATACGCGCGTCTGGATCGCCGATTTCAAAAGCGCCTCGTTCTGCTCGGAAAGCAGGCCTGTTGCGCGGATATCGTCCAGCACGACCGCACAGTTCGCGTCCAGATACGGATAGAAGCTCTGCTCAAATTCGTGAATTCTGGAAACCGGAACCTCCGCGAGGAAGCCGCCGATGACCGCGTAGAGAATGGCAACCTGGTGCGCGACGTCCACCGGAGAATTGCGCGGCTGCTTCAGAACCTCCACAATGCGCTCGCCCTGTGCAAGGCGGTCCTTCGTATCCTTGTCGAGGTCTGAGCCGAACTGCGCGAAGCTCTGCAGCTCACGGTACTGCGAATACAAAAGCTTCAGCCGGCCCGCGACCTTTTTCATGGCCTTGATCTGCGCGTCGCCGCCGACACGGGAAACCGAGATGCCGGGGTTGACCGCCGGCATGACGCCGGAGTGGAACAGCTCCGTCTCCAGGAAGATCTGGCCGTCGGTGATGGAAATGACGTTTGTGGGAATGTAGGCGGATAC
>CAKUHJ010000213.1 GCA_934655935.1 uncultured Oscillospiraceae bacterium | reverse complement strand
ACGGCATCTACTATGTCGACATGCGCAACCCCGTCATGCTCCTGCAGGACGCCATGCTCTGCATCAAGCCGCCGCACCGCGACGCGCCCGCCGTGCGCGAGGCCGTTTTGCAGACCCGCCCCCGCCTGCGCATGGCGCTGAGCGCCATGTTCCCTGGCAAGCTCCTTCTGTGCTTCGATACGGAGCTGCTCAACCAGGCTATCGCCCAGCGCATCGAGCGCATGAACGGCGTACAGGATGTGCCAGAGGGCGTTCGGCAGCTGGGGCCGTATATGTGCGTGCCCTACGGAAAGATCTTCGCGGACGCCATCGTGCCCAATACGGTCACAAAGACGCTCCACGTGGAAAAGTGCTACGCGCCGGACGTGCGCAGCTTCACGATCGAGGAATACCCGGATTATTCTCCGCTGCCGGGGCAGGTGCGCGCGCTGCGCTCATTCCACCGGCCGATCATTCTGGTCGACGATCTGCTGCACAAGGGCTACCGCATCGAAAAGCTCGACCGCGTCTTCCGGCAGGAGCAGCTTGCCGTCGACCGCATCGTCGTGGCCGTCATGTCCGGCTATGGCCGCGATCTGATGCGCGTGCAGGGCCGGCGGGCAGAATGCGAGTATTTTATCCCAAACCTGCATTACTGGGTCACGGAGAGCCTGCTCTATCCCTTCATCGGCGGCGACAGCGTCGCGGGCCGCAGGCAGAAAGAGCGCATGCTCCCGTCCGTCAATATGATCCTGCCATATGTCTATCCCGGCTACTTCTTCGACGTGACGGAGGAAAGCATCCGGGGCCTTTCGAAAACGGCGCTGGAAAACGCCATGCAGATCCTCCGCGCGCTCGAACGCGAGCACCAGCGGGTCTTCTCAGCGGCCCTGACCATCCGCCGTCTCGGTGAGGCCCTCACGCAGCCGCGTCTTCCCGACAAGGGCGACTGCATGACCTTTGACTTTTCCCTTCCGGCCTCAAGCTACCTCGAAGAAGACCTCGCCCGCCTCGACCGCATCTGCCGGTAAAAAGGCTTCCCTTGGGCACAAGGGAAGCTGACTGAAGGGATTCGAACGTCATAAATTCTGGAATGCTTCCGAATATCGCGTTTGCGTCGGCCCCTGCAGCCGGCGTGGGAGCCTTGGGATATCCGTACAACAACCAGCGGCCCGGAGAGAAGGAAAGCTTCTCTCCGGGCCGCTGATATTTACCGTTCAAACCGCACGGCGTAGCTTCCCAGCACCTGCTGGCATGGGATTTGGGCGGCGCTCTGCGCGGTGAAAGGCGCTTTGGGGTAGATCGTCTGCTGCGGAGACGGGTATGCGGGCAGCGTTTTGCCGAGGCTCACGCCGTGCGCGTCGCCGGGGGTGAAGCGCCAACGGAACGCGCAGTCGCAGAATTCCTTTTTCACCGTGACCGGCTCGGGCGGACGCAGCGCTTCCGCGGGGCGCAGGAAAAAGCAGCCCGCGTTGTCCTTTTCCGCCGGGCAGCCGCCCTCGATCCCGACGCCGGTAAAGCTGATGTCGAGAAAGTCTGTGATAAACCGGGTCGTTTTTCCGGCCTGTTCAAAGAACACGCTGTTCCAGAATGCGATATTGAGCCAGCCGCGGACGCTGTCCTTTTCTACAGCGGTATTGAGCTCCACATAGCCCGTTTTTCCGTCCCGGAGCTCCGCGTTGATGCGCAGTACGGGCCGGAGCGAGGAAAACCCGTCCGGCAGGAGCGCCCGGAGCCGGTCCTGCTCCACACCGTGGGCCATTACAAATTGTTCAACCCTCATCGTGTTTTCTCCCATTGTCTTCCTGCGGCGCGAAATAATGCGCCCGCGCGTTGGCAAACCGGCGCTCGAAGGCTTCCGCTGCCGCGATGCTCTGCGCGTCATGCGGCCGCATCATGTCGAATGCGTGCATGTCCGTGTGATAAACGTCCAGCTCCGCCGGAACGCCCGCAGCGCGGAGCATGTCAAAATAGCAGACGGTCTCCGCGTAAAACGGTTCGCCGTCCGCCACAAAGGAATACGCGGGCGGAAGCCCCGCAAAGTCTGTCAGCCGCGCCGGGGCGGCGCAGGGCGAAAGCTGCGCCCGGTCAGTCCCGCGCAGGTACAGCCGCCACGCCAGATGGTTGCGGCGCGTGTTCCAGACGCGGCCATGG
>CAKUHJ010000212.1 GCA_934655935.1 uncultured Oscillospiraceae bacterium | reverse complement strand
ATGATCTCCGACGCGGCCTTCCTCGCGCACCTGACCGCCGACCTCGACACGCGCCTGAGCACGACGGAGCCGCTCTTTGCCTACACGGTGACGATCCAGAACCATCAGGCCTACCCCTACACAAAATACGGCTTCGAGCCTGAAAAGCCGCCGCTTAGCGTCACGATCTCCGACACCTCGATGGAAACGCTCTCCGTCTATCTCGAGGGCGTCCGAGACTCCACGGCCATGCTCATGGAGCTCTGCGACTATCTCGATACGCGCGACGAGCCGACGCTTCTCGTCTTCTATGGCGACCACCGCCCAACGCTCGGACAAGATTACGCGGTCTACCGCGAACTTGGCCTGACCACCGGCCTGACCGGCTCCACGGACGAGATCATCGGGACGTATGAGACACCGTATCTGCTCTGGGCGAACGAAGCCTATGCGCCGTATTGCAACTTTGACGCATTGGAGCTTCCGGACGTTGTCAGCTCCAACTATCTCGGCGCGGCGGTCTATGAGCTCACCGGCCTGACCGGCCTCGACCCGTATTTCGATACGCTGGAGGACCTGCGCCGGACGCTCCCGGTCATCTCCCATGGCTGCTATCTGGACGCGGACGGCACGGCACTCACCGGCCTGACCGAAGCGGAGCAGACCGTCCTGACCCGGCTTGCAGACTGGAAGTATTACCGCCTGAAAGAAGAACCGCTCTTGCAGTAAACCGCCTGCGCCCTCTCCCGCAGCCCGCCTCCGAACAGTCCATAAACCGGCGTTTTTTGAACACCCTAAAAAAGCGCCGCAGCATTTGCTGCGGCGCTTTTCTATAGTTCCGATGCTGCGAAAAGCCGCCCTGCGGAGAAGCAAAGCACGGTTGTTCACTTGCCCGCCCGGATGTCCGGCGGGCGTTTTTCCGGGTCTTGCGGCAGTTCCACCGCGCAAAATCGCGTGTTTATTTCATTTCCAGCTGCCGCGCGGCATAGAGATAGGCGGCCTGATAGTCGCCAAGCTCGCGGCAGGCAAGCTCCATGGCCTGATAGAGTTCCCGCCGGAGCAGCGGCGGCAGCGGCATGCAGCCCTCAGCCTGCTGCAGGTAGAGCCGGGCGTTTTCATACTGCTCCTTTTTCGCGGCGATCCGTCCGCGGAGAATGAGATATTCCGCCTTCTGTGCCTCCGGAAGATCCGGAATTGACCAGATCTCGCGCTCTGCGGCCTGAATATGCTCCTGCCCGAGATGATAGCGCGCCAGAAGCAGGTGATAGCGCACGGATTCCGGATCGAGCAGATAGCGCTGCCGATAGGCGCCTACGGCCTCCTCCGCGTCGCCGCGCGCCTGTGCGCACCGGGCCAGGATGGCCAGCGCACGCAGCTGCAGGCCGGGTGAGGCATAGAGCCCCCGTTCCCCCCAGGACAGCGCCTGCGCCGCCCGCACAGAGGCATCTTCAAAGCGCTCCGCAGCCAGCGCTTCCTCCGCCAGCGTCAGTGCGCAGCGGGCCAGAAGCAGCAGCTCCTCATCCGCAGCGCCGGCAGAACTTGGTTCCAACAGCGCCAGACAGCCGGCATGATCCCCTGTGCGATACAGCGTGCGGGCGCGCGGCAGGCGCTCCGCTGCCTCGTCCGCGAGCAGCCAGCTGACGCTGACGCCGAGCGTAGCGGCCAGATATTCCAGCGTTTTCATGCTGGGTACGGCAAGATCATTTTCGATCTGCGAGAGCATATTCCGCGTAATCCGATCTCCGACAGTCTGGCTCTGCGTGAGACCTGCGCGCTGTCTGGCTGCGCGGAGCTTCTGGCCGAGCGTCATGAAAATCCCTCCTCGGTAAATTTCATTTACTGCAAGATATCACACCTGCGCCCGGAAAGCAAGCAGGCCAATACAAAAACCACCTGTCCCGAAAGACAGGTGGTTTTACAGCTTTTCTCAACCCTTGACGCTCCCGTCTGCATTGAAAACGGGGAGCTTTTCAAGGTAGATAATGTCATCGCGCTCCTGCGCATCGCCCTCGGCGAGGACGGCCATGCGGCCTGCGACGGTAGCGCCCGCTTCTTCCACGAGCTTTTCCAGCGCCTTGAGCGATTCACCGGTGGAGATCACGTCGTCGACGATCAGAATGCGCTTGCCGTGCATCATCGCGGCGTCTGCGCCGGAGAGATAGA
>CAKUHJ010000211.1 GCA_934655935.1 uncultured Oscillospiraceae bacterium | reverse complement strand
GAGTTGGCGTCTGCGTCCACAACCAGAATCGGGCCCTTCTTCTGCTTGCAGAGTGCGTCGATGATCATGCCGCAGATGGTGGTTTTTCCGACGCCGCCCTTACCGGCGACGGCGATGGTATGCGTTGTTGCCATAATGCACGCTCCTTGGTTATAACAGCCCGACGGCAGACGGGCAAGGCCCGTCTGCCGGAGGCGGAAAATCAGACAAGATCGAGCAGTCCTGCTTCCTTTGCGATGTAGGCGACGTCCTCGTATTTGTTGAGCGCATACAGATGAATGCCGTCTACACCGCAGGCGCGGTACTCGTCAATCTGGTTGATGGTGTACTCGATGCCGGCCTTTTTGAAGCTTTCCTTCTTTCCGGCGGCGTCCGCGTCAAACGGTTCCTTCTCAAAGGGATTCGGGAAAATCCAGTTTTTCGAAATAATCTCGCAGAGCTTGCGGTCCATCACGCAGCCGTTGCGGCTGAGCGCCATGTTGATGGTTGCGGCCTGGTCGAGAATCGGCATGATGCCCACGTCCACCGGAAGCCAGATACCGGCGTTGCGGATGGCCTCCAGCCACCACTTGAACTGGTCCATATCCCAGCACAGCTGCGAGATGATAAAGTCCGCGCCGTTGTCCTGCTTCTGCTTGAGGAAGGCGATATCCGCCTCGATGGAGCGGCACTGGATATGGCCCTCGGGCGAGCCCGCCACCGCGATGGTGAAGCGGTCGCCAAATTCCTTGCGGACAAACTTTACGAGCTCCGTTGCGTAATGCAGGTCGCCGTGCGTACCGGTCCAGCCGAAGGGCAGATCGCCGCGCAGGGCGAGCATATGGTCGATGCCGTGGTCCAGATAAGTCTGGAGCTTTTCGCGGATATCGTCCTTGGTGTTGCCGATGCAGGTAAAATGCGTAACGGGCGTGCATCTGCCGTCCTTTTTGATTTTGTCCAGAACCTCAAGATTCTTGCCGACATTCGTGCCGCCCGCGCCGTAGGTGCAGGAGATATAGTCCGGATTCAGGCCGTACAGCTTGTCCAGGACGCCGTCCTCGCCGCAAAGCTTCTCCATGCCGATGTCCGTTTTCGGAGGAAATACCTCGAAGGAAAACGTGGCTCTGTCTTCATAGATGTCTGCTACGCTCATAGTTGCCTCCATTTTATAGTTTTTGATTGCCTGAGGATGCGCCGGAGACAGGTCTCCGGCAAAATTCGATACGAAAATATCGTAACACATTTCCCCCGCAAATACAAGCCCATGTTCATCAAAAGCCTGAATTTCATAACGTGCAGGGCAGGCATGCTCAAATCTCTGTAAAAAGGAACTTCTGGCTGACGCCGGCGCTTGCCACATAGACGGTGAGCGCGCCGTCCGCGGCCTCGCTGAGCGTCAGCTCCACCTGCTTTCCCTTCACCTGCGCGCGCACCCAGGCCACGGGGTCGTCCGTTTCGATCTCGTCAAAAAAGACGTCCCGCATCTGGTTGTTGGCGCAGAGGTTCTGGATTTCGCGCACCAGCTCATACCGCTTCATACGCCCGCCGTCTCGATGACCGCGGTGTTTCCGACCAGGTCGACGGTCAGAAGCCGCCCCTTGACCGTAACCTCGCGCTCCATCAGGTCCGTCAGGACGACGACGCCGTCCCTGCAGTCGATCCGCTGGACGTTGGAAAGAACGAGGTTTTCAAGCTTGACCTCGTCCGTATAAACCATTGCAAGACACATGGTTCCCCGCTCCTTTACTGGTTCATCGCGGCAAGGACCGTGGAAAGGCGCAGATTTCCCTTTTCAAAGTCGCTGACCGCAAGCATGATCTGCTCATAGGCCGCCTTTTCGCCCAGCCCCTCCAGCTGCTTGGCGAGCGAGGCAAGCTCGTTGGCATGGGAGGCGTTGTGCCCGACCATATATTTCATAAGCGCAATCAGCTCGTCGCGCGGGCTGACGTCCGCGTGCGCGCAGCCGCCGCAGTCGCTCTGGCCGCAGTAGCTGTGGGAATCGCAGTGCGCATGGGCGTGGACCGTGCCGTCCTCATGGGTATGCGTATGGTTCGTTCCGTCATGATCGTGATGCATCGTTTTTCCCTCCGGAAAATGATATAGTCTTATGCCCGATATTATATAGCAGTCCTTGGATTTTGTAAACCCCAGGGCGGGGTTTTCTGCGTGAAAAATCGTCTTGTTTTGTGA
>CAKUHJ010000210.1 GCA_934655935.1 uncultured Oscillospiraceae bacterium | reverse complement strand
AGGGGGCTTTTTGCCCCCTTCACTCTTCCCCCGCTGCTCTGTCGCAGAGCTGCAGATCATAGTTTTTCGACAGTCTCAGGCCGGTCCACAATATCTTGTGAACCGGCCTGTTTCCGTCCGATTCCGTCCGACTCAGCCGGAGATATAATTCAGCGGGTTGACATCGCTGCCGTTATAATAAATCGTAAAGTGCAGGTGCGGGCCGGTTGACCAGCCGGTCGAGCCAACGGTCCCGATGGTCTGCCCCTGGGTCACATAGTCGCCCACGGAGACAATCAGCTCCGGCATATGCGCGTAGAGACTGGAATAACCGTCACCGTGGTTGATGACCACATAGTAGCCCCAGGCCTCACCGTAGGCTGCCGTCGTAACCGTGCCGGACTTTGTGGCGTAAATCGCCGTGCCGCCCGCCGCGCCGAAGTCCACGCCGTTGTGCCAGCTGTACTTGCCGGTCAGCGGATGCGTGCGGTAGCCGTAAGCGTCGGTAATCTGGCAGACATAGGGCAGCGGGTACAAAAAGCCGCCCGTGGAGGACGTCGCAGCGCCGTTTGAGGTGCTGGCCTTATTGTTGTTCTTGCGGTTGAGCTCTGCCTGCCGGGCAGCCTCCTCCGCAGAAAGGGCCTTGTAATACTCGCTTTCGGACTGCGCAATCTGCTTGGAAAGCTCCTCGTCCATGGCCTCGTATTCCTGATACTCCGCGCTCATGGTCTCGTAGGCCTCGGCCATCTGCAGAAGCAGATCGTCCGATTCCGCGCGCTGCGCCTCCAGCTCCGCCTGCTGCGCCTCCAGCTCCTGCCGGGTGGTATCCAGCTCCGCAAGCTGCGTCTCCAGCTCCTGCCGCTCCGAGGCAATGCGCTCGGAAATGGCCTGCAGGTTCTTCAGCATCAGCTGGTCCGACTTTGCAATCTCCTTGATGGCGTCAATCTTATCGAGCAGATCCGCAAAGCTGTTTGCGCCGAAGAGAATGCTCCAGTAGGAAATGGTTCCTGTTTCCTCCATGGCGCGCAGGCGCGTTTTATAGCGCTCGTTCATCTCGGCCTCCTCCTGACGGGAGGCCTCCAGCTCCGCCTGCTTGTTGGCAATCAGAAGGCTGTACTGCCGGACCTGCTCGTTGAGATTTTCGACCGACTGCTTGGTCAGCTGAATCTGCTGGTCAATGTCGGACTTTTTCTGAATGGTCGAGCGCGTCTGCGCCTTGTTTTCGTCGATGCGCTGCTTGAGCGCGTCGCTTTCCTTTTTGATGGTGGCCTGCTCGCCGCGGAGATTGCTGAGCTGGCGCTCAATCTCCTTTGAGCTTGCCGCGTTGGCCATGATGATGAACGCTGTGGATACCAGCGAGCCCAGCATCAGAACGGCCAGAAGTATACAGACCAGTCTTCGCAGCCTCTGGCTGCGCTTTCCCTGTTTCATGGGCGCCTCCTTATACCTTCAGGAACTTGCGGATCGAAAGCAGGCTTCCGAACACGCCGACCACGAAGCCGGTCAGCGCGTAAACCAGCGCGACGATTTCAATGACCTCCTGGAACGGCACCACACGGATGAGCTGCAGGGTGTCAATCTGCGTGATCTTGACCGAAATGAAGTCATACAGGCCCCATTCCAGGAAGAATGCCGCCGCTGCGGAAAGAATGCCGATGATAAAGCCTTCGACCACAAACGGAAGACGGATGAACGCGTTTGTCGCGCCGACCATCTTCATGATTGCGATTTCCTCGCTGCGGGAATACATTGCGAGCTTGACGGTATTCGAGATGATAAACATCGAGACCACAAAGAGCACCGTGATGATAATCAGCGACGCAATGTTCAGAACTCTCTGTACGGTCTGAAAGCCGTCGAAGATTTCATAATGCGCCACCACCTCGGCCACGCCGTCGATCTGCTGCAGCTTTTCCACGGTCTGCTTGATGAGGGCATTGTCCTCCACCGTGACGACATAGCGGTCACGCATGGTGTCCGGCTCGATGCCGTCAAAAAGCGTGGTATCCGCCTGCTTGGAAATGAACTCGTCCAGTGCCTGCTCGCGCGAGACAAACTGCGCCTCATGCACATTGGTAATCAGATTGATCTGTGAACTGACCGATTTTGCCCTGGCCTCGGAGTAGTCCTCGTCGATATAGACCAGGACTGCGTTCTCCTGCTCCAGCTCCACGATCATCTCGTTGAGATTGTAGAGAAT
>CAKUHJ010000209.1 GCA_934655935.1 uncultured Oscillospiraceae bacterium | reverse complement strand
GCCGGGTGCTCTGCGCAGAGGCAATGCTGGTCAATTCGCGGAAGGTACTGTTTCGGGTGCAGGTCGGCGCGGAGATTTTCGGCTATGCCAAAGATGCCATGGAGCTGCCGCTGCTCAAACAGACGCCGAAGGAACTGCAGCTGCGCTGCAGCACCTATCCCCTGCCGCTGGCCGCTGAAACTGCGGAGCGAAGCTTTCAGGTCAGTGAAGAGCTGGAGCTCCCGGCCGGGCGGCCAGAGGTGGAAGACGTGATTGCCGCAAGCGTCATCCCGGAGATCACGGAGCAGCGCCTGCTCGGCAGCAAGGCCGTCTTCAAGGGGACGATGCAGCTGAAGGTGCTCTATCAGGCGCCCGACGGAAGCGTAAACTGCTTTTCGCAAAACCTCCCCTTCTCCCAGTATTGCCAGCTGGAGGCGGACTATGACGACGAGGGCATGCGGATGTGGATGGGCATTACAGGCTGTGAGGTGCAGCTGGAGCGCGGTGAGCGGCCACGGCTGCTTCTGCGCGCAGATCTGCTGGCGCAGTGCCTGGTGACGCGGACGGTGGAGCTGACCGTCTGCGAAGACGCCTTCGGCGCAGGAGCGCTGCTGAAGCCGGAGTGGACGGAACTTTCGTTTGAGGGCTGCCTGGACCGGCAGGTGCAGCGGATGAGCGTGCGGGAATCGGTGGATGGCGCGGCTCTGCGCGGGGTGATTGACAGCGAGATCTTTGTCGATTTTCCGCGCGTGGAACCGGGCGGGACAGGCGCACGGATCACGGTGCCCGTGGCGGTACGGGCCCTGGGGCTGGATTTGGACGGGGCGCTCTGCGGCGTGGCCGGAACGGTCGCGGCTACCAGCGAGCTGGCCATGGATCGCGGAGCGCGCTGCGAGGCGTCGGCGGTGCAGTGCCCGGACGGCTATGCCTCACCGGGGACGCAGGGCGTGGAGGTACGCTATGAGCTCGCGCTGGATCTGTCCGCCTGCCGGGAGCAGACGCTGCGCACGCTCTCGGGCGGCACGCTGGAGCCGCCCGCGCAGGACGGGCGGCGGCCCTCGGTGATTCTGCGAACGATCACGGAGCGCTGCGCGGCCTGGGATATTGCACGGCAATATGGCACGCGCGTCGAAGCGCTCTGCACGGCGAACGCCCTTTCGGACGGCGACGTGGAGGCCGGGACGCTGCTGCTGATCCCGATGGAATAAGGAGGGAAGGCAACGTGGAAGAGCACAGCATCTATGAACAGATTGCCGCACGCACCGGAGGGAGCGTCTACCTCGGCGTGGTCGGCCCGGTGCGGACGGGAAAATCGACCTTCGTCAAGCGGCTGATGGAGCAGCTGGTGCTGCCGAACATCGCCGACCCCTATCAGCGCGAACGGGCGCAGGATGAGCTGCCGCAGGCGGCGTCCGGGAAGACGATTATGACGGCGGAGCCGAAGTTTGTGCCGGAACAGGCCGTTGAGATCCGGCCGGACGGGAAAACGGCGCTCTCTGTGCGCCTGATCGACACGGTGGGCTATCTCATCCCCGGCGCAGTTGGAGCGGAGGAGGACGGCGCGCCGCGGATGGTGACGACGCCATGGTATCCCGAGGAGATCCCCATGACAGAGGCTGCCGAGCTTGGGACGAAAAAGGTGATGGACGACCACAGCACGATTGGCATTCTCATCACCACGGACGGCACGATCACCGATATTCCGCGCGCGGACTATGTGGACGCGGAACGGCGCGCCATCGCGGATATGCAGAAGGCGGGGAAGCCGTTTTTGGTCCTGGTGAACTCGGCGCAGCCGAAGAGCGAGGCGGCGCAGAGCATTTGCCGGGAGATCGGCGTACAGACGGGCGCGGCGTGCATGGCCGTGAACTGCCTGACTATGGAGGACGCGGAGATCTGCGAGGTTTTAACGGAGCTGCTCTATGAATTTCCGGTACAGGAGCTGCAGGTCTATTTCCCGGCGTGGCTGGCGGCGCTGCCGGAGGAGCATGCGCTCAAGGGGACGCTCTATGCCGCGCTGCGCGACCGGGCGGCCCAGATCACGACGCTGCGGCAGGCCGAGCCCGCGCTGCGGACGCTCTGCACGCTGGAAGAAGTGGAGGATGTGCGCATTTTGGGCGCGGAGCTCGGGAGCGGCGCGGTCCGCTGTGAGCTGACATGCCCGGAGGGGTTGTTTTTCGCGCTGCTCTCGGAGCAGGCGGGTGTGGATGTGC
>CAKUHJ010000208.1 GCA_934655935.1 uncultured Oscillospiraceae bacterium | reverse complement strand
CCCCTTTCAAAAGCAGTGTCAAATTCTTCCTCCGACAACAGATGATCCTCTTCTCGCTGTTTTCGTCCCCAACCGTTCCAGCCATCGCCCAGCCGTCTCGCCGCATAGCCCGAGCTCTCCACCAGCGCCGCTGTCGCGGCATCCGCCGCGAACTGCCTTGCGTCCCGCTTCGGATTGAACACCGCATTCTCATCCTTCGTGGAATACCACTGTTTGTCCGGCGAATAGGACTTTTCTGCCAGCCGTCCCGCTACGCCCTTCGCATACTCCTCGCCGCTCTGCTCCAAAACGCTCTTGCCCAGATTCTTCATGACCTGCCCGCCGCTCAGCGACCGGTCAGCCATCCAACCGCTGTTTTCATAGCCGCCGCCCAGGTCGATCATCGCACCGGTCAGCCCGGAAAATGTACTGGACGCCAGTGCGTCACTGTTGCTCGCCCCGGCGGCCTTCGCCTTGGCATAGCTCTCTCCGGCATTCTGCCCGTATGTCAACCAGAACCTTGGATTGCTGACCAGACTGCGCAGCGCCATCTCCAACATTCCCGCCTGCGCGCCAAGCTCTCCTGCCGCACTCGCGCCGCCTGTCCAAAATGCCAGCAATGCCTGCGGGATTGCTGCCACGCTGTTCACTGCAACCTTATTGAACACCTGCCCGGCCTTGCTGCCGCTCCAGTTTCTCGCGCTGCGGTCCAGCTCTGCGTTGGCCTTTTCCGTCACGCTGTCCGCCGCGCCGTGCGCCCATCCAAGCAGCGACGATACAATCGGCGAATCGCCCTTCACATATTCTCCATCAGAAGTCCAGCCGCCATTGAGATATTGCTCGGCCTCTTCTAAGCCGCCGACGATCTTGTTCCCGAATTGCCCCACAGCGGAAAAGAATTTTCCGGAGCCGGCATTTGCCGCTCTGAGCAGCTTCCCGCCCAGCGTTGCATCCGTATTCTGTGTATTCTGTGCTTGTGCACTGCCAAATCCGCCGCGCCGGCCTCCCTGAAAGGCTGTGTTTGCGGTTTTTTGCGGCTTTGCCCTGCTTTCATAGCTCGTCCTGCCGCTTCCGAACCCTCTACCTCCCTGCGCAGCTTTCTTCTCAGATTGTGTGCTTCTTTCTTCTGCTGCCTCCCGCTGCATCCGATACTGATAGTCCATCGCCTGCCGTTTGGTCTTAAACTCGATTTCCCCCGGATAGCCCTCGATCACCCCAAGCCCATGATTGGGACTTTCTTTTTTTGTGCCCCATTCGTCAATGACACGCATTCTACGCCTCCTTATAACATAAGGCCCCTCCGCTTCTGCGAAGGGGCCCCATTTTTATTTGCCGAGCAGCAATCTTGCCTGTGCCTGCGACAGGCCCATGGCCTTGAGCTGCTCGCTGTTTGGCATCACGCCCGCCGCGAGCAGTGCCTGGCCGCTCTCGGCAAGCAGACTGTCGCTGTATTTTCTCGCCGTCAGCGTCGTCTGCCCCGCATAGCTTCCCGTCACCTGCCCCACCGACAGTGCAAACTCATTTTCCCATTCCCGCACCGTCTGCGCAAACTTCGCCGCCGACAAATCATATTCCGCCGCCAAGGTAGCCGAATCAATTAAAAAAGCTCCCCACCAAAGTGGGGAGCCGATTCTGATTATTTTTTTACCCGCAGCAGCGCGTCAAAGCGCTCCAAATCAATATCCGACTGCACATATAAAGCCCCAGTCAGTTCGTCATTTTTTACCATGATCTTGCCCAGTGGATGGAGATAAATCTGGATCAACGTGTCGTCAAACGTTTTTAACAGTTCCTGCTTTCTGAGTCCATGGATCTGCCGCTCTATTTTCCTGCACTGCTCGTAAAACAGCTTCTCACTTACATCCGGATAAACCGTATAATCGTACATCTAACATCCTCCTTTATTTTAATCCTACTTTCTTATTTGCGGACGCTCTTGTTTTAGTTGCTGTCTTAAAAATGTCCCTGATTGCTTCATCCCTTGTCAAACCTTTTCGCGTCATTTTATCCAGTATTCTATCTTCAAAACTCATATTTGGGTCGCTAATGTCTAGCTGCCGACGCAGTTCCTGATCAAACATCAAGTCTCTCGCCCACGTTCGGTTTTGATTCCGAAGCTCGCAGGCCAGCATTGCCTGTTCCTCAATGCTAAGATCCGTGTCTATCAAGGATGGTATTTTCTCATCCTGTGCAATATACCATCTCCGTGCTGCGCGATTTGACATTTTAC
>CAKUHJ010000207.1 GCA_934655935.1 uncultured Oscillospiraceae bacterium | reverse complement strand
GCAACCGCGCTCATCTCCGGCTTCATCGCCAAGGAATCCGTGGTCAGCACGCTGGAGATTCTGCTCTCCGGCGCGGCAGTGGGGACGCTTTTCAGCGCGAAAACCGCGCTGTGCTTCCTGGTCTTTACCCTGCTCTACACTCCCTGCATCGCCGCGGTATCCGCCATCCGGCGCGAGACCGGCGCGGCCTGGAAGGCGGCGCTGATCGTCCTGAGCCAGTGCTGCCTGGCCTGGCTTGCGGCGTGGGCCGTACACCTGGTGCTCTTTGGTTGACAAACCGGAAAAAAACGGGTATCCTAATGTGTAATACATTAGGATACCCGCGCTTTCATCTGGCGGCGGGGAGAAGGAGAGGATTCCGTTATGTGTCAGGCAAACAGGGGAAAATTCTATATCACGACCCCAATTTATTATCCGTCCGCGAAGCTTCATATCGGCCACACCTACTGCACGGTTGCGACCGACGCGATGGCCCGCTACAAGCGTCTGCAGGGCTACGACGTCATGTTCCTGACCGGCACGGACGAGCATGGCCAGAAGATCGAGGAAAAGGCGAAGGCCGCCGGCGTCACGCCGCAGCAGTTTGTCGACAATATCGTCACCGGGGAAAAGGGCATTCTCGATCTGTGGAAGCTGATGAACATCTCGAACGACCGCTTCATCCGCACCACCGACGATTATCACGTCGCCGCCGTTCAGAAAATCTTCCGGAGGATGTATGAAAACGGCGACATTTACAAGGGTGCCTATACGGGCAAGTACTGCACGCCCTGCGAATCGTTCTGGACGGAAAGCCAGCTCAAGGACGGCAGATGCCCTGACTGCGGCGGCGAGGTGCACGACGCGCAGGAGGAGGCCTACTTCTTCCGCCTTTCCAAATACGCCGGCCGCGTGCGCAAGCTCCTGACCGAGACGGACTTCCTGGAGCCGAAGTCCCGCGTGAACGAGATGGTCAACAATTTCATCGATCCCGGCCTGGAGGACCTTTGCGTTTCGCGCACAAGCTTCACCTGGGGCGTGCCGGTGGATTTTGATCCGGGTCATGTGGTCTACGTCTGGATCGACGCGCTGTTCAACTATATGACGGCGCTCGGCTTTGAAAACGACCGTTATCACGACCTTGAAAAATACTGGCCCGCGGACGTGCACTTTGTCGGCAAGGAGATTGTCCGCTTCCACTCCATCATCTGGCCGGCCATGCTCATGAGCCTGGACCTGCCGCTTCCGAAAAAGGTCTACGGACACGGGTGGCTGGTCATGGACGGCGGCAAGATGTCCAAATCCAAGGGCAATGTGGTCGACCCCTACGTGCTGGCGGAGCTGTTCGGCGTGGACGCGCTGCGCTTCTTCCTGCTGCGCACGTTCCCCTTCGGCTCGGACGGCAATTTCTCCAACGAGCTGCTGATCAGCACCATCAACATGGACCTTGCAAACGACCTCGGCAACCTGGTTTCCAGAACCACGGCGATGGTCGAAAAGTATTTTGGCGGCACGCTTCCCGATATGCGCGCGGAGGAGCCCCTGGACGCGGAGCTGACCGAAAAGCTCTCCGCGCTGCGCGGGCGTTACGAGGCGCAGATGGAGAAGTTCCAGTTCCAGAACGCGCTGGAGGAGATCTTCCGGTGCATCCAGCGCGCCAATAAGTATATCGACGAAACCATGCCCTGGGCCCTTGCCAGGGACGAGGAGAAGAAGCCGCGCCTTGCAAGCGTCATGTATCACCTTCTGGAGGCGGTCCGGATCTGCACGGTGCTGCTGCTGCCGTTTATTCCGGACTCCTGCGAAAAGATTTTCGCGCAGATCGGCGCGGGCGCGGCGGAGACCACCTGGGACGCCGCCGGGCGCTGGGGCGTTCTGAGCCGGACGGTTACCGTCCATAAGGGCGAGGCCGTCTTCCCCCGCGTCGACGCGCCGGCTGCGCTTGCAAAGCTGGAGGAGCTGGAGGCCGCGCAGAAGAAGGCTGCGCTTCCGGCGCTTGAGCTTGAGCCCTACGCGCAGGAAAGTGTGGATTTTGACACCTTCTGCAAATCCGACCTCCGCGCCGTCAAGGTCAAGGCCTGCGAGGCTGTTAAGAAGTCCGAGAAGCTTCTCCGCTTCACCCTGGACGACGGCACGGGCAAGGACCGCCAGATTCTTTCCGGTATTCATAAGTTCTATGAGCCGGAGCAGCTGGTCGGCAAGACCCTGGTTGCAATCGTCAACCTGCCGCCGCGGAAAATGATGGGTCTGGAG
>CAKUHJ010000206.1 GCA_934655935.1 uncultured Oscillospiraceae bacterium | reverse complement strand
GTTCTGGAAGGTGGTGTGAATCCGCCCGTCGTCGCCGATCTGCTTGAGAAGGCCGTCTGCATAGGTCGACTTCAGCTTTGTCAGCATCCGGTAGTCCAGGACGGCTTCGATGATCGGGTGCCGGCTTCTGAGCTTTTCCAGAACGTCGGCGTTGGTGGAATAGCCGCTCTTCGTCTTTTTGACCGGCGGCAGCGCAAGCTCCTCAAACAGGACCTGGCCCAGCTGCTTTGGGGAGTTGATGTTAAATTCATGGCCCGCAAAGCGGAAAATCTCCACCTGCGCAGCGTCAATCCGGCCCGAGAGCATGCTGCCGAAGGCGATCAGCGCCATCTGGTCCACCTGCACGCCGGTATGCTCCATCCGCGCGAGCACCGCGCAGAGCGGCAGCTCAATCTCTTCAAACAGCTTTTCCATCCCCTGCTCGCGCAAAAGCGCCTGCAGCGGATCATAAAGCGCGGCCGCCGCCCGGCAGCACGCGTTTGCGTCTTCCCCGGAAAGCTCCTCATGAAGATACTGCGCGCTCAGCCGGCTCAGTTCATAGCTTCCCTGCGTCGCGTCCAGAAGGTAGGCCGCAACCGCGGGATCGAATACAAAGCCGTCCGCCGCAAGCCCCATGTCAAGAAGCCTTCTCGTCAGCGTCTTGCAGTCATAGGCGTTTTTGCGGACAGAGGCGGCGAAAAGCCTTTCCAGCACCTCTTTATAATAGGAGTCCAGCACGTCCGCGCGGAAGCAGAAGACCGTCCCGCCGCACGCGGCGTATAGCGCCTGCTCCGGCTCCGGGGCATAGAGGCTGAGGCAGGGCGCGGCAAGAAGCGCATCGAGCGCATGCTGCGCCTGCGCCGGGGTTTCCGGCTGGCTGGCCGGCGCAGGCCCTGCCGAGGCAAGCCTTTCCGCAGGCGGGTGAAGCTGGTAGCGGGCGATGAGCTTTGTAAACTCCAGCCGCTGGAACAGCGCAAACAGCGCGTCCTGATCCGCCGGACGGACCAGGCAGGCCTCGGGCCGGAAGTCCACCGGCGCGTCGCAGCGGATGGTGGCAAGCGCATAGGAAAGATACGCGCTTTCCCGCCCGGCCTCCAGCTTCCGGCGTACGCTTTCCTTGATCTGGGGCAGGCCTTCATAGACGCCGTCCAGCGTTCCGTAGGTCTGAAGCAGCGTGGAGGCCGTCTTCGGCCCGACACCCGCGACGCCGGGAATGTTGTCCGAGCTGTCGCCCATCAGGGCCTTGAGGTCGATCAGGCGGATCGGCGCGAAGCCGTACTCCTGCGTAAACAGCGCCTCGTCATAGCGCGTGGTAATGGTCTGTCCCTGCCGGGAGGAAAGAAGCTTGACGCAGACATGCTCGCCGATCAGCTGCAGGCTGTCGCGGTCTCCCGTGACAATCACGCAGTCCCAGCCTTCCTGCGCGCAGCGCTTTGCGGCCGTTCCCAGCACGTCGTCCGCTTCCCAGCCCTCGCAGGCAAACATCGGAATGTTCATCGCGCGCAGCACGTCCTTCAGGACGGGCATCTGCATGGCAAGCTCCTCCGGCATGGGATGGCGCGTGGCCTTGTAGAGCTCGTACTGCACATGCCGGAAGGTCGGCGCCTTCAGGTCAAAGGCGACGCACAGGGCCTGCGGCTGCTCCTCCGCACGCAGGCGCTCGAGAATATTCAAAAAGCCGTAAATGGCGTTTGTAAACAGGCCGTCGCGCGTGGTCAGGGCCCGCACGCCGTAGTAGGCGCGGTTTACGATACTGTTTCCGTCCAAAATCATCAGCTTCATCGCACATGCTCTCTCCTTCTGCTCGTTGCAACCAGTTTAGCACAAACCGCGCGCGGTTGCAACGTCCGCGCCTGCCGCGCGGCGATTTTTGACACGCTCCGCCTGCCCGGCATAGAATGCGCAGGGAGGTATTCCTATGTTTTCCTATCTGTTCACATTCCAGACCCTCACAGCCGCGCAGCGCGCCCGGTGCATGCTGCGCGCGGCAAAAAAGAATCCCAGGCTGACGCGCGCGCCGGCGGAGGCGGCCCGGCACGGATGCCAGTATGCGCTGATTGTAAAGGGCGCGGAAGGGCTTGCCTGCGTCAAAGCTCTGCGCGCGGCTTCGCTGCCGTATGAAAAGCTGTATCTTCTTCATCCGGACGGCTCTGTCCGGGAGGCGGAGCTATGATTTATTTTGACGCCGGAGCGACCACGCTGCAGAAGCCGCTTTCGGTCCCGCTGGCAGCCGCGCGCGCCATCCGCCGCTGCGCAAGTCCCG
>CAKUHJ010000205.1 GCA_934655935.1 uncultured Oscillospiraceae bacterium | reverse complement strand
GTCTGCGTTACACCGCGCAATGGAACGGGGGCTGCCGGAGCTGGTGCTGCTCGACATCATGCTCCCGGAGGAGGACGGATTGCACATTCTGAAGTCCCTGCGCGCCGCGGCGGCGACGCGCACCCTGCCGGTCATCCTGCTCACGGCGAAAAATGCGGAATATGACCGCATCATCGGTCTCGACGGCGGCGCGGATGATTTTATCACCAAACCCTTCAGCATGCTGGAGCTTGCCGCGCGCATCCGCGCAGTGCTGCGCCGGTCAGAGTCGGCTGCGCCGCGCGAATTTGCGTTGGGGGCGCTCTACGTCTGCCCCGCACGGCATATCGTGCGCGTGGACGGCGCGGATGTGACGCTGACCAACAAGGAATTTGAGCTTTTGTGCCTGCTTTTGGAAAATCAGGGCCTCGTGCTCTCCCGCGCTTCGCTGATGGACCATGTGTGGGGGATGGAGCTGGAGCGGGAAAACCGCACGCTCGACGTCCACATCCGCACGCTCCGTGCCAAACTTGGCCCGGCGGGCAGCCTCATCGAGACGGTGCGCGGCGTGGGCTACCGCATGGGAGGGAGCCGCGCATGACCGCGAAAATCTTCCGCAACAGTTTTTTCGCCGGCCTGCTTGTGCTGCTCGCGGCGGCGGTGCTGTTTTTGAGCGTGATGTATTCCAAAGACACCGCGCAGACGTTTGAAAAGCTGGAGGCAGAGACGGCTGCAATTGCCCCTGCCGCGGAGCAGCTGGGCCTTTCCTACCTGCGGACGCTGGAGACGGACAGCCGTATCACCTGGATTGCCGCAGACGGCGCCGTGCTCTATGATAACGCCGCCGCGCCGGATGAGATGGAAAATCACCTCGCGCGCGAGGAGATCACCGCCGCGCTGGCAAGCGGCACAGGCTGCGCCACCCGCTATTCCAAAACCGGCTCGTCCCGCACCCATTATTATGCCCGGCGCCTTGCAGACGGCTCGGTGCTTCGCGCGGCCTGCACGCAGAGCTCCGTGACGGCGCTTGCCCGCAGCATGCTGACGCCGGTGGCGTGGATCGTGCTGCTCATCGTGGTGCTCTGCGCGGCCATTTCCTTCCGCGTGGCGCGGCAGATCACGCGGCCCATCAATACCATCGACCTGGACGCCCCGGACGAGAAACACACCTATCCGGAGCTGCGGCCGCTTGCGGCCCGGATCCGCGAGCAAAACCGTACCATCCACCGGCAGCTCTCCGAGCTCTCCCGCCGCCAGCGGGAGCTTGCGGCCATCACAGAGCAGATGCAGGAGGGCTTTTTGCTGCTCAGCTGCGCGGGCGATGTGCTCTCCGGCAACCACAGCGCCAGAGCGGTGCTCGCGCTGCCGGAAGGGACGGTCAATTTTCGAACCCTGGACGAGCCGGAATTTATCCGGGCGGCGGAAACGGCGCTCTCCGGCGAACGTGCTGAGACAATGCTGCACCGCAAAGACGCCGTCTGGCGGCTGTCCGCAAATCCGGTGCTGCGTTACGGGCGGGTCACCGGCGCGGTGGTGCTGCTGCTCGACGTCACCGAGCGGGAGGAGCGGGAGGCGCTGCGGCGCGAGTTTTCCGCGAACGTCTCCCATGAGCTTAAAACGCCGCTGACCTCAATCTCCGGCTTTGCCGAGCTGATGAAGGAGGGCCTGGTGCCGCCGGAGCGAATGCGGGAATTTTCCGCCGATATCTACCGTGAATCCAGCCGGATGATCGCCCTTGTCGATGACATCATGAACCTCTCCCGCCTCGACGAAGGGGCGGCGCTGCCGCGCACGGCAGTGGATCTTTACGCGCTGGCCGCAGGAGTGAAGCAGTCGCTGCAAAGCGCGGCGGAGCGCTGCGATGTGACGCTGCGCCTGCTCGGGCAGTCGGAGACGGTGGAGGGCAACGAGCCGCTTCTGCGCGAGATGCTCTATAATCTCTGCGACAATGCAATCAAGTATAATGTGCCGGGCGGAAGCGTCACGGTCAACGTCTGGCGCAGCGGCGCACATCCCTGCCTCTCGGTGGCCGACACGGGAATCGGAATCCCGCAGGCCCATCAGGAGCGCATTTTCGAGCGCTTTTACCGTGTCGACAAGAGCCATTCCAAGGAGGTCGGCGGAACGGGCCTGGGCCTTTCCATCGTCAAGCATGCCGTGCAGTATCACGGCGCGCATCTCGAACTGAAAAGCGCTCCCGGCAAGGGCACGGCCATCACGGTCACGTTTTAGGCGCGCCGGGAGACAATCCCCAAAAACCGGACAGCATCGGATCCGGCGGCGGGCCGGCCCGCCGCCGGAAAACGCTCCCGAAAGGGGGGCGTTTTCCGGCTTTCCGGCA
>CAKUHJ010000204.1 GCA_934655935.1 uncultured Oscillospiraceae bacterium | reverse complement strand
GTTGCGTCGGCGGTGATATACGGCAGGTTGATGTTCGTGGAGGTCACGCCGGACAGCTCGATCTTGGCCTTCTCGGCAGCCTCCTTCAGGCGCTGCATGGCGACCTTATCGTTCGACAGATCGATGCCCTCCGCCTTCTTGAACTCGGAGACCAGATACTTCATGACGCACTCGTCGAAGTCGTCGCCGCCCAGATGGGTGTTGCCGTTGGTGGCCAGAACCTCGATCACGCCGTCGCCGATGTCCAGGATGGAGACATCGAACGTGCCGCCGCCAAGGTCATAGACCATAATCTTCTGCTCGGATTCCTTATCCACACCGTAGGCTAGGGCCGCAGCCGTCGGCTCGTTGATGATACGCTTGACGTCAAGTCCGGCGATTCTGCCGGCGTCCTTGGTAGCCTGACGCTGGGCGTCGTTGAAGTAAGCGGGAACCGTGATGACGGCCTCGGTGACCGTGCCGCCCAGATAAGCCTCGGCGTCCGCCTTCAGCTTCTGAAGGATCATCGCGGAGATCTCCTGCGGGGTATACTTTTTGCCGTCGATATCCACCTTATAATCGGTACCCATGTGGCGCTTGATCGAAGCGACGGTACGGTCGCTGTTGGTCACAGCCTGACGCTTTGCAACCTGGCCGACCATACGCTCGCCGGTCTTGGAAAACGCAACGACGGACGGCGTGGTACGGTTGCCCTCTGCGTTCGCGATCACGACGGGCTCGCCGCCTTCCATAACGGCCACACAGCTGTTAGTAGTACCAAGGTCAATACCAATAATCTTACTCATAATCAATTCCTCCAATTTATATCGAAAAAGCGTTTACAGATTTATTGTGTCCCGCGTCCGCGGGGAATTTATCGTTTCAGTTCGCAACCTTGACCATTGCGAAGCGGATGATTTTCTCACCCGTGCGGAAGCCCTTCTGGAAGACCTCCACAATGGTATTCTCGCCGGCGGTCTCATCGTCGACATGCATCACAGCGTTGTGCTGCGCGGGGTCAAAGCTTTCTCCGGCTGCGCCGAAAACCGTGACGCCAAGCTTTTCAAAAATCGACGTCAACTGGTTCATCGTCATTTCCACGCCCTTTTTGAAGGCCTCGTCCGCGGTCTGCTGGTTGAGCGCCCGCTCCAGATTGTCATAGACGGGAAGGAACTTTTCCACGGTTTCCGCCTTGATATCGGTGTAGAGGCTTTCCTTTTCGCGCTGGGAGCGCTTGCGGAAATTATCATATTCGGCAGCCAGTCGGAGGTAGCTGTCATGCTCCTGCGCCAGGGCCTGCTGGGCCTTTTCAAATTCGGAAAGCTCCTGCTGCTGGGCCTTTGCCTCCGCCTCCGGCTTTGCTTCCGGTTCGGCCTTCGTTTCCGGCTTTGCCTCTGCTTCTGCCTGCGCGGCGTCCTTCTGCCCGCAGGTCTGCGCGGATTTCTTTTCCTCGTCCGCCGCCTGATTCTTAGGATTCTGACTCATAATTGCTATGCCTCCGGATCATTTTTCTCATGTTCCGCCTCGCTGAGCGCCGGGGTCTGGTTCTTCTGGAACATCCGGCCCAGGTTCTCTGCAAAATAGCTCAGCCGCGCGGTAATCTGCGCGTAATCCATACGCGTCGGGCCGACCACGCCGATCATGCCCTGCATTCCGTCGCCGATGTCAAACTTTGTCATGACGACGCTGGTATCCTTCAATTCCTCCGACACATTTTCAGGCCCGACCAGGATTTTGGTCTTCCCTGCCGCGTCCAGCTTGGCCGGCAGCTGGGAAATCATATCCTCGTCCAGTGCGCTGAGCATGTGCTGCGCCTTGCCGACGTCCTGATATTCCGGCTGCTCGAGAAGCTTAACCTGCCCGGTCATGTAAACCTCGCTGGATTTCTGGCTCAGAAGCTCCATCACAAAATCCATGACGACCGGCACAAGGCCGGCGGCCGCGCCCGCGCTGCGGGTGATTCTGGAAAGAAGCTCGGGCGTGAAGGCGTCGGCGGAAAGCTCGGTCGCGCTGGCGTTGAGCACGGCGGACAGCAGCTTCAGATCGCCCTCGTTCAGCTGGGCGGGAAGCCGGATAAGCTTATTCTTTACCAGATTGTCGCTGGTCATAACCACCAGAATGAAGCTGTTCGCTTCCGCGAGAATCAGGTCGAAGCGCTTGATGGTAGGCGCCGTCTGCCGCGAGGCCAGCGCATAGGCCGGCAGATTTGTCATCTGAGAGACCATCTTGCCGACCTGCAGGATCATTTTATCAAACGCCTGCATTTTCAGCTCCAAGGCCTGATTGATGGTGTTCGTCGCATCGACAGACAGGCGGTAGTCCTGCATCAGCTCATCCACGTACAGCCGGTAGCCCGCCGGAGACGGAATCCGCCC
>CAKUHJ010000203.1 GCA_934655935.1 uncultured Oscillospiraceae bacterium | reverse complement strand
TTCGGGTCGGCGAGAAATTCCCGCTTCCGGCCCTCGGCACACAGAATACAAATACCGTTCTTTCCATGTGCCATGGCGTCCCGTATACATTCCTCCAGCAGGTCATTGGAGTATCCGTGGCCCTTCATGGAGCCGGATACCCACAGGCAGCTGATGTAGAGATAACCGTCTGCCGCAATAGGAGCCCAGGCGTTTTCAGCCGGGATGTATTCGATAAAGCATTTGCCGCGCTCCTCGCTGCGATAAAAAACAAGCCCGTCCTCAAAGCGCTGCTTCAGCCATTCCTTTTTTGCAAGGCTCTGCTTGCCGGACATGGCGCAGCAGATATGTTCCTTATCAATATTTTCTTTTGTAATGCGAATGTAGTTCATAAGTTTTCCTCCTGTAATTTGGTAAAAAGCACTGTCTGCGTTTTCATCGAGATTTTGACGACCTCATATCCATAGTTACGCAGCTCTTTCTTGTATTTCAGGAAAGCGTGATCCGGCGGTACCCCCGCGATCCGACCGATTTCATCAAAGGTCAATGTCAGTTGGGGCTGGCCGCTTTCATGAACGTACGTCCAAAGCGCATTGTATTTGCTCATGCGGCGTTCCTACTCGCAGACTTATTTTCCGGTCCGGTTTTTGAAATTCAGAGCCGCTGCCAGACAGCCAAAAGCGCCTGCCCAGATCAGCGCAGCGTAAAGCCATTGACTGAATAATCCGAAAATTGCGCCTGCGACCAGCATCAATGTCCCTGCGCACACAAGTAACTTCGCCGTTTTCTCCATCGTGTGTTCTCCTCCTGCCCGCTGAAATAAAAGGCGCAGAGCAAATCTGATTTCTCATCAGGTTCAGCTCTGCGTCTTTGCGTCTGGCTTGATTATTTTAAATTATAGCGGAGGATTGCAGTTTTTTCAATAGTAATATGTTCAGCACAATACGACGTCCTTAGGAGATTTTATTCCCGGCTTTGGAGCAGCGCATGGCTTCCTTGCAGTATGCTAAAAGATTGACGATCCAGACAAAGCAGACCGCAAAAACAGTCCGGAAGCTGCGCCGGATGGAGCCTTTCCCGTCGGCGCAGCAGGGGAGAAGGATTTATAGAGTCTCCTTGTCGTCTGGATATTTAATCAGGTCATAGAGCAGACCGTGCGCGCCAAAGCGGCGCGTTCCGGCAAGCTCCATGCCGAGATGCACATACTTGTCGCACTTACTTCTGGCGTTGGTATCGAGAATCACCGGCACGCCGAGCCGGCGGCCCTCGGCAAACGCCAGCTCCAGGACCTTTCGCATATATCCCTGCCCTGAGGCTGATTTTCTCGCCGGGGAGCTTGTAGGCGATATAGCCCTCGCCGTTTTCGCTTGTGGCGTACAGCATGCCGCTCTGCAGCGCCATGCGCACGTAGCCGCAGATGAACGCCGAAACGGCGTCACGGCTTGGAAATGCGTCGACCAGGCCGTGCTCCGCGCCGTAATCGTAGTAGCCGAAGGCGTGGCCGACGTCCGCGATGATGTGTTCGTCAAGCTTTTCCACCCGCATGATTATTTGTATCCCTTTCCCTGCGAGAATACCGGCGGCCAATCATCTGCTCTCGCCGATCAACGACGTGCTTCAGATGAGCAAGCTGGAGGATGGGAACACGGTTCTGACGCACGAATACATCGACCTTGCACTTTGCAGAAAATTCGGCAGAAGGGATTGACTTTCGCGGATTCTGTGATATACTTTTCCGTGATCTCAATTGGGACAGCGTTCCAAAGCAGGATTGAACGACCGCCGGCAGCCCTGCCGGCCAAGGCCATACGGACAGCCGGGTCGAATGCCGAAAATCGCCGTAAGCGGCGGTTGGCAACTTCTGTTGCCTTATTGGTTGAGTTAAAAGCTCAGTTTTATAAGTTGGTTCCTTTATAACCGATGTGCCCTGCGGGCATGAACTTGTGAAATGATCAATAAGAGTAGTAAAAGTAATCTTTGCTATATAGACTCTGATCTCATTGTGATTTGGCGGATTTCTTCCCGGACGGCGGAGGGCGCTGCGCTGCGCTTTCTGATTCTGTGCGGCTGAAGGGGTGCGTCCGCCGTCATGAAAATTTTCAAGTGGCATGCTGCAAGGGGCGGCATGCCGTTTTTTATTTTTTATGAGAGAAGAGGAAGCGCGGATGAGGAAAATGATTGAGCTCAGGCACATTTCCAAGGCCTTTGACGGCGAAACGGTGCTCGACGGCATCAGCCTGGATATCCATGACAACGAGTTTATTACCCTGCTGGGTCCCTCCGGCTGCGGCAAGACGACGACGCTGCGCATCATCGGCGGCTTTGAAACGCCGGACGCGGGGGATGTGATTTTCCTCGGCGAGCGCATCAACGACGTGCCGCCCCATAAGCGCCATGT
>CAKUHJ010000202.1 GCA_934655935.1 uncultured Oscillospiraceae bacterium | reverse complement strand
GCGCGAGGTCCTGCTCGACATTCTCGATACGCCCGTCTCCCCCGAGCTCCTGCCCGCAAAGGAAAACGGCGAGATTGCCCAGCAGACGGAGTCTCTCGTGGGTCCCTACGAGCTGCACGACTTCTATTTATATTACGTGCTGCGCTTCGGCTTCCCGCCGGCAAAGATCTACCATCTGGCAAAAGCTGCGCTGTCAGACCGGTACTCCTATGAAGTGCTCCTGCACTGGCTCAGAAACTTCTACCGCCGCTTCTTCCAGCAGCAGTTCAAGCGCAGCTGCCTGCCCGACGGTCCGAAGGTCGGCTCAGTTACGCTCTCGCCCAGAGGCGACTGGCGCATGCCGTCTGATGCCTGCGTGAGCGTCTGGCAAGCAGAGCTCGATACGCTTACCTGAACCAAACCGCACCGGAAATCTCCGGTGCGGTTTTTGCGCCCACCTTGACAGATGATTGATCTTCTGATAAGGTAAAATTGGAAATTCATTGACAGCATCCGTTTGAAAGGAGGCTTCTTCCATGAAAAAGGGTTGGATATTTCTTTTGATTTTTGTGCTTTGCATCGGCGTTCTCGTGTATGGGTACGCAGATACAATGACAGAATTGAAGACGCATGTAAATCCTGCGCCGCAGGTGGGCGATGAACCCGGTCTTGCGATGGCTGCGCTGGAAGATGCGCTCGGAAAACGCTCTTATCCGGACGATTATGCGGGGATGTATATTGATGGCGCGTCACTCATTGTGATTCTGACAGATTTTTCGGACGAGACGCAAGCCGAATATCGCGAGCTTGCCGGAAGCTATGCCGGCTGCCTTTCCTTCCGCGAAGCAGAATATTCCTACGAAACGCTTCAAAACGCGCTGCAAGCTGCCGAACAGGACCTGAAGGAAAACGGTATGCTTGCGCCCCCGGCGCCCGGTCAGACCGGTCCGACGAATTACGTTTCCGTCCCCGATAACTGCGTCATTGTGCATCTTCGGAAGAACGTCGACACTCTGAAAATGCAGCTTCTGGAACGGAAGTACGAACGACTGTATGGTGTGCCCTTCGACGTGTCCCCCCAGCCGGACGCCTATACAATCGAATGCTGACGCCAGATATTATGTAAATCAAGCGCCGTTTTTTCTGACATTCTGTACAAAAACAGGTTCTCCTTGACTTTCACTCTTAAACGCTTTACAATAGAAACGATATAAAGTGCTGAAGCGGTCGGGCTTCTCGCCGGACCGCTTTTCGCGCGGAGAAAGAGAAAGGGAACCTGCCGACAGGCAGGGCGGAAAACAAATGAAACACTCCAAACACACCAAGCATTTTGCCAGCCGCTGGGGCTTTATTCTTGCGTCTGTCGGCTCTGCCGTCGGCATGGCAAACGTCTGGGGCTTCCCCAACAAGCTCGGCAGCAACGGCGGCGGCGCGTTTCTGCTCGTCTACCTGCTGTTCGTCTTCATTTTCAGCCACGTCGCGCTCCCGGCGGAGTTCGCCATGGGCAGGCGCGCCGCAACCGGCACGCTCGGCGCGTATGAAAACGCCTGGGCGACGCGCGGCAAAAAGATGGGAAAAGCCGGCGGACTTCTCGGCTGGCTGCCGCTGGCAGGCTCGTTGTGCATCGCAATCGGCTACGCAATTATTGTCGCCTATATCTTGAAGGCGCTGGTCGACTCGGTCGCCGGCACGCTCATGAGCGCGGATACGGCAAGCTGGTTCGGCTCCTTCTCGTCGAGCGATTTCTCCGTTGTTCCGTATCATGTAATCGTTGTGGTCGGGACGCTGCTGACGCTCTATCTCGGCGCGCACAGCATTGAAAAGACCAACAAGATCATGATGCCGACGTTTTTCCTGATCTTCCTCGTGCTTGCCGTCCGCGTGGCGTTCCTGCCCGGCTCCTCCGAGGGCTACAAATTTATGTTCACCCCGCGCTGGGAGGCGCTCAAGGATCCGATGATCTGGATCTGGGCGATGGGACAGGCATTCTTCTCCCTCTCCGTCACGGGCAGCGGCATGATCGTCTACGGGGCCTACCTCTCGAAGGATGAGGACGTCGTCGGCGTCTCGCAGCATACGGCCCTGTTTGATACGATCGCGGCGGTCGTCGCGGCACTGGTCATCATCCCGGCCTGCTTCTCCTATGGGCTGGACGTCGGCGCGGGCCCCGGTCTGCTGTTCGTCACGCTGCCGACCATCCTGCAGGATATCCCGCTGGGCCAGCTCTTCGCCATCATCCTCTATGCGGCGATGATCTTCGCGGGCGTCAGCTCCTTACAGAACATGTTCGAGGCCGTGGCAGAGTCGCTGCTGCACAAATTCCCGAAGCTCAGCCGCACGGCTGTCCTCGCGATCCTCGCGGTGCTCTGCCTTGGCTTTGGCATCGGCATGGAGACGATCGACAAATGGGGCCCGTGGA
>CAKUHJ010000201.1 GCA_934655935.1 uncultured Oscillospiraceae bacterium | reverse complement strand
AGGGGGCTTTTTGCCCCCTTCACTCTTCCCCCGCTGCTCTGTCGCAGAGCTGCAGATCATAGTTTTTCGACAGTCTCCCTAAATCATTCCGTCAATCTGGAGGCGTTCACCGTGGAAACAGCAAATATCTTTGACGTCAAGCGCTTTGCCGTTCACGACGGTCCGGGAATCCGGACGACATTTTTCCTGATGGGCTGTCCGCTGCGCTGCCTGTGGTGCCAGAACCCGGAGTCGCAGAGGGACGTGCCGGTGATTACCTTTACAACCATGAAGTGCATCGGCTGCGGAAAATGCGCTTCGGTCTGCGGAAAGCTGGACCGTTATCTGCAGCTGCCGCGCAGCGCGTGCCGCCTGTGCGGCGCTTGCGTGCGCGCCTGCCCGACCGGGGCAAAGCAGTTCGGGAGCCGGGCCTACACGCCGGAGGAGGTTCTGCAGGCGGTTCTGCCGGAAAAAATCTTCTTTGACGAATCCGGCGGCGGCGTGACGTTCTCCGGGGGAGAGTGCATGGTGCATTCCGCCTTTCTGGAGCAGACCTGCCGCCTTCTGAAGGCGCACGGAATCCGGACGGTGATCGATACCTGCGGCGCAGCGCCCTGGAGCGCGTTTGAACGGGTGCTGCCGTATGCGGAGCTGTTCCTGTATGATCTGAAAAAAATGGACCCTGCGCTTCATAAGGCCTACACCGGCATGGACAACGCGCAGATTCTGGAGAATCTGAAGCGCCTGGCGGAAGCGGGCGCGCGGCTGATTATCCGTGTGCCGCTGATCCCCGGCTGTACGGATTCTGAGGAGGACCTGCAGAGCATCGGCGCCTTTCTCCGGGATGTACTGCACAACCGGATTGAGCGCTGCGAGCTTCTGCCCTACAATAAGCTTGCCGCTTCCAAGTACGGAAACAAGACCATCTGGTCGGATGTGACGCTCGGCGATTATCCGCTGCCGGAGCTGGAGCCGCAGAGCAAGGAGAAGCTGGCCCGGCTGAAGGAAATTCTGCTGGCCTGCGGCGTGCCGGCCTATGCCGAATCTTTATAACAAAAATTTCTTTACACAGAGTCTGTTTTTTGCTAGAATTACAGATGTAATCACAGGTTTTTGGAGGCGAAACGTATGAATCCTGCTGCGCTTGCGTCCAAGCAGAAAAACGCACGCCGGATTGTGGACTATATCGTCAGCCACGGCGAAACCTCGCGTGTGGCCCTGGCAAACGCGTTTGACCTGAGCACTGCGACCGTGACCAATATTGTCACGGGGCTGATTGAGCAAAAGCTGCTCTATGAGAGCCGGCAAGAGCAATCCGTGGCCGGGCGGAAAACCACGCTTCTGCAGTTCGACGCGAATCTGCACAATGTATTCACCGTTTCCTTCGGCCAGGATACCGGAAGAGAGGACTGCGCATTTCTGGCCATCTGTAATCTGCGCGGCGACATTATCGCGGAAAAAACAATCTATCAGCCCTTTGTCATCAGCGACAGCTATTCAGAGTCTGACATGCTCAAGGGCCTCATTGCGGCGCTGAAGGCCTTTGTCGGGGAGCAGACAGCCGAGGTTCGGGCCTCTTTGTGCGCGGTCGGCGTGTGCGTGAACGGCATGGTGAACGCGCACCAGACGGTCGATGCACCAAGTCTGAACTGGAAAAATATCAATCTTACCATTCCGCTGCGCGCAGCGCTGCACCTGCCGGTCTATGTGGGGGGCATCACGCGCGTCAAGGCGCTGTATGAAATGCGCTTTATTGACCTGAGCGAAAAAAACATCATCTATCTGAACCTCTCAACCGGTGTCGGAATTGTCAACTTCTTCAATGGAAAGATGGTCATCGGACGAACCGGAATTGCCGGTGAGGCCGGGCACATCACGCTGGACCTCCACGGGCCGAAGTGCTATTGCGGCAACCGGGGCTGCTTTGAGCTCTACTGCGGCATGAACAACATCATGCACCGCGCCGGGCGGCTGCTGACAGAAGAAAACGAGAGCGACGTTTTTTATGACCTGGTTGTGCGGCAGCAGCTGCCGCTGACGCCGGAGCTGATTTTCAGGGCCCGGGAGGAGGGGAGCCTTGCCATTCATGAGCTGCTGTGCAATGTGGCGGAGTATCTGGGTGCGGGCATTGCGTCGCTGTTCAACATCTATGACTTTGACCGGATGATCCTCTCCGGGTATCTGGACAACGGCGGAGACGATTTCCTGATCAACCGTGCAATTGAGCACGCCAAGGGCTGGGTGATCAATCCCCACAGCCGGGAGCTGATCGTCTCCCGCGCGCATATGAATTCAGACAAGCCGCATCTTGCGCTGAGTGCGTTTGTCCTCAAGCACATCCTGGACGATATGTTCCATGCCTGAGAAAACAGAAAATCAGGGCCCTGCTGCAATTGCAGCAGGGCCCTGTTGCTGCGCCGTCGCTTCGCG
>CAKUHJ010000200.1 GCA_934655935.1 uncultured Oscillospiraceae bacterium | reverse complement strand
GCACGCGCTGCCGCGGTAATTTTACAGGCCTTGCGCATGACCACCAGTTCGTGCTCATTTTTGACTGGAATCATTTTTATAACCCCAACGCCGCCAGAATTTCCTTCGTCGCCGCTTCGATCGGCTGGTTTCCTTCCACCAGCTTCAGCACGCCAAGCTTCTGATAGAAATCCTTCAAAGCCTCGGTCTCTGCGTGATAGACGCGCAGGCGGTTCTTGACGGTTTCGGGCGTGTCGTCCTTGCGGATGACCAGCTCCTTGCCGCAAAGATCGCAAACACCTTCGACCTTCGGCGGGTTGGCCATGATGTGATAGCTCGCACCGCAGCTGCCGCAGACGCGGCGGCCGGTCATGCGGCCCTCAATCACGGAATCTTCGATCTCGATGGAAATCACACGGTCAAAATGGACGCCGGCTGCCTCCAGGGCTTCGGCCTGCGGAATCGTGCGCGGCACGCCGTCGAGGATAAAGCCATTCTTGCAGTCGTCGCGGGCGACCCGCTCCGTGACGATGCCGATGATGACATCGTCCGGAACGAGCTTGCCTGCGTCCATGAAGCTTTTTGCCTTCAGACCGGTTTCAGTTCCGTTCTTGATCGCTTCTCTGAGAATATTACCGGTAGAGATGGTCGGGATATTCAGCTTCTGGCTGATAATCTCCGCCTGAGTGCCCTTACCGGCGCCGGGAGCGCCCAAAAGAATCAGCTTCATTGCGCAATTCCTCCGATTACTCCAGGAAACCCTTGTAGTGACGCATCAGCATCTGCGCTTCCATGCTCTTGACGGTCTCCAGTGCAACACCGACAACGATGATGACGGAGGTGCCGCCGATGGCCAGCGAGGAATTGCCGATAATGACGCCGAAAATGAGCGGCAGGATGGCCACGATCGCCAGATACAGGGCGCCGAACAGCGTAATCTTGTTGATGACCTTCAGGATGAAGTCCGAGGTCGGCTTGCCCGGGCGGAAGCCGGGGATGAAGCCGCCGTTCTTCTTGAGATTGTTGGCAATCTCAATGGGGTTGAACTGAATCGTTGCGTAGAAGTAGCTGAACGCAATGATCAGCAGGAAGTAGAAGATCATATAGATCGCGCTCTTAGTGTCGAAGACGTAGGTGTTCATCCAATTCCAGAACGCGCTGGAGCCGGTGCCGGTAAAGGCCACGATTGTAGCCGGCAGGGAGCAGATGGACTGGGCAAAGATGATGGGCAGAACGCCGGACATATTGACCTTGATCGGCAGGTGGGTGGACTGACCGCCGTACATCTTGCGGCCGACCACACGCTTGGCATACTGCACAGGGATACGGCGCTCGGAATTCGTGATGAAGACGATGAAGATCATCAGCACCAGCACGCCAATCACCAGAAGCAGAGCGTAGTACCACTTCAGCGTGCCGTTGGCAAGCGAGGTGACCATTGTGCTGACGAGCGTCGGAATACGGGAGATGATACCGGCGAAAAGGATCATGGAGATGCCGTTGCCGATACCGAATTCGTTGATCTGTTCGCCCATCCACATCAGGAACGAAGCGCCTGCCGCGAAGCTCAGGACGATGACCAGGCCATAAATGAAGCCGGTCTGGCTGAGCAGCTGGTAGTTCTTCAGCATGATATAGTAGGCAAAGCCCATCAGAAGGCCCAGGCCGACCGTCGTATAACGGGTGATGGCCTGAATCTTCTTCTTGCCCTCTTCACCGTCCTCCTTTGCAAGCCGCTCCAGAGCCGGAATGGCGATACAAAGAAGCTCGATGATAATGGAGGCGTTGATATACGGCTGGATACCCAGGGCAAACACGGTTGCCTGAGAGAAGGCCGAGCCGGACATCGCGTTGTAGAGGCCAAGAACGGTGGTAGAAAGCTGCTGGCTGAAATACTGGCTCAGCGCTTCCACGTTGACATAGGGGACCGGGACGCATGCGCCCAGGCGATAGATCAGAAGGACGAGCAGCGTAAACAGAAGCTTTTTGCGAAGCTCCGGAATCTTCCACGCATTGCGGAGGGTTGTAAACACTTACACCACCTCGGCCTTTCCGCCCGCCTTTTCGATTTTTTCCTTGGCGGACTCCGAGAAGGACGCAGCCTTCACGGTGACCTTCTTGGTAACGCTGCCGTTGCCAAGAACCTTCAGACCGTACTCGCAGTCATGCAGGATGCCCTTTTCGATGAGCGCCGCTGCATCGACCACCGCGCCGTCTTCAAAACGGTTCAGCACTGCAACATTCACAGCCGTCAGAGGCTTTGCGAAAATGTTGTGGAAGCCGCGCTTCGGGATGCGGCGTGCCAGAGGCATCTGGCCGCCTTCAAAGCCGATGCGGAGCTTGCCGCCCGAACGGGCCTTCTGGCCCTTGTGTCCGCGGCCTGCGGTCTTGCCGTTGCCCGTTGCCGAGCCGCGGCCCTTGCGCTTATTGAC
>CAKUHJ010000199.1 GCA_934655935.1 uncultured Oscillospiraceae bacterium | reverse complement strand
CAGACCTCGGAGTCGACCGCGCACTTGTGCTCGATGCCGGTTGCGACAATCGGCGCCTCCGTGACCATCAGCGGCACCGCCTGGCGCTGCATGTTTGCGCCCATCAGCGCGCGGTTCGCGTCGTCGTTTTCCAGGAACGGAATGAAGGCGGTCGCGATGGAGGTCATCATCTTCGGGGAAACGTCGACGTAGTCGATCATTTCGCGCTCCACGGAGATGATCTCGTCGCGGTGGCGGCAGGTCACGCGCGGGTTGACGAACCTGTGGTCCTCGTCCAGGGGCTCCGCCGCCTGCGCGACATAATAGTCGTCCTCCACGTCGGCGGTCATGTATTCCACTTCGTTCGTGACCTGGCCGGTGGTCTTGTCGACCTTGCGGAACGGGGCCTCCACGAAGCCGTACTCGTTGATTCTGGCATAGGAGGCCAGATAGTTGATCAGGCCGATGTTCGGACCTTCCGGGGTCTCGATGGGGCACATACGGCCATAGTGGGAATAGTGAACGTCGCGGACGTCGAACGACGCGCGCTCACGCGACAGGCCGCCCGGGCCCAGTGCGGACAGGCGGCGCTTGTGCGTCAGCTCTGCCAGGGGGTTGTTCTGATCCATGAACTGCGACAGCGGGGAGGAGCCGAAGAACTCCTTGATCACCGCAGTCACGGGCCGGATGTTGATCAGGCTCTGCGGCGTGACGACGTCGAGGTCCTGAATTGTCATACGCTCGCGGATGACGCGCTCCAGGCGGGTGAAGCCCACGCGGAACTGGTTCTGCAGCAGCTCGCCCACGCAGCGCAGCCGGCGGTTGCCGAGATGGTCAATGTCGTCCGTCGAGCCCGCGCCGTGAACCATGCAGCACAGATAGTTGATCGAGGCGAGAATGTCTTCCTTCGTGATGTGCTTGGGGATCAGCTCGTCGCGGCGGAGCTCAATGGCCTCCTCCCAGCCGTCGGCGGGAACGGTCTCGAGCATTTCGCGCAGAACGCGGAAGCAGACCTTTTCCTTGACGCCGTATTCGGCAGGGTCGAAGTCGACGAAGTTCTTCATATCGACCATGCCGTTGGAGAAAACCTTGCAGGGCTTGTCGCCGAGCGTAATCACCGCCTCGTTGACGCCCTTGGCGGAAATCTCGTGCGCCTGGGCGCGGCTGAGCGTATCGCCGGGCATGGCGAGAATTTCGCCGGTCATGGGATCGGTGATGGGCTCTGCAAGCGTCTGGCCGGAAAGCCGGGACCAGATATCCATCTTCTTGTTGAACTTGTAGCGGCCGACCTTGGAGACGTCATAGCGGCGCGCGTCAAAGAACAGCGCGTCCAGATAGCTCTCCGCGCTCTCCACCGTGGGCGGCTCGCCCGGACGAAGGCGGCGGTAGATTTCCAGCAGGGATTCTTCTCTCGTGCGGCAGGTATCCTTTTCAAGCGTGGCATTGATCAGGGAATCCTCGCCGAAAAGCTCCTTGATCTGGCCGTCCGTCGCCAGGCCCAGGGCCCGGATAAGGCAGGTGATGGGAATTTTGCGGTTTTTATCGATGCGGACATAAAATACGCCGTTGTAATCCGTCTCATACTCCAGCCATGCGCCGCGATAAGGAATGACGGTAGCGGAATAGATGTGCTGGTCCGCCTTGTCCACCTCGTCGCCGTAATACATGCCGGGGCTGCGGACGATCTGCGAGACGATGACGCGCTCCGCGCCGTTGATGACGAAGGTGCCGCCGTTGGTCATGAGCGGGAAATCGCCCATGTAGATTTCCTGCTCCTTGATTTCGTCGGTCTCCTTGTTGTGCAGGCGCACGCGGACCTTGATGGGCTTTGCGTATGTCGCGTCGCGCTCCTTGCACTCCTCCACGGAGTACTTGGGCGGCTCGTTCATCGAGTAGTCCAGGAAGCTGAGCTCCAGATTGCCGGTGTAGTCGGTGATGGTGTCGACATCCCGGAACACCTCGCGGAGGCCCTCCTTCAGGAACCATTCATAGGAGTCCTTCTGGATTTTCAGCATGTTGGGAATCGCCAGAACTTCATCGTGCTTGGCAAAGCTCTTTCTGAGGGTCTTGCCGAGCATGACGTCTTGTGTCATCGCCATTGAGATTCATCACAGCCTTTCTTCGTTGGTTCTGCGCAATAATGATACGCCAGGTTGCGTTGTTAAAAAGTTAAAAAACCGTCTTGCATCTGCTCCCACGCAATGCTATAATCAGGCCAGATACAAGGGGAAGCTGCATAAAGCCCGAATCAGGCATTATGGAGTAATATTGTATCAGCTTTCTATGAGTTTGTCAATTCCTGCACATAAAATTTGTGCATTCTTTTCCTTGACAGCTTTCGCGCCGGCGCGCCGCCGGCGTTTTTTATTTTTCTGTGCAAATGCGGGGAAAATCAGCTTGACAAACCCAGCCCGCGCCGCTATAATAGCTATGCATTTGGGCCTGTAGCTCAGCTGGGAGAGCGTTCGGTTCGCATCCGAGAGGTCGAGAGTTCGAGTCTCTTCAGGT
>CAKUHJ010000198.1 GCA_934655935.1 uncultured Oscillospiraceae bacterium | reverse complement strand
ATGGGCGGCGTGTTCACCAAGCTCATCGAGCGCAACACCACCATCCCGACCAAGAAGAGCCAGGTCTTCTCGACCGCTGCGGACAACCAGACCTCTGTGGAGGTGCACGTCCTGCAGGGCGAGCGTGAAATGGCTGCCTACAATAAGACGCTCGGCAAGTTCCAGCTGACCGGCATCGCACCCGCGCCCCGCGGCGTGCCGCAGATCGAGGTCACCTTCGACATCGACGCCAATGGCATTGTGAATGTTTCGGCAAAGGACCTTGGCACCGGCGCAGAGCAGAAGATCACCATCACGGCCTCCTCGAACCTGTCCAAGGAGGATATTGACAAGGCGGTCAAGGAAGCCGAGCAGTATGCCGCCGAGGATAAGGCCCGTAAGGACGAGGTTGACGCCCGCAACGCGGCAGACCAGGTTGTCTATCAGTCTGAAAAGACGCTCAGCGAAATGGGCGACAAGGTCTCCGAGAGCGAGAAGGCGCCGGTCCAGGCCGCAATTGAAAAGCTGAAGGAAGCGCAGAAGGGTACCGACGTTGCGGCCATCAAGGCAGCGACCGAAGAGGTGCAGAAGGCCTTCTATGCCATCTCCGAGAAGCTGTATCAGAACGCTGCCCCGCAGGGTGAGCAGCACGGCGCAAACCCCGGCGCACAGCCCGGCGGCAATGACGACGGCGTTGTCGACGCGGATTACGAAGAGGTCAAGGACAACTGATTTTTCGGCCACGCAGGGGCGGGACTCCCGCCCCTTTTGGCTGTCCGAGGTGAGAGCATATGGCAGATCAGAATAAACGAGATTATTATGAGGTTCTGGGCGTGGAAAAAAACGCGTCCGACGCCGAAATCAAAAAGGCCTACCGAAAGCTGGCCATGAAATACCATCCTGATCAGAACCCCGGCGATAAAACGGCCGAGGAAAAGTTCAAGGAGATCAACGAGGCCTATGAGGTCCTCTCCGACGCCGACAAGAAGGCGCGCTACGACCAGTTCGGCTTTGCAGGCGTCGACCCCAACTTCAATCCCAACGCGGGCGCCGGCTTTGGCGGAGGTTTTGGCGGAGGTTTTGGCGGCTTCGGAGATCTGGGCGATATTTTCGGTGATTTCTTCGGCGGCGGCGCGTCCTCCTCGGCCAGAAGAAGAGGGCCGGCAAAGGGCCAGAACGTCGTAACCGACATTGATATCAGCTTTGAGGACGCAGCCTTCGGCTGCGAGCGCGAGGTTACTTACTCCAGAATCGAAACCTGCAGCACCTGCCACGGCACCGGCGCAAAGGAGGGCACAGCGCCCCAGACGTGCAGCTACTGCCATGGTACCGGCACGGTGCGCACGCAGCAGAACTTTATGGGTATGACCATGCAGTCCAACCAGCCGTGCCCGAAGTGCGGCGGCGCAGGCACGATCATTGCCGATCCGTGCACGGCCTGCCGCGGCAAGGGCAAGGTGCGTGTGCAGCGTACGGTGAAGGTCAAGGTGCCTGCCGGCATTGACGACGGTCAGTCGTTCCGTGTCCGGGAGGAGGGCAACGCCGGCTCGAACGGCGGTCCGAACGGAGACCTGCTGGTTACGGTTTCGGTGCGCAAGCACCCGAACTTCACGCGCGACGGCGCAAACGTTCTGTGTACGATTCCGATTTCCTTCACGCAGGCCGCGCTTGGCGCAAGCATCGAGGTGCCGACGCTTGACGGCAAGGTCCGTTACCAGATTCCGGAGGGCACACAGACCGGCACAACCTTCCGCCTGCGCGGCAAGGGCTGCTGCGTCGTCGGCTACAGCAAGACCCGCGGCGATCAGTTTGTGACCGTGGTGGTAGAGACTCCGACAAGGCTTACGCGCGAGCAGAAGGACCTTCTGCGCCAGTTTGACGCCACGCTGACAGACGGCGCGCAGCCAAAGCGCAAGAGCTTCTTCGACAAGCTTTCCTGAATACGGGAAGAGGAAATATTCCAAATAAATGCCTTCAGAAAAGATATACGAGAGCCGGAAGGATTTGCTTTCAAAGCAGATCCTTCCGGCTCTTTTTATATGACTTATGACGGATGCTTGTGCCAGGGCAAGTCCATACGAAACGCTATGATTCTGCATGAGCTTGGTTCCATCGATGAAGAGCATGACAAAGAACGATGTCTTTGCAAAAAACGCCATCTCGAACAACGGTTCAACTTTATCATCGTGTTCCTGCGCTGCATCGCGGAGCATTTTCAGGAACTCCGGAGCAAAGAGGAACGAACGATGCTCCTTTTGACACAGCAGCTTTATGACACGAAGCTCATTTACTTTAGCACTCTGCTTTGGACCAAATAACGAATCTAATTTATTCTGCGGAGAAAACACATCAAAAACTGTCCATCCATGGCACGTTCCCATTCCCGTTTTCACAGCAGATTTTATTTTTCCTATTGACAAGGTATGTTTCCCTCTGGTATATTCCATGCCACTACCAACAGGAGGAGGTTTCCCCATGAAACACAAATTGCTTTTGACCGGAACGGCGCTCATGCTGGCGACGGCGTTGACCGGATGCAGCAACACCCCAACGGCAAATCAGCCGCAAAGCAGCCAGCAGCAAGTGGCATACATC
>CAKUHJ010000197.1 GCA_934655935.1 uncultured Oscillospiraceae bacterium | reverse complement strand
GGCAGGGCGTACTCGATGAACTGGTGGTTCACGCCGTTGCCCTCCTCGTTGATCCACTCACGGGGGATTTTCTTCTCCACATTGGCCACCTCCATCAGAGGGATCAGCTTGGTTTTGCAGGCATAGCGGCCGTCCCGGACGCCACGCTCAAAACCGATCATGCGGCCGTTGATGCCGTTGACGGCGTTTTCCACGGCGGCCTTGCCCGCCATAAAGGACTCCTCAATATCCGTCTCAGAGGCCAGATGTGCGCCGCAGCGCTGCAGCAGATTCAGCTCGATGCCACGGACCTTGGCGCCGGTCTCCTCCTTCAGCACCTGCGCCAGAATGGCAGCCAGACCGCCCAGTTGAGCATGGCCGAAGCCATCGTTGGCGGCCACCTTCGCCTCGGAGACGAAGTCGCCGTCGGCGTAATGGATGCCCTCGGACACGGCCACGATGCAGCTGCCCTTTTCGGCGTAGACGCGCTTGACATCGTTGATGAAGTCCTGCATGTTGAAGTCCAGCTCCGGCAGATAGATCAGGTCGGGGCCTGCGCCGTGGATACCGGCCAGCGCGGAGGCGGCAGTCAGCCAGCCGGCGTGGCGGCCCATGATCTCCATCACCACGATCATACCGGTATCGTAGACGTGAGCATCCTGATAGACCTCCATCATGGAGGTGGCGATATACTTGGCGGCGGAGGCGTAGCCGGGGCAGTGGTCAGTGCCGAACAGGTCGTTGTCGATGGTCTTGGGCACGCCCATGACGCGGCACTCGTAGCCGACCTTGTTCATATACTTGGAGATCTTGTTGCAGGTGTCCATGGAGTCGTTGCCGCCGTTGTAGCAGAAATAGCGGACATCATACTTCTTGAAGATCTCAAGGATGCGCTTGTAGTCGGTATCGTCGACGTCGGGATCGGCGATCTTGTAGCGGCAGGAGCCGAGCGCGGACGACGGGGTGTAGGGCAGGCGGTCAAGCTCGGCGCGGTCTTCTTCGTCCATGCAGAGCAGCTGATCGTCGAGAACGCCCTTGATGCCGTGATAGGCGCCATAGACCTTGGTGATGCAGTCCGCGTCCAGCGCGGTACGGATGACACCGTAGGCCGAAGCGTTGATGACGGACGACGGGCCGCCGGACTGGCCAATGATAAGAGAACCCTTCAACATAATATTCAATCCTCCTGAAATGATAGTTTCCATGTCAAATCAAATTAACCAAAAGAAATATAACATAAATGCAGGAAATTGTAAATTCATCTATTGCATAAATTCTGTTGTTTTGGTAAAATTCTTTTTGGAAAGTCTAGCGGAAACGCTAATTTAATACCGCAAAGGAGAGAACACTATGCCTCTGGTAACGACTACTGAAATGTTCAAGAAGGCTTATGACGGCGGCTACGCCATCGGCGCTTTCAACGTCAACAACATGGAAATTGTGCAGGGCATCACCGAGGCCTGCAAGGAAGAGCACGCTCCCGTGATCCTTCAGGTTTCCAAGGGCGCCCGCGCCTATGCCAACCACACCTATCTGGTGAAGCTGGTTGAGGCGGCCGTCATCGAATGCCCCGAGATCCCCATCGCGCTGCATCTGGACCATGGCCCCGACTTTGAGACCTGCAAGGCCTGCATCGACGGCGGCTTTACCTCCGTGATGATCGATGCCTCCTCCAAGCCCTTCGCTGAGAACATCGAGATCACCCGCAAGGTCGTCGAGTATGCCCATGACCACGGCGTAGTCGTCGAGGCTGAGCTCGGCACGCTGGCCGGCATCGAAGACGACGTCAAGGTCGCGGCGCATGCTGCCTCCTACACCCGTCCGGAAGAGGTCGAAGAGTTCGTCACCAAGACCGGCTGCGACTCCCTGGCCATCGCCATCGGCACCAGCCACGGCGCTTATAAGTTCAAGCCCGAGCAGTGCACCCGCAACGAAAAGGGCATCCTCGTTCCGCCTCCCCTGCGCTTCGACGTTCTGGAAGAAGTCTCCCGCCGTCTGCCCGGCTTCCCGATCGTTCTGCACGGTTCTTCCTCCGTTCCGCAGGAATTCGTGAAGATGATCAACGAAAACGGCGGCAAGATGCCCGATGCAGTTGGTATTCCCGAAGAGCAGCTCCGTCATGCAGCGGAACTGTCCGTCTGCAAGATCAACATCGACTCCGACCTGCGTCTTGCCATGACCGGCACCATCCGTCAGTTCTTCAACGAGCATCCCGACAAGTTCGACCCCCGCGAGTACCTGAAGCCCGCCCGTGCCAACATCAAGGAACTGGTTCGCCACAAGCTGGTGGACGTTCTGGGCTGCGCCGGCAAGGCTTAACCGTCAACACCCATTGGATTGGCTCCCGAACATTCGGGAGCCAATTTTTACTGTGCGGACGCCCCCCCTTGCCTCTCCCTATGGGAGAGGTGGCCGAGCGCAGTAAACTGTACCCGTAAAAATGGACACGGAGGGTGAGGGGTATCCCTGAAAAGTGGACATCCCTCAGAGGGGAAAACCCCAATTCGTGGACAGTATCATGAGGTTGCAGGATATGCTAAAATGTACCCATGTGCAAGGCGAAAAAAGGAAGGGCACACAATGGCAAATTTTACAGACGAACAGATCGCC
>CAKUHJ010000196.1 GCA_934655935.1 uncultured Oscillospiraceae bacterium | reverse complement strand
CAGCATGGCCGACCAGGCCCAGAGGAAATTATGCTCGCTGCGGAGCGCGGCCAGCACGGAAAGCGCCAGCGTCAGCAGCGCGAGCGTGGGCGCATAGATGCGCGCGCAGCGCTTTGCGGCGTCCGGCATTTCGAGCTGCGCGGTGAAGGCCGCGCGGTCGCCCGGGGCGCGGAAGATGCAGTCGGTATTGTGCCAGGCGGATTCTTTGCGGACGGCGCCGGTGGGCGTCGGCATGCTGCAGACGGCCTTCATCGTGCGGTATTTGGCAGATTTCAGGAGCAGGCGGCTCCAGAGGCCAACGGTCAGCTCCACGGAGACGACCGCGCAGAACGGGATGCGCCCGCCCAGCGGCGCGAAGACCGCATCCGCCGCGCAGACCAGCACCATCAGCAGGAGCAGACTGTTCAGGTCAAATTTCAGGCGGATGATCCCGAAAAAGCCCTCTGCGAGGACGTCGAGGCAGAGGATGGCCTGCAGGATCATAAAAATGAGCATCAGCGCGGAGAAGAGGGCCGTATGCGCTGTGGGCGATGCAAATATCCCCGCGGTGAGCACGAGCAGCACCGCGGACGCGAGCGTCAGCAGACAGCAGAGCAGCAGCCGCAGGCGCAGCGAATCGGGCTTGCAGTAGAACGAGTACGCCTCCTCCGGTGAGGAGAACGTCCGCTCCGGCTGCTCCTGCCTTCTGGCGCGGCGCTTTTCCTGCTTCTGGTGCTGGCGCTCCAGCTTTTTCTGGCGCTGCCGTTCGCGCAGCTCGTCCTTCGAGAGGCGGACGCGGACATCCGGCGCTGCCGGCGTCGGCTCGCCCTTATAGGTCCAGATCGTGGGCTGCTCGGGCTTTGGCGGCTCTGCCGTGACGGGCGCGAAGCGCATCGTCTGCGCCGAAAGGTCGGGCTGTTTGTCCTCCTTCGGGGCAGGCTCCGCCGGGCGAACGGCTTCGGCTTCCTGCGGTGCGGCCTCCGGCGTTTCAGACGTTTCCGGGGTGGGCGTTTCTTCCGGCTTTTCCGGTTTGGGCGGCTCTGGCTCTGGGGACGCAGCTGCCGGTTCCGGTTCGCGCTTCGTCCAGCCGCCGAACTCGTTCATGATGTCCTCGAGCGTATATTCGGGCGTCGTCTCGGCGGGCGTCGGGTCAATATGCAGTTGTACCGGTTCCCGCGCGGGCGGCTTCTGTTTCTTCATGTACGTTCAGGACTCCAACTTTTGATCACTCCGCGCGCTGGCGGACGGCTTCATACAATAGAATTGCGGCGGCGGCGGATGCGTTGAGGGATGAAATGCTGCCGCGCATGGGAATACTGACCTTATAGTCGCAGCTCTCGGCGACGAGGCGGCTCATGCCGTCGCCCTCGCTGCCGATGACGATGGCCGTGGGACCTTTGAGATCGGCGCGGTAGAGCGAGGTATCGCCGTCGGCGGCGGTACCGCAGACCCAGACGCCGCGTTCTTTCAGCTCTTTGATCGTATTGACCAGATTCGAAACGCGGGCGACGGGCATATACTCCAGCGCACCGGCGGACGCCTTGCCGACGACGGCGGTGAGTCCAACGCTGCGGCGCTTGGGGATGATGACGCCGTGCGCGCCCGCACATTCGGCGGTACGGATGATGGCGCCGAGGTTATGCGGATCGGACAGCTCGTCGCAGAGGACGATGAGCGGCGGCTCCCCTCTTTCGGCGGCGCGGGCAAAGATATCGTCGACGGAGGCATAGCTGTGTGCGGCGACGACGGCGATGACGCCCTGGTGCGCGCCGGTGGCGGAGAGCTGGTCGAGCTTGCGCCGGTCGGTCTCGACGACGACGGCCCCGGCCTGCTTCGCCATCGCGGCGAGGCGCGCGAGCGCACGGTCGGTATTGCCCTCGGCGATGTAGACCTTGTCGATGGCGCGGCCGGCCGCGAGCGCCTCGGTCAGGGCGTTGCGCCCTTCGAGCAGGTTTTCCGCCGTCTCAGGGTCGGGGCGCGCGTCGCGCCGCGGCTGGCGCGGGCGGCGGTCATAGTTTTTGTTTTTCCGTTCTTCCATGATGGTGTCTCCATTTATTTCAGGATCAATTTCTGCGCAGTCCTCGCAGAGACTGCCGGTGGTGTTCATTGGTTATGCCGACGTTGAGACGGCAATTGCCTGTATTGGTCAGGACGCAGCGGGTATATAAAAAAGCGTCTGTTTTGGTACGAAGGAAAGTTTGCATGCTTCCCGGCCCTCTCCTTCCCAGTGGACGCACCGGGGCACCTCCCCCAGTCAGCCGTCGGCTGACAGCCCCCTCTCGCAGAGGGGGCCTTGGGATGAGCCGCTCTCCTTTGGACTCCGGAAGATCCACGGGATTGCCACGCCAGTGACATCGGTCACTTATCTCGCAATGACGCTTCTATTTTAAAATTTACGATGACACTTCTATTTTAGGGTTTGCAATGACGCTTTTAATATTGAGTGCTGATATACCAAATAATATTATAACAGTTTTGCCGGCGATGCACAACTGCAATCTTTGCAATTTCATTTCTGAAATTCACAGAAAATTTACGCTCTGTTTTTTTGCCTGTTCTTGTAAAGGACGGGAAGTTGTGGTAAGATACAAAGCAACAATTGATATTCGTCCCTGTGGGA
>CAKUHJ010000195.1 GCA_934655935.1 uncultured Oscillospiraceae bacterium | reverse complement strand
GCGGCGGGATCGCGGATGCGCTGTTCGCCGGGGCCGTCGGGGCGATGGTCTGCTGGATGCAGCGGAAGGTGATGCCCGTGTTCCGAAATGGGGCGTTTTTCCAGCTGCTGACGGGATTGCTGGCCGGGACAGTGATCTGCCTCGCGGGGCGGATCTCGGATGTGTTCGCGGTGGACAAGATGTCTATCGGCGTGATCATGCTGCTGATCCCGGGCGCGGCGCTGACGAACGCGGTGCGGGACATGCTGGTCGGGCACACAATCTCGGGCTTGCTACGGCTGGCTGAGTCTTTGCTGCTGGCGCTGATGCTGGCCATTGGGTTCGGCAGCGCGATCTATCTGTTTGGAGCGTGAGGGTATGGCATTGAAGTTATTTCTGGCGCTATTCGCCACGGCGGGATATGCGCTGCTGGTCAATGTGCCGCGGCGGCTGCTTTTGCCCGCGGCGCTCGGCGGGATGCTGAGCTGGGGCGTGTATCTGCTCCTGAAGGGGCGCATCGAGAGCACGTTTTATCTGCTCGTGCTGGTCGGTGCGGCGTCGGCCGCGTATGCCGAGGCGGTGGCGAAGCTCGCCCGCGCGCCCGCGACGATCTTCCTCATTCCGGCGCTGATCCCGTTGGTGCCGGGGAGCTATGTCTACTATATGATGTCCGCGCTGGTGCTGAACAAGCTGTCGACGATGCGGCACTATGGCCAGCTGACGGCGGAATGGGCTTTCGGGCTGGCAGCCGGGATTGGTTTGATCGCGGTGCTGCACCAGATCGTAAGCCGGAGGCCGCGCGAAAAACATTGACTTTATTATACAGACTTCACCGCAGCAATGCAAGAGCGGCGTATGCGGGAAGTGTTTTGAGCAGCAGCGGCGCTTGTGCCGCTGCTGCGTTTTTATGGGTGCGGTTAGGTGATGTTGAGGCCGCATATTGTGTGTATTCAAAAATTCCTTTTGAATTTCTGAAAATAGAAAAATTTCTATTGACAAATCAGACAGAGAATATTATGATTCTATCATAGAAAATGAAATGAATTTTGCGGAAGGAGGGACTGACATGCAGTATGAAGCGATCATTTTGGAGCTGATGACGCGGATTAAAAAATTGGAGGACGAGGTTGCACAGCTGAAAGAGTCCATTGCGCGCGGCCAATGCCGGGAGGAAGCACTTCGCGATGGCTCGGAGGAGACGCCGGAGGGACGGGAGAAAGGCTCGTATCAGAAAATGACGGAGGAGATGATCATGGCCTGCTATCAGGGCGGCAAGCAGCTGCACGAGGGCGCGAACGCCGCGGAGCTGGCAGATGCGATTGCGAAGGAGACGGGCATGAACCGGAATTCTGCGATCATGTATCTCTATGCGGTGGATGCGCTGCTGGCTGGAACGGTATTCAAGCGGGCCATCAGCCGGAAGGCGCTGAAGGAATATTACGACCTGATTTTGGGCGAGTATGGAACCACCGGACTCCGGAAGGCGCTGAAGGCGACACGGCTGCACATCGAATATCGAAAGGACTGCGGACTCACCGCAGACGCCATGGAGGAACTTTGCCGTGCATACGAAAGCAAACTGTAAGGTACGGGTGAGGAAGGAAAACGGGGTTCAGGAGGTGATTCGATGAAGTGCAAATCGGAGCTTACGGTTGTGACAAAGGAACGCGGCAGCGGGAAGGAAAATAAGGTGACCATCCGGCACAGCATGGAGGAAGAAGCAGGCCGAATGGGCGGGCCGTGCGGCGCGGCGCTTTTCTCGGGAGAGATGCTGAAAGCACTGTTACAGCTTGGGGAATGTTCTGCGTGCCCATGCAAAGGTGCTGCGGGCAGATCCGATCTTGCAGCCGTATTGGAACGGCTTGTAAGCGGGCTGCAATGAAACATCGAGGTTCAGGAGGATGAAAGAATGAGAATGACGGCGCTTGCAGCGGGGATGCTCATGGCGGCGTATTTTCTGCTGCTGTATGCGGGCGTTGGGCTGATTCAGGACAAGCGGTTTTTCGGCTCCGCGCCGAAGGTGGTTTTTGACGCAGTTCCGGCACAGAAGGCGGAGCGGTTCCGCGGGGCGCGGCTGCTCGGTTGGTTTGTCGCGGTGCTTGCAATTTTAATGTTTGCCGGGGCGGCCGTGCTGGCCGCGTGGGACGGCGTGCAGAATGGGTTCGGTTTCTGGCAATTCTTTGCGCGGTTTCTGGCGATGCTTTACCTCATGGAGCTGTACGACATCGGCTTTTTTGACTGGGTGCTGCTCTGCCATTCAAACTTCTTCCCGCACTTTTATCCGGAGGTAAAGGGCGTTGTGGGGCCGCAGCTGTTCGGATACAACAAAAAGACGCATGCGCTGCATTTTGTGATTTATGTGCCGGTCAGCGCGGCGATTGCGGGCGTCTGTTTGCTGTTTTGAGGATTTATCGGACGGACATTCCCACCTGTCGACCTCTCCGGCTCGGCGAAGCCGAGCCACCTCCCCTTGCGAAGGGGAGGCAAGCCGCTGCGGCAGGGACGGGCCGATGAGGGCATCGGCCCCTACAAGATGGTGGATAGGACGGGGGCGCTCCCGGATTTCGGAGGCTTCTCTTTCCTTTTCTTCACCGGGCGCGGCGGTTCTTTTCTTTCTCAAAGAAGAGAAAGAAAAGAATGGGGGCG
>CAKUHJ010000194.1 GCA_934655935.1 uncultured Oscillospiraceae bacterium | reverse complement strand
CAGGTGCACCAGCCGTAGCCGAACTCTTCGCCGTTACCGTTCTCGGTGATGACCTTGGCGCAGTTGTAGACATCCTCCCAGGTCTTCGGCAGCTCGAGGTTATTCTTCTCGAACAGGTCCAGGTTGACGGCGAACTTGATGGGGACGACTTCCAGCGGCATTGCAGTCAGGATGCCCTGCTGGATGTTGATGCCGTTCTGGATGTAGGGCTCGTAGCTGGCGATGAGTTCCTTGAGTTCAGCGTTGTCGATGGCGTTCAGATCCTGAATCCAGCCGGAGACAATCCAGTCGGCAGAGCCGGTGCCGGCGTCGACCAGGTCATAGAACGTGCCGCCCTGCATCAGAGCGCGGGCGTTGTTGCTGTAGTCGTTGATATCGGAGATGATCTGAATCTCAACGCCCTTTTCCTTGCCGGTGGTCTCGTTCCAGTTGGCAACCTCTGCCTGCAGCGTGCTCAGATAAGCGCCGATGGAGCAGTAGTAGGTGACAACCTCGACGTTCGCGGGCTCGTCGGTCTTTGCGGGCTCCTCAGTCTTTGCGGGTTCTTCGGTCTTCGCGGGTTCTTCGGTCTTTGCCGGCTCTTCGGTCTTGGGCGCTTCCTGAGCTGCGCAGGCAGCCAGAGCGAAGACCATGATCACGGCAAGAAGCAGAGCGATCAGTTTTTTCATATTTTTCCTCCTTAAACTTTTCAGCACGCGCCCCTGGCGCATCGCTTGACTAAAGTTTAACAGCATTTCCGGACACTGTCAATGCGCAAACGGAAGATTGCATAATTCAGCCTGAAAAGCAGGAGCAAAATTGTGCAGTGTGCTGTAACGCTATTCTGAGATGACATTTTCCATGAAAATCAATACAAAAGATGAACAAAAATAACCAAAAAAGTTAATACAAAAAATGGAAAATAAGAAGAAAGCGCGCTTGACGAAGCGCAAAAAAACCGGAACTTTCAACGAATAATCCCGAGCCTGCGGTTGCGGACAGAAAAAGGACCGCGGCGGCGCAGGGCGCCGCCGCGGATGGGCAGATACACTTATTCGGCGAAAAGCTTATTGATATTCTTGAGCGTTTCGCGGACCAGCTGGTCTCCGCCGACGTGGCCGACCAGGCCGGAGGCGATGAAGGCGCTGTAGTGGCCGCCCTTTTCGGCCTTCTCGGTGGGCAGGTACCCCTCCGTGCCGTTTGCCAGCTGCACAAGGAAGGTCTGCTCAGCCCAGGAGCGGGCCTTGATCTGGTTGCCGTAGTCCAGGAAGAGCTCAAACGGGTTTGTGGCGAAGGCGACGGTGCCAAGGCGCAGGATGTGGCACTCGGTGTCCAGAATGTCCATCTTCTCCTGCAGCTCCTCGCGGCGGAGAATGCCGAGGTCCACCTGAAGGGCCGCGGCGTCGTTGAAGTCGACGTCGCCGGGCTTTTCGGCCAGGTAGTCGTGGATGCGCCTGCGGGCGGCGGCAACCTCTGCAAAGGTGGTCCGGCGCAGCGGCAGCTGCATCATATGGACCTCGTGGACAAATTCAGGGTCGGTCTGCGGCGCGTCGAGGCCCTCCTCGTAGACCCCGATGATTTCGTTTGCGATGCGCTTGCCGGCCTTGCGCATGCCGGCCAGATCGAACATGGACGGGTCTGCCTTTCTCGGGTGCGGATGGTTCCGCTTGAGATTGGGATCATGCACGTCCGACTCGGGCTCAACCCAGCGGACCAGGTCGACCGGGCACTGGTCGCCGGCGGCGGAGCAGAGGGGGAGCAGGAACACCTTATCGCCGAAGCGCTTTCTCAGCAGCATCTTTGTCTCGCCCCAGAAGTCGGGAGAGACGAACAGCCGATGCTGCACGCACTGCGCGGGGCAGGCGAGGTTTGCGACAATGCCGCTGAGCTCGTTTTTCTCATTGAATACATACAGAAGCTCGATTCCGGAATCGTTTCCGCCCTCAACTTGCGTAAATTTTGCGGTCTCGGCGTTGCCCCACATCTGGGCCGAGCCGTCGTTATAGCATACGCGGCGGCACATGCCGACGGGCGCGCGGCCGAAGGCGTTCGAGAAGCTGCCGTCCTTACGGCTGCTCCAGGCCTCCAGAGCGGCGTCTGCGATGCGCTCGGTCAGAAGCGCGAAGACCTCGTCCGGCTGTGCGACCTCGGGATTCCCGGAAATGTCGGCGCTTTCCACATATTTCTTATCCGGCGGAAGCTCGGACTCGATGAGCGCGCGGAAGCTGGTGGCGTTGCCGGTGAATTTGCTGGACGAATCGTCCCGGTTGGAATAGCCGGGGCCGGTGTGGGTGTGGATGGCGGAGATGATGACCTTCATGGGGTCAAGACCGGCGGAATTTCCCGCGAGCCGTTCGCGCACGGCGTCGCGCAGACTCCAGCTGATATCCACAAGATCACAGGCGCAGAAGACGGCCTGCTCGCTGCCGGAGCCGACGGCCAGCGCCGTCACGCAGAGGGGCTTTTCCACATACTCCGAAATGCGCTCGGCGAACTGGCCGCAGAGCGAAACCTTCTTATCGGGGGTGATGGATTTTTCGGACCAGCCAAACTGTAATTTGGACATATCAATGCCTCCTCAATAATTATAAAAGCTTATTCGGCGAAAAGCCGGTTGATATTCTTGAGCGTTTCGCGGACCAGCTGGTCTCCGCCGACGTGGCCGACCAGGCCGGAGGCGATGAAGGCGCT
>CAKUHJ010000193.1 GCA_934655935.1 uncultured Oscillospiraceae bacterium | reverse complement strand
ATTCGTCGGAATTTGTTATGTAAATCTATTTTCAGAACTTTTTCTTTAGAAATCTCCGCACACAGCGCAAAAGCCCGCCGCCGGACTTCGTCCTGCGGCGGGCGGGCTAAGCGATCTCAAAGCTCTCCGATGTAATAGATATAGTCCAGGCAGCGCAGCGCTTCGATGATCTCTGCGTGCGTTTTATACTTTTTCAGCTCCTGGCTGCTGATCGTGATCGCGACCGTATAAACGCTCAGTCCGGAGTTGAGGTACGCGGGATTCGACTCGATATCGTCAATTTTCAGGCCCAAGCGTCGGATCGTCGTGACAAAATCCTGCAAATTATATTTGCTTTTCAGCTCCAGATGCACCTCAAAATGATTCGACCGATCCTTGAGATATTTTTCAAACGCCGGCAGCCACGAAAGGCTCACCAAAATCGCCGCGAAGCCCAGTACCGCCAGCGTATACAATCCCGCGCCAAGCGCCAGCCCAAGCAAGCTGCACGACCAAAGCCCCGTTGCCGTGGTCAGGCCACGGATCTGGCTCTTGGAGCTGAACAGGATCGAGTTGGTGCTGATGATCGCAATTCCAAGCACCACAGCCGCAGAAAGAAGCGGCAAGCTTCCCATCGCCCGGTCCAGTGTCATCGCCGCTGCGCCGGACAGGCAGACGAGCACGAAGGTCCGCAGGCCCGCCGCATGACGCTTTGCCGCGCGTTCGCAGCCCAGTACCGCGCCAAAAATCAGTGCAAGGGCTAACCGGAGCGCGATCGCCCACAATCCGTCTTCCAAAGCCCACGGGCCTAGCAGCGCCGCAATCGGATCGACCATGATTCATCCTCCCTTTCTCATTGTCTGCATTTTTCCTGTCATCCGTCCGTATCCAAGCTGCTCGCGCTGCTCCATTGCGGCCTGATTGAAGGCCTGCTCTTCCGGACTGATATCGTAATTGTGCGCTGGAAGCTCCTGCTGGATCTTCTGGATGCGCTCGATGAGAAGCTCCAGCTCTGTCTTCTTCGGCGCTTCCTCGCCTGTTTCTTCCACGTCCACCAGCTCTTCGAGCTTTGTCGAATACGAATGGGACAAATAAAGTGCCAGCTTCGCGCAGCCAGGGCCGATCAGCTCATAGAGCACCGACGACGCCAGAATAATTGTCTGCAGGTCCTGCCCGATCTCGCCGCCAAGCGTTCTCGCACCCAGAGCCGCCAGACCGATGGCAACGCCCGCCTGTGGGATGAGGGCCAAGCCGAGATAGTTCCGCGTTCGTTTTGGCTTCCGGACCGCAAGACACCCCAGCCACGCACCGGCATACTTTCCAAGAATTCTCGTGATGAAATACAGCACACCAACTAAAATCAAGGGCACGCTTCCCAGCGTGTTCTGCGCACCAAACAGCGCATCCAGCCGGAAGCTCAAACCTGAGCGCACAAAAAACAGCAACAGAATCGGCGGGCTGAAATAGGCCAGCTGCTGAAAAAGATTCGAATCTCCCGTGAGATTGATATATACCATGCCCATCGACATGCAGCCCAGAAGCGGCGAAACATCCAAAAGCGTACACACGCCGCAGAAGGCAAAGAGCGTCGCCAGCGAGACGATCAGGCGGTTGTCAGTCGAGCGCTTGCGAAACAGCAGCTTCAGCAAAAAACCAAAGAACCCGCCCAGTACCAGCACAAAAAGATTGACCAAAATTGGCCGGACGATCGTCTCAAAACCGCTGCCGCGGCTTCCGCTTCCGGCCAGCGCAATGGAAATGGCAATGCTGTAGGCGACCAGGCTCACCACATCATCAAGCGCGACGACCTGCAAAAGCGTCTCTACAAAATCGCCCTTTGCTCCCGTCTGGCGGATGGTCATGACCGTGGACGCGGGGGCCGTCGCTGAAGCCAACGCCGCAAGCACCGCGCAGAACGCAAGATCCAGCCCCAAAATAGAGTACGTCAGTATGAAAACAAAAACGGAGGCCATGCAGGCTTCCAGCAGGGTAATAACGATCACGCCAAGGCCGCTTTTTTTGAGCGTAGACAGCTTGAAAAATTCCCCGACGCTGAAGGCTATGAACGCCAGCGCGATATCCGAAATAAAATCCATGCCATCAATTACGCTTTGCGGAATCAGGTTCAAACAGTAAGGGCCAATGAAAATGCCCGTCAGAATATACGCCGTCACATCCGGAAGGCGCAGCGCCTTTGTGATCCTTGTCATTGCAAAGCCCAAAAACAGCATCAGGGCAACGGATATGATCACGCCGGCCGTTGGTCCATAGGATGTCAGTTTTTGTAAAAATACGCCAAACATGTGCTTCCCACCTCACCCAATTTTAGTTTTTCTATATAATACCGCAAGTGCCTGCGAAAAGCAAATCCCATTTCCTCCCCGCTATGCTTTGACTGTTGCGGCAGGCCCGCCGCGGCCTTTCTCCAACCAGATACCAAAAACCAGAGGGAACCCCCTCTGGTTTTGATTCTATGCTGTTGGGGAAAGTCTTGTTCCGCCGCGCCTTAGCCCTCTTTCATGAGTTTCCTTCTGGCGAGGTTGATGGTGCCCTCCTGCATGGAGTTGATCCACTCTAAGCTCTTGCCGCAGCCAAGCGCGACGCAGGAGTCCGGGTCGTCGGCAATCGTACAGGGAATTTCCGTGCGCTCGGAGATCAGGAAATCGAAGCCATAGAGCTGGCAGCCGCCGCCGGTCAGCACAATGCCGTTGCGCGC
>CAKUHJ010000192.1 GCA_934655935.1 uncultured Oscillospiraceae bacterium | reverse complement strand
ACGGCCTTTTGCAGCTGTGCGTCTTCCTGTCCGTGCCGCTTCTTCGGCTCTACGACGGCACGCGCGGCAAAAGCGCCGCATTGGACCGCGTCATGAAGCCGCTGTTTTATGCTTACTATCCCCTCCACTTGATCGTCCTGTGCCTTCTCTTCCGGTTTTTATAATATTTTTTGAACGCTTTGTGCTGTTTGCCCCTCCCCGATTGTTATATAGAGCAGATTGTCAGGAGCCTTAGCCTTTCTATTGCAGAACAATAACGTTCCAAAGATGCGCCAACGCCGCCAGCTAGGAAGCTGGCGGCGTTGCTCGGTCAAGCGGGTGCGGTTTCATGTAATTCAATGCATCTGCGCGGCCTTGAGCTGCAATTGCAGCTTGTCGGCAATGAGGGCGATAAACTCGGAATTGGTCGGCTTTCCCTTGGTGTTGGAGACGGTATAGCCGAAGAATTTTTGCAGCGTTTCCAGATCTCCTCTGTCCCAGGCCAGCTCGATGGCGTGCCGGATGGCGCGTTCAACTCTGGAAGATGTCGTTGAAAACTTCTTGGCGACCTGCGGATAGAGAACCTTCGTGATCGCGTTGATCACGTCCATGTCGTCGACCGCGATCATGATCGCCTCGCGCAGATACTGATAGCCCTTCACGTGCGCGGGCACGCCGATCTCGTGGATCATGGATGTAACAAGCGCCTCGACATTGGCCTGCGGATAACGCGCGCGTTTTGCCGAGCGCTCTGTCTCGACGATCTCGAGCGTCCGCTCCGCGACGGTCTGAAGCCCGCAGGGCTTGCTGATAAAATACCGCACACCGTACTTTTCCGCCATCTGCCCGGCATAATTGGTCATGAAGCCCGTCAGCGCAAGGCCGATCGGCGGCTTGGGAAGCGCGCTTGCCGCCTGCAAAACGGAGATTCCGTCGAGCTTCGGCAGCAGCAGATCGAGAATCAGCACGTCCGCCTGCGCGGTATTTAAAAGCTCCACGGCCTTCTCCCCGTCGTTTGCCGTGCCGACAACCGCAAATGCGGGGTTCTCCCCGAGGAAGCCTGCAAGCTGCGCGGCAAAGCCTTCGTTCGCATCGGCAATGATAACCTTAATCTGATCGTTCATGAGAACTATCTCCTTCGTATTCATGGAGTTGCCCGGCCAGGCACTATTTTTCGCTGCGATGGCTATAATTTATCACATTCTCACATATTTTTCAATATTTTACGATGAACTTTTTACCACTTTTTGTCGACCGCCTTCGACACAGCCTGTCGTCTCGTCCCCGATCGCGTCGAATTTCCCCGCCGGAAAGCCGGAACGCGCCGCAGAACTGCCGGACAGCAAATGGGAATACAACGCCGGGATTCGTGCAGGGCTGACCGGCTCCGAGCGTGAGCGAATGCCCCCAGTCGTAGCTGAGCTTTTCCGCGTTCCGCTTTGCGGCATACGGCTGCAAAAAAGTCCGACGGCTCGAGGATTTCTTTTTCCGCGCAGAAAACCGCGCCCGCCCTTGTCAACCGGCGCAGACATCTGGTATAATAGCTTCTGGAAAGGGCTCCCGCTCCCGGGAACCTTTTCCATGTCCATACCGTCATATCAATATCCGGCCTCCGCCGGGAGCACCGCACAAACGATCTCCCGCGGCGCAGGCTCTGCGCGCCAGAGCCTCAGATTTCAGAAAAGGAGTTACATTTATGGGACTTATCAGAGCAGCATTGGATTCCGCCGGCGGCGTGATGGCCGACCAGTGGAAGGAGTATTTCTACTGTGAAGCCATTCCCGAAAACGTCATGGCCGTCAAGGGCCTGCACCGCGTCTCCGGGCGCAGCACCAACTACAAGGGCTCGGAAAACATCATCACCAACGGCTCTGTCGTCGCCGTGGCCGATGGTCAGTGCATGATCATCGTCGATCAGGGCAAGGTCACGGAGCTTTGCGCCGAGCCCGGCGAATTCGTCTATGATTCCTCGACTGAGCCCTCCATTTTCTCCGGCTCTCTCGGCCAGAGCATTCTTGCCACCTTCAAGAACATCGGCAAGCGCTTCACCTTTGGCGGTGAGCCCCCGAAGGACCAGCGCATCTACTACTTCAATACTAAGGAACTCATCGGCAACAAATACGGTACGCCTTCTCCCGTTCCCTTCCGCGTCGTCGACCAGCGCGCGGGCATCGACATCGACATTTCCCTTCGCTGCTTCGGCGAATACAGCTACCGCATCTGCGACCCGATTCTCTTCTACACGAACGTCTGCGGCAACGTCTCGGAGGAATTCACCCGCGACCGTCTGGACGGCCAGCTGAAAACCGAATTGCTGACAGCCCTTCAGCCTGCGTTCGCGAAAATTTCCGACATGGGTATCCGCTACTCCTCCCTCCCCGGCCACACGATGGAGCTTGCCGACGCGCTCAACGAGGTCCTGTCCTCCAAGTGGCGCAACCTGCGCGGCCTTGAGATCGTGTCGTTTGGCGTTTCCAGTGTGAAAGCCAGCGAGGAAGACGAGAAGATGCTCAAGGAGATGCAGCGCAACGCCGCGTTTATGGACCCGACAAGAGCCGCAGCCCACCTGGTCGGCGCGCAGGCCTCCGCGATGCAGGCCGCAGCGAGCAATCAGGGCGCAGGCTCCGCGATGGCCTTCATGGGTATGAACATGGCGGGTCAGGCCGGCGGCATGAACGCGCAGAACCTCTATCAGATGGGCGCGCAGCAGCAATCTCAGCAGCAGGCCGCGCAGCCCGC
>CAKUHJ010000191.1 GCA_934655935.1 uncultured Oscillospiraceae bacterium | reverse complement strand
TCCGAGGATTTTATCGCCAAATTCGCCCGCATCTATCCCCCCGCTGTCTGCTACAGCGCGCTGGCCCTGGCCGTGCTGCCGCCGGTTGTGCGGCTGCTGAGCGGGCTGAGCGGAGACTGGGAGCAGTGGATTTACCGCGCGCTCACCTTCCTCGTGACCAGCTGCCCGTGCGCGCTGGTTGTGAGCATCCCGCTGAGCTTTTTTGCCGGCATCGGCGGAGCAAGCAAGGAAGGCATCCTCATCAAGGGCTCCAATTATCTGGAGACGCTTTCTGCCGTCAGGTGCGTGGTCTTCGACAAAACCGGCACGCTTACCAAGGGCGTATTTGAGGTCAACGCCGTCCACCACAACGAGCTGGACGAGCAGAAGCTTCTGGAATATGCGGCGCTTGCCGAATGCGCCTCCTCGCACCCGATCAGCAAAAGCCTTCAAAGAGCCTGCGGCAAGGAGCTTGACCGCAGCCGCGTCACGGATATCGAGGAAATCAGCGGCCGCGGCATTCTCGCCACGGTAGACGGCATCCGCGTCGCCGCCGGCAACGATAAGCTCATGCAGCAGCTCAGCGTCGCCTTCCTCCCCTGCCACTGCGTCGGCACCATCATCCATATGGCGCTGGACGGCGTCTACGCCGGTCACATTGTGATCTCCGACGTGGTGAAGCCCGACGCAAAGAAGGCCATCGAGGCCCTTCGCCAGGCCGGCGTGGAGCAGACGGTCATGCTTACCGGCGACTCCCGCCGTGTCGCAGAAGCCGTCGCAAAGGAGCTCGGCGTCGACCAGGTCTACAGCGAGCTGCTCCCTGCCGATAAGGTCTCCAAGGTTGAGACGCTTCTGGCCGGCTGCCGGAAGAACGCGAAGCTCGCCTTCGCCGGCGACGGCATCAACGACGCGCCCGTTCTTTCCCGCGCGGACGTCGGTGTCGCCATGGGCGCGATGGGCTCTGACGCCGCCATAGAGGCTGCGGACGTGGTCCTGATGGACGACGACCCGATGCAAATCGCAAAGGCCATCAAAATTTCCCGCAAGTGCATCCGCATTGTCTATCAGAATATCATATTCGCGCTGGTTGTCAAGTTCGCATGTCTGCTTCTGGTCGCCGTCGGCGCGGCAAACATGTGGGCCGCCATCTTCGCGGACGTCGGCGTCATGGTGCTGGCCGTTCTGAACGCCGTACGCGCGCTTCGTGTCCATAACCTGTAAAACCATAAAAACAAGAGGAGCGCTGCGGCGCCCCTCTTGTTTTGCATATTTGTTATTTGGTATATTCAAATTCAAAATCGTAGATGCTGACCGTATCCCCATCCTGAATGCCCATGGCCTCAAGCCGTTCAAACAGGCCGGATTTGCGGAGCTGGCGGTCAAAATACATCCGGGATTCATAGTCTCCGAAGTTGATATCATTCAGCAGCTTCATGATCCACGGGCCGGATACCAGCCAGAGGTCCTCGTACTGCTCGATCTTCAGATCCTCCGCGCTGCCGGCCTCCGCCAGGGGCTTGACATATTCCGGCTCGTAAACCGTGACCGGCGGCAGCGAAGAAAGCTTGCCCGCAATGGTCCGCATCAGCTCGCGCGTGCCCTTCGTCGTTGCGGCGCAGATCTCGTAGAACTCGTAGCCCTTGCCCTCCACATAGGCGCGCAGGCGCGCAAGGTTGTCGCTGTCCGGCGGGAGCAGGTCCAGCTTGTTCGCCGCGACCAGCATCGGCCGCGCGGCAAGCTCCGGAGAGTACTGCAGAAGCTCCTGGTTGATCTTCTCAAAGTCGTCGATCGGGTCGCGGTCCTCGCTGCCGGAAACGTCGACAATGTGCACCAGCAGGCGGCAGCGGTCGATGTGCCGCAGAAAATCGTGCCCCAGGCCAACGCCCTCGGACGCGCCTTCGATAATGCCGGGGATATCCGCCATGACGAAGGAAACGCCGTCGTCCACATAAATGACGCCAAGATTCGGATAAAGCGTTGTAAAGTGGTAGTTTGCAATCTTCGGGTGCGCGTTGGACGTGACGGAAAGCAGCGTGGATTTTCCGACGTTCGGGAAGCCGACGAGGCCCACGTCCGCCAGCAGCTTGAGCTCCAGAATCACCTCATGCTCTTCGCCCGGAAGACCGGCCTTTGCAAAGCGCGGGACCTGACGGGTCGGCGTGGCAAAATGCTGGTTTCCCCAGCCGCCGCGCCCGCCGCGGCAAAGGATATAGTCCTCGGAGTCGGACATATCCTTGATAATCTCGTTGGTCCCGGCGTCCCGCACAACCGTGCCGCGCGGAACCCGGATGATCAGGTCCTCTCCGCACTTTCCCTTGCAGCGGTTGCCGCGTCCGTCCATGCCGTTCGGCGCAACATATTTGCGTTTATAGCGGAAGTCCATCAGCGTGGACAGATTGTCGTCCACCCGCAGGACAATTGAGCCGCCATGTCCGCCGTCTCCCCCGTCCGGGCCGCCGGCTGCGACAAATTTTTCGCGGTGAAACGCAATCGCGCCGTTGCCGCCGTTGCCGGCCTTGACGTAAATTTTCGTTTTATCAATAAACATTGGGCAATTCCCTCCGTTTCTCCCGTATAATCCAAAAAATCCCGAACATACGGGGATGTTCGGGATTTTTATTGAGACAAATTACTGTTCGGCGTAGACGGAGCACATTTTGCGATCCTTGCCCATGCGCTCGAACTTGACCTTGCCATCGATCAGAGCGAACAGCGTATCATCCTTGCCGATGCCGACGTTGTTGCCCGGATGGA
>CAKUHJ010000190.1 GCA_934655935.1 uncultured Oscillospiraceae bacterium | reverse complement strand
GGCGCATGCTGCGCCGGATGAATGCTTCCGGCGGCGAAAGCGCCGTGCGCTTCAGCTACGACGAGCACAACGACGACCGGTTCGCCGATTTTTCCGGCGGTCTGGCCGTGGCCTCGGTGACGGGGCTGAGCGTCTATGACGCGAAGGGCGCGGAGCTCAGCTCGGTGCAGGCGGCGCTCTCCTCGCCCGCGCTCCGCTCCAACGGAAGCGTGGCGCTGGCCTATGACGCGGGCGGCTACCGCCTGCAGGCGGTGACGGAAAGCGGCGGCAGCGTCCTGAGTCTGACGGCGGAGCGGCCGATTCTGGACGCGGATCTGTCGGAGGACGGATGTATCTGCTACGTCTCGAGTCTGCCGGGCTATAAATCCGTGCTGTGCGTCTATAATGCGCAGCAGGAGCTGATTTACCGCTGGAATTCCGCCAGCCAGTATATGCCGCGCTGTGCGCTGTCAAAAGGGGCGAAGCTTCTGGCGGCGGCGGCGCTCGGGCAGAGCGACGGAATGTACGAATCGTCGGTTGTGCTCTTCCGGACGGACGAAGCAGAGCCGTTTCTGACCGTGTCGCTCGGGAACGACCTGATCTACGAGCTGCGCTTTGTGGACGAGCAGACGCTGGCCGCCGTCTGCGAGAGCCGGACGTATTTTCTCAATGTGACGACGGGCGCAAAGTCCATCTACGATTACCAGGGACTCTATCTCAAGGATTACGTGCTTGACGGCAGCGGATTTCTTACGCTGCTTCTGAATATGTATAAAGCAGGCAACCATTGCCGGCTTCTCACAGTGGATGCGTCCGCGCAGGAGCTTGGCAGCCTTCAGCTCGATGCGCAGGTGCTGGGGCTGAGCGCCGCAGGGGAGTGCGTGGGGGTTCTGAGCAGCGAGGCGCTGACGGTTTACGACAGGGCGCTTACGGAAAAGGGCCGCACGCAGGAGATTTCCGGCATGACGGACCTTGTGGTCCGGAAGGACGGAACGGCGATTCTGCTCGGCGGCGGCCACGGGGAGATCATCCTTCCCTGAACACAATTTCTCTCAGGAGATTATGATATGAAGCCTACATTTTGTTCCAGATGTAAAAAGAATCTTGCGGTGGTGTTTATCACAAAGGTGGAAAACGGAACCACGCAGAACGAGGGCTATTGCCTCAAGTGCGCGCGGGAGCTCGGACTGAAGCCCGTGGACGATATGATTTCGCGCATGGGCCTGACGGACGAGGATCTCGACCGCTTTTCCGGCGACATGTCCCAGATGCTGAACGGCCTGGAGAATCTTTCCCAGCCGCCGGAGGACGAGGACGACGAGGCGGACAGCCGCACGGCGACCTTCCCGTTTCTCAATAAGCTCTTCGGCGCGGCAGGCGGCGGAGAGGACGCCGGCAATCCCCCCGCGCCGCAGGAGGAAAAGCCGCCGCGCAGCGGCGCGGCGAAGTCCGGCGCGCCCAAAGGAAAGAAGCATAAATTTCTCGACCAGTATTGCCAGAACCTGACGCAGAAGGCGCGCGACGGCGCGCTGGACGCGGTCGTCGGCCGGGAGGCCGAGACCGAACGCGTCATTCAGATTCTCAACCGGCGCCAGAAGAACAACCCCTGCCTCATCGGCGAGCCCGGCGTCGGCAAGACCGCGATTGCGGAGGGCCTTGCCCAGCGGATTGCGGCAAAGGATGTGCCCTATAAGCTCCAGAGCAAGGAGGTCTATCTCATGGACCTCACGGCGCTGGTTGCAGGCACGCAGTTCCGCGGCCAGTTTGAAAGCCGCATGAAGGGCCTCATTGAGGAGGTCAAATCGCTCGGCAACATCATTCTGGTCATCGACGAGGTGCACAACCTGGTCGGCGCGGGCGACGCGGAGGGCTCCATGAACGCGGCCAATATCCTCAAGCCCGCGCTTTCACGCGGCGAGATTCAGGTTATCGGCGCGACGACCTTCAATGAGTACCGCAAGCATATTGAAAAGGATTCCGCGCTGGAGCGCCGCTTCCAGCCCGTAACGGTGAACGAGCCGACGCTGGAGGAGGCCGTGCAGATTCTTGCGGGCGTGGCCCATTACTACGAGCAGTTCCACGGCGTGGAGATTCCGCCGGAGCTTGCGCGGCAGGCCGTCGTGCTCTCCGAGCGCTATATCACCGACCGCTTCCTGCCGGATAAGGCCATCGACCTGCTGGACGAGGCGTGCTCGGACGTCAACCTGCGCAACCCGTCGATCGGCAGGCTTGAGGCGCAGCGAAAGGAGCGGGACGATCTGCAGCTGGAGCTTTCCATGCTGACGGAGAAGCCGGAGGCGGACCAGCAGGACTATGCGCGCATGGCGGAGCTTCGCAGCCGCAAGCTTCAGCTGGACGCGGAAATTGCGCTGCTGGAGGAGGAGCCGAAGCCCGTTCTGACCATTGAAAATCTGGCGCGCATCATCGAGCTGTGGACCAAAATTCCCGCCAGCAAAATCCGCGCGCAGGAATATGAGCAGCTCCTTTCTCTGGAGGACCGGCTCAAGGCCCATATCGTGGGGCAGGACGAGGCCATTTCCGCCGTCGCCGCGGCCATCCGGCGCGGGCGGGTCGGCCTGTCGGAGAAGAAGCGGCCGGTGTCGTTCATCTTTGTCGGTTCCACAGGCGTGGGAAAAACAGAGCTGGTCAAGCGGCTGGCCGACGAGCTGTTTGACTCCGTGGATTCCCTGATCCGGCTGGATATGTCGGAGTATATGGAAAAGCACAGCGTTTCCAAGCTCATCGGCTCGCCTCCCGGCTATGTCGGCTACGACGAGGCGGGGCAGCTG
>CAKUHJ010000189.1 GCA_934655935.1 uncultured Oscillospiraceae bacterium | reverse complement strand
GCGGGTCGCGCTGTAAGCGCATCAGCAGGTGCGCCGGCGTCACGCGCCGCAAAGACCCAGCCGGCCAACGCCGGCCTTTCGGCGCGGTGCGCGCAAAAAAGATAAAAAAAGCGAAACGGTTCGACCCGTTTCGCTTTTTTTCTCAGTACTGATCGTGGTAAATTGGAGCCAGTGCGTCATGCACCGCCTTGTAAACCGGGAAGTACTTATCATAGGCCGCGGCCGCCTCCGGATTCGGCTGCGTCAGCGAGGCGATCTCGTTGCTCTGCTCAATGGCCTGCTTGTGGCTGGAGAAGACGCCCAGCGCCACGCCGGTGACCAGCGCGCCGCCGAAGGAGGAGTCGTCCAGGCGGTATTTGACGACCGGCACGTTCAGCACATCGGCCAGAATCTGCCGCCACAGTGGGCTCTTCGCGCCGCCGCCCAGGAACTTGACCTGCGAGGGATTGACGCTGGGGATCGCGGCAAAGTTGTCGCGGATGGAATAGGCCACGCCCTCCAGAATGGCGCGGTTGAAGTGTCCGCGCGTATGGTCGGCCCGCACGCCGATGAAGCTCGCGCGCAGCTTCGGATCCCAGTACGGCGAGCGCTCGCCGTTCAGGTACGGGTTGAAGATCAGGCCCTCCGCGCCGGGGGCGACGGCCGCGGCCTCGTCGTCGAGAATGCGGTAGACGTTCTTGCCGCCGGCAAGCTCCTCGGCAAGCTCCTTCTGGCAGAAGGTGTCGCGGTACCAGCGCAGGCTCAGCGCCGCGCTGTTCGTGCCCGCCGCCATGTACCAGATGCCGTCAACGACGTGCGAATAGGTGAACAGGGTCGGATCCGGGAGCGGATGGTCGCTGAAGAAGCTGAAGGAGCCGGCGGTCGCCATCTTGACGACGCAGTCGCCGTGCGCGATCGCGCCGACGGAATAGAGCTCCAGAGAGGTGTCGGACGAGCCGGTCAGCACCGGGGTGCCCGCCTTCAGGCCGATGAACGCGGCGCCCTGCTCCGTCAGGTGCCCCGCGATGTCCAGCGGCCGCTTGATCGGCGGCAGGACCTCCATCGGCAGGCCCAGAATGTCGCAGAATTCCTTGGACCAGGTCCACTTCTTGTTGTCAAACAGAAGCGCGCCCTGCGCCTCGATGTGCTCGGTGCACCACACGCCGGTCAGCACATAGCGCACATAGTCCTTGAGGAACATGATCCTGTGAATGCTATTGAACACTTCCGGCTCGTGGCGCTTGATCCAAAGAAGCTGCGCCATCGTCCAGGTCGGGTTCGGCATATTGTAGGCGACGCGGAAGATCTCTTTTCCGTAGTGCTCGCGCAGCCAGGCCGCCTCCTCGCCGGCGCGCTGGTCGGTCCACATGATGGTCGGCCGCAGCGGCTTGTCGTCCTTGTCCAGCAGCACGGCGTTGTGCGCCGAGGCGTCAAAAGAAAGGCCGAGGATCTGGGCAGGGTCAACGCCTCCGCGCTGCAGCGCCGTCGCCACGGAAGCCTGCGCTGCGTTCAGCCAGAACTCCGGCAGCTGCTCCGACCAGCCGGGGTGCGGATGCAGGGAGCTGTACTCATTGAAGCCATCTGAGACAAACTGTCCGCTTGTGTCGATGATCGTGGCCTTGCAGCCACTGGTGCCGATATCCACGCCGAGAAGATACTGACGCATAAATAACCCCCATTTTTCATAGTTTTGCAATACGCCGCCGCATGGCGGGCGTGTGTATAGATTTTCCGATTTCATGATAACACAGAACCGGAAATTTGCAAGCGGAAAATCCGCGTATGCGCAAGGCGTTTTGGATATTTTTTTATCGAATTTTAACCGCTTCCATCTTGTAAAATTTCTTGATATGCTCTATAATTAATATGCATACCAAATTCATGGTGAAAAGGGATAAGAAGGGATAGAGCACCATGCGCGGTATGCCCCGCTTCCGCACACGCGGAAAGAATGAAAAAGGAAGGAAATGCACAATGAAAAAACGGTTTTTTAGCATGCTGCTGGTTTTGGTGTTGGTGCTTGCCATGCTGCCGATGTCGGCCTTTGCCTACGGCCCCAGAGGCAACGGCGACGGCAATCCCTACTACTATAACAGCAGCGACCGCTTCGGTTGGGACGCCTTTACATACGGCGGCTCCACCGCAGGCGTCACGTCGGTCAAGGTTGGAGGTACCAGCCTGTCGGTCAATTCCGCCGGTTCGACCACCGGCGCCGCCGTGCAAAACGGCATCGACCTCGTCTTCACCCCCGGCTACTACCTGGAAAAATACAAGATCGTCTGCGGCGACAAGTACAGCTGTCAGACGGACGCCAGCTACAATCTGACGGTGCACGTCGGCGCAAACGCCACCGGGAGCTACTCCATTTCCCCCAAAAAGGAAGATTTCTCCCACTCCAGCCGCCGCACGCCCTACTGGCTGCTTCTGTCCGTCAAGCAGAACAGCACCCGCTACCCCGTCACCTACAACTGGGGTGAGCTTGCCGGCAAGCTGCAGTCCGCCGCCCCGGTTGACACAAACAGCCCTTACCTCATTAACAGCTCCCCGGATGTGCTCGCCGCCTCCGAAGCGGCGCTGAATGATGCCAAGGCGCTGGGCTATCAGTTCGCAGGCTGGCTCGTCTCCGGCACCGGCTATGCGGCAAACACCATTCTGAACGCAGGCAGCAAGCTGCTCGTCACGAGCGCGCTGACGCTCACGGCGCAGTGGGAACCGCTGCCGGAAGCGAAGCTGACCGTCAAGAAGCTCGTCGAGAGCGACTACTTCTCTTCGCTCGAAGCGGAAAAATACGACTTCTCTATCG
>CAKUHJ010000188.1 GCA_934655935.1 uncultured Oscillospiraceae bacterium | reverse complement strand
GCGGTGCTTTATGATAGTATGATATTTGTAACGGATGCGAACCCTACAAAAATATTAGAAGAATAACGTATGCAAAACTTCCATTTTGTTGCACTCGCCCATAATATGGGGCTGGCAGGTATACCTGCTGTTTTTCCGATGACCAGCGTGTAAAATCCATCGAAGGACAAGTCACGGAAGCAGGAACTTCCGGTTCGGATTTGGTTTCATCTGCCGCACCAAACAAACGAAATCCCCCGTCCGAACCGGACAGGGGATTTTTTATACAAGCGATATGCTTATTTGACTTCGATCATTTCGCCCTGATGCAGACGGGACTTTTCAGCCGCGTCGCAGACAAGGTGGCTTTCCACGGAGCGGGTCAGCGTCGTCATGCGGGCAGAATCGCCTTCCTCACCGCGCAGGAGGGAGAGCAGGTCATGCACAATGCCCTCATCGCCGCCGCCGTGACCGAAGGAATCTCCGGGCGCATTGCGCAGGTCAATGGTTTCAACCTTTCCGCCGAATGGATGAATTTCGATGGTGCGGCGCGACAGATCGCCGTAGATATCGCCCTTCGTGCCCATCAGGTGAATCTCGCGTCCGCCCTCCGCGGTGAATGCGCACATCGTAAAGGAAATCGTCGAGTTATCCTCCAGCAGCATATTGACCACCTGATGATCCACGACGTTGTTATCGCAATGATACACGCAGCGGCCATACGGACCCGTGAGCAGGGCTTCCTCGATGCCCTCGCGGGTCGGTTCCTGACACAGCACGTTCAGCGGCCAATCCCGCTCTCCGGCATCATAGCGTTCCAGATAGAACTTCGGCGCACTGTACAGGCAGTCATCCTTATGCGGACAATCCACGCACCGCTCCGCAGCGCCCTCCGGCGCATTCTCCGGCTTAAACCACGTCAGGCTGCCAAAGGAGGAAACCGCCTTGCAGCGCTTGCCCGTCAGCCACAGCAGGATATCCATATCATGGCAGCACTTTTGCAGGATCATCGGGCTGGACGTATCGCTGTTGCGCCAGTTTCCGCGCACAAAGCTGTGCGCCTGATGCCAATAGCAGACCTTTTCAACCGCACGCACGGAGACCACGTCGCCAATGGTTCCTTCATCCAGAATGCTCTTCAGGCGGCGATAGAAGGGCGTATAGCGCAGAACGTGACCCACGATCACCTTGCGTCCCAGCTTTTCCGCCAGTTCTGCCAGCTCTCTGCATTCGTCCATGTTCGGGGAAACCGGCTTTTCCAGCAGCAGGTCATAGCCCTTGAGCATCGCCGCTTTTGCCTCGCGGTAGTGATCCTGATCCATGGTGCAGATGAACGCCGCATCCGCAAGCTTCTCCTGCTCAAACATTTCCTCGGCGCTGGAGAAGCAGCGCTCGGCAGGCACGTTATACTTCTTCGCCGCACGCTCTACGCGGTCGGGAAGAATATCCGCCACGGCTACGATCTTCATTTCCTCCGGCGCGGCGTCCGCAGCTTCCGGCTGCGTCTCCGGCGAAACCTCCGATTCCTCCGGCTGCATCTCCGCAGCGGCGTCCGGTTTATCCGGCTGTGACGGTTCCGACGGCTCCTCCCCGGTTGACGCACCCGGTTCCGTCTCGGTTGCCGCCGGTTCACGGCCCGGTTCCGCTGCCGGTTCTTCTTCCCCTGTCGGCGCCTCCAGCCCCTGCGCCGCAGCGTCGCGCGGCAGCAGCTCGTCAAGTACATAGTGCCGCAGCACATAGGCCGCGCCGCCGACCAGCGCGATCATCGCCAGCACCAGCAGCGCCGCCAGAAATCCGTGCTTGTTTCGGTCCCGCTTCCTGCCGCGCACGCGGCTGCGGTTCATCGCCCGCGTCACGCCGAGCGCCTCCGGGCGCTCCTGCAAAGATGTTTTCTCCTGTTCCATAGCCAAAAGCTCCGTTTGCTGAAAATTCTGCCGCTATTATAGCATGCTTTTCCCGTCTGCGGACATCTTAAAAATTTTTTATCATTTTCGGATTTTTTGCTGAAAATCTTGGATTCTACCGGGAGTAGAGCAGCATTTTTCAGGCGTAGAGAGAAAAAATCGCCAAATCGCTGGATTTCCGGGCCGCGGACAGGTATAATGGGAAGCACTGATAACAAGGAGGATCGTTCATGACAAAGACGTTTCAGATCATCACGGATTCATCCTGCGACCTGCCGCAGGCGCTGGCTTACGAGCTGGACCTGCGCGTGCAGCCGCTGCATGTGACCATAGAGGGCAAAACCTACCGGAATTATCTCGACGGCCGGGAGATCGGCTTCCGCGAATTTTTTGACAAGCTCCGCGCGGGCGAACAGGGTTCCACCAGTGCGGTGAACCCCGAGGAATTCCGCGAGGAGATGGATGCCGCGCTGGCCGCCGGGCTGGACGTGCTCTACATCGGCTTCTCCTCGGGCCTCAGCACGACCTATCAGTCCGGCTGCATCGCGGCGGATGAGCTGCGCGAAAAATACCCCGACCGCAAAATTCTGACGATCGACAGTCTCGGCGCTTCCCTCGGCCAGGGCCTGTACGTCTATCTCGCCGCAAAAAAACAGCAGTCCGGCGCGACGATCGAAGAAGTTTACGACTACCTGATGCAGACGCGGCCGCACCTGTGCCACTGGTTCACGGTCAACGATCTGATGCACCTCAAGCGCGGCGGGCGCGTATCGGCGACGGCGGCGCTCTTCGGCACGATGCTGCAAATCAAGCCCGTCATGCATATGGACGACGAGGGACACCTCATTCCCGTCAGCAAGGCCCGCGGCCGCAAGGCTTCGCTGCAGGCGTTGGTGGAGCAG
>CAKUHJ010000187.1 GCA_934655935.1 uncultured Oscillospiraceae bacterium | reverse complement strand
GTCCGTCCTCCTCATCCTCGTGATGATGGTGGCTTCCTCCTCCAGCTTCTGAAGCTCCAGCGCGATGGTGCTGCGCTGCTCCATGGCCTCCATCAGCTGCTGGCCGGTCAGCTCATCCCAGGGGGTGGTGACCAGAACGGCTGCCTGGTTGTGCGCGCGGATCAGGGCGATACACTCGTCCAGCTTCTTTTCCGGGACGCTCTGCGTACGGGAGAGAATGATGGTATTGGCGGTTTCAATCTGATCGTTGTAGAACTCGCCGAAGTTCTTCATATACATCCTGCACTTCGTCGCATCCACAACCGCGACGAAGCAGCCAAGCCGCACCTCGTCGGAGGTGACCTTGCGGACCGCGCCGATGACGTCGGAAAGCTTGCCGACGCCGGAGGGCTCGATCAGGATGCGGTCGGGATGATAGGCGTCGATCACCTTGTGGAGCGCGGACTTGAAATCGCCCACCAGCGAGCAGCAGATGCAGCCGGAGTTCATCTCCGTGATCTGGACGCCGGCCTCCTGCAAAAAGCCGCCGTCAATGCCGATTTCGCCGAATTCGTTTTCAATCAGCACAATCTTCTGGCCCTGGTAGGCCTCGCGGATGAGCTTTTTGATAAGCGTCGTTTTGCCGGCGCCGAGAAAACCGGAATAAATATCAATGTTTGTCATGCAAAAGCACCTTCTGTTACTTGAATTGATACTATAGAGTATAGCACGCGCGTCAAGTACCGTCAACCTGTCACATCCTCCGGCTGCCTGGCATATGGTAATAGCAGCAACGCTGACTTTATCCTGAGGAGTGATTCTATGAGTCAAAACTGCAGCAGTTATACGACCACCGGCTGCGGCTGCCAGGCGGAGGCCCCCGCGGCCTGTGCGGGCGCATGTCCGCCGCCGTGTATGCCCGTCTGCCCCTATCCGCCGTTCCCGTGTCCGCCGCCCCGGCCGCGCCCGGACTGTGTCGAGCAGGTGCGCCCTGCCGAGGTCAATTGCGGCTGCCCGTGCGCGGCAGGTCTTGTCGCCGCTCTGCAGCTTCTGTGCGACGCGCGCTTTGCCCCGCTGGTCGACTACACAAAGTTTGCCTTCTTCACGGACTACTTCGCACTCGGCACCTCCCTGAGCTGCCCGGCGGTCTCCGCCGCGGCCTATGACAACCTGACCGGCCCTCTGGACGCGGGCTTTGTGCGCATTACCCCCAATTCCTGCGAGCGGCTTGAGGTTTCCGGCCAGCTCTATTATCCGATTCCGGTCTGCACGGGCGGCGGGCAGACGCCCTGCTGCGTGGAAGGGCCGGCCTTCAGCGCGAGGGAGGTTTCCCTGTGCTCGCTGCGGGCGGTCGCCTTCGACATGGCGGACGCCGAGGAACCCGAGCTTCAGCAGGCAAACTACGCAAGGCTCAAGGCGCTGTTTTATCAGGCGACGCACCCGGGCTGCAGCGAAACGCCGGATACGCCCGCGAAGGCAACGCCGTGCGACGCGCAGAACAGCCTTGGCACACGCGGCGCGGCCTCGCTCACGGCCGGCGCGCTGCTCATCGGCAACGCACAGATTCTCGGCTCCATCGGAGACGTTGTGATTCTTGCCAACGACGTCAGCCGCCGCTTCTACTACGTCTGCCAGTCTGCCGTCGATTTCCTGAGCTGACCGCACGGCCGCCCAGGAACAAAGCAAAGGGGAATCTGCCTTTACGACAGATTCCCCTTATCGTATCTATTGCATCAGGCGAGCTTCGCCGCGGCAATGCGGACCTCCGCGCGGCGCTTTGCCGCGAGGATGGTCTGAAGCTCCTCCTTCGGCCGGGTATTTTCCAGCAGAAGCGTCTTCGCACGCTCGAGCGCCTGCTCGGCGCGGGGCACGTCAATTTCATCCGCCCATTCAAACGTCGTGGCAATCAGGCGCACCTGTCCCGCCGTTACGGCGAGCATCCCGCCGATGCAGGCGGCATAGCGCCGTTTTCCCTCCTGCACAATGTGCGCCGGGCCCATTCCAAGCGCCGCGACGTAGTCAATGTGCCTCGGAAGAATTGTGAGCTCGCCGGTTGTGGCACGGACGGTGAGCGATTCCGCCTCGCCGTCAAAGCTCGCGCCCTCCGGCGTGACGATCTGAAGATGGAAAGTGCTCATGCCTGGCCGCCTTTCGCCTTCTGGACCACCTCGTCAATCGTGCTGGCAAAGAGGAAGGCGGACTCCGGAATGTCGTCGTGCTTGCCCTCGATGATCTCGCGGAAGCCGCGGATGGTTTCCTTCAGCGGGACATACTTTCCGGGGAAGCCGGTGAACTGCTCGGCCACGTGGAACGGCTGGGAGAGGAAGCGCTGCACCTTTCTCGCGCGGGCGACGGTCAGCTTGTCCTGCTCGGAAAGCTCGTCCATGCCCATGATGGCGATGATGTCCTGCAGCTCCTTATAGCGCTGAAGAATGTGGATGACCGACTGCGCCACGTCATAGTGCTCCTGGCCGACCACCTCGGGCGTCAGAATCCGGGACGTGGAGTCCAGCGGGTCCACCGCGGGGAAGATGCCGAGCGAGGAAATTGCGCGGTCGAGAACCGTCGTGGCGTCCAGATGCGCAAATGTGGTTGCGGGCGCAGGGTCGGTCAGGTCGTCCGCAGGGACATAGACCGCCTGCACAGAGGTGATCGAGCCCTCCTTCGTGGAGGTGATGCGCTCCTGCAGCGCGCCCATTTCCGTTGCGAGCGTCGGCTGATAGCCGACGGCGGAGGGCATACGGCCGAGAAGCGCGGAGACCTCGGAGCCGGCCTGCGTGAAGCGGAAGATGTTGTCGATGAACAGCAGCAC
>CAKUHJ010000186.1 GCA_934655935.1 uncultured Oscillospiraceae bacterium | reverse complement strand
AGGCGCTTACCACAAAGGCATTTTCCAAAACAGTAACGCGGTTCTTTGGCACAGCGGAATATCAGGATGAAAGCTCGGAGTACCTGACGCTCAAGGATGATGTCTATCTGGCCGTCCCCGGGGACACCATGCGCTCCGGTTTCTTTCGGTTGAAAGGTCTGTCGGTAGCCGACGGAGAATACACCGTGAGCTTTGACGCTTTTTACTTTGCAGATGAGGACTATACCACTGAATATGAGAAGGCGACGCCAAACCAGAAAGCCGTCCGCGATCAGGCAGGGATCAAAGACCAGTTACAGCCGCCCAAATTTGCCGATGCCATGCTGGAGATTCTCTCAAAGGAGGATTACGCAACGGTTCTTGATGTCAGCGAGACTGTCACGATAACCTTCTCCTTGTCCGGCAACTCAAAGTATCCGCTAACCTACACCTCATGCCGTGTTCAGTAGTCCAATTGCTGAAAAGAACAGATCACACACCCACACCGATTTTAACAGATGGCAATCAGGAGTTGGAATGACTCTGGTTCCTCTTTCATTTTCTCTATGTTTCTCCAATCTGCAACGAAAACCCATGCTTTCGCTGCTTGAATGCATGGGTTCTTTGACAGACAGACTGATGCGGCCGGCTCACATCCGTGAGCCGGCCGCATCTGCGCCTTATTCTGCCGCCTTGTAGACCCAGGCGTTGGGAAGCGGGCGTCCGCCGGAGCCGCGCAGAGGCGCGGAGGACGAGGAGATGACATACTTCCCGTCGAACCACAGCATCGCGCTCGAGCCGCCGTCCACGTTCATGGCCTGCTGGCAGCCGTGGCTCAGCAGGATATCGGAGCAGGTGTTCACATTTGTACCGAGAATACCGCGCAGAGGCTGGCGGCCCTCGATGACGAGCATGAGAATTTCATACTTGTCGTTCTGGCCGATGCATGCACGCGGCTGCTCGCCGGTCCATTCGTAGTCGATGAGCTTTTTCCCATCGACAATCATCGCCGGCTGGAACTCCGTTGCGTCCGTGCAGTCCTCGCTGACCGGGTCAAACACGTCCTTGATGTACATGAGATTATCCTCATGCAGCTCAATCCGCTTATAGGCATAGGCCGTAAAATGGCTGCCGTGCGCCGTGCCGTTCGACATGCAGTAGCCCGCCAGCTGGCCTCCGTTGCCGCCGCCGTTGGGGTCGAGGAAGCCGCTTGCGTTCATCGCGAGCACGCCGCCGTGCGCCTCGGCAATCGTGCCGCAGACCTCGCCGGCCACGCCGAGCGTGGCGCTCATTTCAATGGACAGCCGGGACGGGTCCTTCGCAATGCCCAGCGCGCCGCGGTAGCCGCTGCCCTGCACGCGCAGAACCAGCACGCCGTTTTTCGCGTCCAGGGCAAGAACCTGCTCGCCGAGCGTTGTGTAAATTTCCGTGCCTTCCTCTTCAAAGCCGGCTTGGTTTACATAAATATGATCCCAGCCGTCGTCCAGCGCGGAGGGATTCGCGTCGAGCCAGGCCTGCATAGAATCCCGGTCCAGCTCATAAAACAGCTCATAAAAGGCCTCCTCGGCCTTTTTCTGCTTGTCCTCCTCCGGAAGGACCTCCGTCTCTACATTCTTGATGTTCTCATCCGGCGTCTGAGGCTCCTCCGTAGAAGGCTCATCCGGCTCCTCTTCCTTCCCCCAGGTGGAATTCTGGCCGATGGTGGCGGATTTTGCCAGACCGTACTCATACCGGACCTGGTCGATCACGTCCTTCGGCAGGAAGGCCGTCGCCAGCCACTGGTGGGTCATCGTATCCATCGCGGTATTGATGTAGATGTTCCGCCACTTCTTTACGAACGCGTTCTGCGTATAGACGCAGAAAAAATACAGCCCCTCAAGCGCCAGCAGCACCGTCAGCCAGACGGCAAGCGTCTTCAGTGGCTTTTTCTGCCTTTCCTGTTTTGTTTTTTTCTGTTTCTGTCCGCCATCCCGGCCGGAGACAAACTTTGCCTCCCTGGACGTGCCAAACAGCTTCATAGGCATATCCTCTCTAATTGGCAGGCTCGCGTCAGCTGACAAGCGTGCGTTCCCTCGTCAGCTGACGTTTCGCCTGCATGATGCAAAATTCTTTTGCATTCTAGCACAATTCGCCGCAAGAAGCAAACCTTTTTCAGAAAAGTTAAGATTTGTTTACAAAATCATGCCTGTTTTCACAGATAAAACGTGTCAAAGCGCGCAAATACATCCTCCAGCCGCTTAAGATACTCCGTCGTCTGCGGCATGCGGCGCATGGACGCGGCGGTAATCACCGCGTTTGAAAGCGCGCTGCAGCCCGCATACGAGGCCTGATAGCTTCTGGAGGCCGTGGCGCAGAAAAAACTCAGCTCCGCCAGTCCGTAGGCCGGGCTGGACGGCCCGTCCGTCACCGCGCAGCAGAACACGCCCCGCTCGCGCAGATAGGAAAGCGCCTGCACCACGTCCGCAGAGTAGCGCGAAAAGACAAAGGCGAGGAACAGATCGTCCCTTGTAATCCGGCACAGCTCGTCCGTAAAGTGCCCCATTCCCGGAACCATCAGCCGCACATCCCGGTCCTGCAGCTGCAGGTTGACCGCCAGGAATTCCGCCTGCGAGGCCGCCGTCCGGAAGCCGCAGACATAGACACGGCGGGCGCGGTCCAGCCGCTCCAGCAGGCGCGGGAAGGCCCTTCGGTTCTGCGGGTCCGTGAGCGTCCGCTCCACGTTCTGCAGATCGCAGGCCATCACCTGGTCGAGCACGCTCTCGCCGTCGACACCCTCAATCCGGTTTTCCAGATTCGCGTACATGGTCATGTCGCTGCGGACCAGCGCCGCAAGCTCCCGCCGGAAGCCAAGATAGCCCGTATAGCCCAGACGCGCACAGAGCTTGATGACAGTCGTATCGCTGACGCCGATG
>CAKUHJ010000185.1 GCA_934655935.1 uncultured Oscillospiraceae bacterium | reverse complement strand
CTGCCGCCTGCGGCGATCTTCTTTTTCCTGTTTTCGGTTCTGGAAGACGCCGGATACCTGCCGCGCGCCGCTTTTCTGACCGACCATATCTTCGCCCGCTGTGGAACCTCTGGCCGTCAGGCGCTTACCATGTGCATGGGCCTCGGCTGCAATGCGGTCGGCGTGACGGGGTGCAGGATCATGGGAACGCGCGAGGAAAAGCGGATCGCGGCCTGCACGAACGCGATGATGCCGTGCAACGGACGGTTTCCGATGCTTCTGACGATGGGGACCGTCCTGCTGGGACGTGAAAACAGCTTCCTGCTGGCGCTGATCCTGCTGGCGACGGTCTGCGCAGGGGCAGGCGGGAGCTTGCTTGTCTCGGCGGTCGTCGGAAGGATCCTGAACAGGGAGAAGCGCGCACCGTTTGTATTGGAGCTGCCCGCGTATCGCCGCCCACAGATGAAAAAGATCGTGAATGACGCGATACTTGGAAAAACGCTGCATGTTCTGTCACGGGCGCTGCTGGTCGCAGCCCCGGCCGGGCTGCTGCTGTGGGGGCTCGGCGCATGGGAGACGGACGGGAAAAGCCTTTTGCAGTGGCTCGCGCAAGCGCTGGATGGGGCGGGCACGCTTTTGGGGATGAACGGTGCGCTCCTGCTGGGCTTCCTGTTTGCGATCCCCGCGAATGAGCTTGCGATCCCGGTGATCCTGATGCTGCTCACGCAGCAGAGCACGCTGAGCAGCGCGCAGGGACTGGACGCCGCCATGCAGCTGACGAGCTGCGGCATCACGGAAAAAACAGCGGCCTGCTGCCTCATTTTCTGCGTGTTCCACTGGCCGTGCAGCACAACGCTGCTCTCCATCAGGCGCGAAACGGGAAGCATCGGGTGGACGCTCCTGTCCGCCGCGATCCCGACTGCAATCGGCGCGCTGCTCTGCATGACAGTTAACATCATATTTTAACCATAAAAACCGGACTGCACGGATGCAGTCCGGTTTTTATCGAGCGGTGCCGCCCGCGCTTGGGTTCAGGCCGCCTGCAAAGCGGAGAATTTATGATATTGCTTCTGATTTCTGCGGAAGAAGCCGCGGATGGTCAGCAGCATGAACGCCGCGACCGCGAGATAGTAGAGCGGCAGAGCGACTGCCCATGTGCTTTCCGGAAGAATTCTCTTGACAGCGACAGCATCCAGCAGAATGTAGATCAGAAGCCGGCTGCTGCCAACGACATACGGGCGGAGAATGGCGGCGCGGACGGCTACCCATGCGACACCAAGTGCCAGCTTCGGCGCGTCCTTTGCGCGGCATTCCTCCGTGCCGATGGTCACGAAGCCGCAGAAGTACATGAAGCCTTCACCTCAATTCCGGAACCAGTCCCACACGTGCCAGAACTGGAAGCTCCCGGCGGACAGGGCACAGGCCGCATATTCATGTGCAGCTCCTTTCATATCTCATCCTTACACTAGTGTATTATATTCACTAGTTTGAAAGTGCCAATACTAAATCGAAAAAATGCACGTGACAGGAAAGGGAGGCATGCGCGCATTTTCCCGTGAAAATCCCGTTTGCGGACTTGATTTCCGACCGCGTATTTGTTATAGTACAAACAGATCACAAAACAGAATAAAAAGGGACAGCGCGTGCAGGGTTTATCCTGCAGGCGGAACGGGGTGCAAAGCCCCACGAGTGGGTCACTGTGAAGCCCTCCGGCAAGGAGGGATCAGTCAGATACGCTGAGTGCTGTCCTGTGCTTGCGCCGTCACCGCAGCCGAACAACATAGGCGTTCTATACGCGTTTGTCCGTGCGGCCAGATCTGTGGCGCACGGCTTTTTGTTTTGGATCGGACGGTGAAAGGAGCCGCAAGATGGAGCAGCAGAATGAGCTTCGCCTGACAAGGGCGGAAAAGCGGATCATCGCGGAGCTGCGCCAGCTGAAATACGGGGAAATGCGCATTGTGATGCGAAACGGCATACCCGTTCAGATGGAAGCGACCCGGAGCGAAAAGCTGGAAGAAAAGTAAATATGGTTTTCAGGCTGTGAGGCCGGGCCATCGGAAGAACCGACGCCCAAGTGAGTTTCCCGAACGCGGAGACTCGCTTGGGCGTTTTTTTCTGCGTGCCATCAGTCTAGGTAACCGATGATCCAATCGTCTGCGGTTATCGGCGGATCTTTTACCGCAACTGTGCAGCTTGAAAAGCTTGAAATACACAAAGTATTCCTGCGCTTTCAAGCTTTCATTTGCGACAAAATCTCTCGCCGATAACTCTTGCCGATTGAATCCTCGGTTACCCAAATGGGCTTTCAAATAGATATTAAAATAAGGAAGGAATCATTGCAGATGAAAAAGAGAATTCTACCCATCCTGCTTGTGCTGGTCATGCTCCTGAGCCTCCTGCCCGCACAGGTATTCGCAGCAAGCTACACCTTTGACCCCAACGCGACGATCTTTACGCAGAATTTCACGGACGAATCGCCGAAGCCCAACAACCTCGGTGACTATTTCACTGTGACATCCACGCCGTTTTCCGCAGAAAACGACACAACATTCTGGAACAGCGGAAGTGGAACCAGCGCAAATATTTACAATATGAACGGCAGTAAAAAGCTTGGCAACACGCACGCCATTCTGACGTTCACGTTCAAGAAAAACTGCAACTTCTGGTTCAAATTTTTGTTTTCTATCAGTGCTGGAGCACCTTACAGCTATGCAGAGCTGCTTCTCAATGGCAAATCGCTCGCCAAAGGTACCAGCAGCAACAAACTTACAAGCCCGTTCAGCGTGGACGTAAAAGAAGGCGATATCTTTAAAATTGATTTCTACTCTGAGGACGAATTCGGTCAGCCCTGCCAGATGACGCTGAAAAATATCCGCTGCACCGACCTTGCTTCCGAGGGGGCGGCCGTTACCTTTGACGGCAGCGGCTATCAGGAAGCGATCCC
>CAKUHJ010000184.1 GCA_934655935.1 uncultured Oscillospiraceae bacterium | reverse complement strand
AGGTACAAAAGGGTAAAGATGGCCGTCAGCAGCAGGGCTGCCGGCCACCGGAGGTCCGTCAGAAGGCGGCTGAGAAAGTCGAAGGCGAAAAACGAATCCGCGCGCAGAACGGACAGAAGCGTCTGCCCCCAGACCAGCAGCGCCAGCGTTACAATCAGCGCCGCGGCCAGCGCCAGCGTGCACAGAATGCAGATGAGCTGGCGCTTGAGAAAGCTTCTGCGGTCCGGGAGGCCAAGCACGGACTGAAAGCCGATCATCAGGCTCATAATGCCGCGCGAGGCGGACCAGAGCGCAATGATGGCGCTGACGGAGATGACGGCGGTCGGACGAATTTCACGCAGAGAGTCCAGAAATACGCCGAGCGTCTGCCACAGAGCCTCCGGCGCAAGCTCCAGCAGCAGAAGCGAAAGCTCCTGCACGCCGAAGCTGGTCACGGACAGAATGCCGAGCACCAGCGTCAGCAGCGGCAGCGCGGACATCAGAAGAAAAAACGAGGTATTCCCGGCATAAACCGCGATTTCCGTAAATTCCTTTCTTTGCAGCAGCGAAAGCGCTTTTTTGAAGAATTTCATGCAAAATCACCTGACTACTGTGTAAAATCGTTCGACAAATATGGCGGGGAAATTGGACAATGCGAACGGAACATTTCTTGCGGAATTGGAAGGATTGATCAAAGGCGTGTCGAAGCGCGTCGAAGGCGGACAGAATGCGTCGAGCGATTCCTGTTTTCATTTGCGTGCTTCTGTGCTTAAATAAAATACGCGCCCGGTTTTTCCGGGAAAAAGGGGAAACTGAACAAGGAGGACATTCAATGCGAAGCATCAGCCTGATCCACAGCCGGAAGATAAAGACTGAGCTGGGAAAAGAAATGAAACTGGAATATTATCTGATCAACGACAGCGTTCTGAACGGCTGCGCCGAATGCTACGGCGTAGAGGTCCGCGCGCGTGCGCCGGGCGGAGGAAGCTATGCCGGAATTCCGTACATCACCATGATCGGCAGCCGGATTTTTCAGCTGCTGGACCGGCTGGCGGAGTGCGCGGTAACGCCGCAGTCGCTTTACGCGGTGATCGAGGACTGGCTCTGCTGACGCAGGTGCGGAAAAAGGGGATAGACAGCCGGACGGTTCTTTGCTACAATAGCCGCAGAAAGAGAGAGGGGGATTCCGCATGAAATGCCCGTATTGCGGCTATCAGGAAAGTAAGGTCGTCGATTCCCGCCATTCCGAGGATGGCATGAGTATCCGCAGGCGGCGCGAGTGCCTGTCCTGCCAGAAGCGCTTTACCACCTATGAGACGGTGGAGAGCCTGCCGGTCGTCGTCATCAAGCGCGATGGCACACGCCAGTCCTTTGACCGCAATAAGATTCTCAACGGCATGCTCCGCGCCTGCGAAAAGCGGCCCGTCGGTCTGACCGAGCTGGAGCGTGCGGCGGACGAAATTGAACAGATCATTCAGAATTCGCTGGACCGGGAAATCTCCACGGAGCAGATCGGCGAGCTTGTGATGGACCGTCTCAAGCCGCTGGACGAGGTCGCCTATGTGCGCTTTGCTTCGGTTTACCGGCAGTTCAAGGATATTGACAGCTTCATGCGCGAGCTGAATAAAATCCTCGCGGAGCGATAAAAACAGCAAATAGCGGGGCGCTGCACACCGGCAGCGCCCCACTATTATATTCTGCGCGGGGCAGGCTTGTCAAGAAAACCGTGCGCGCGTATGCGCGCAGGCGCAGAGAATGTTCTGCAGGCTCGGAAGCTCCATCTGCCGCAGGTGCAGCAGCCGGACGCGCAGCGCGGCGCAGGCGGCCTGAAAATCGCTCTCTTCGCCGCTTTGCAGATACTGCGCAGCCTCCGCGAAGCGCTCCATAACCTCGTCGTATTCCGCGTGGTGGAGGACGACGCCGAACAGGAACGCATCCTGCGCCCAGCGCGCCTGCGCGCGGGAAAGCGCGCGCTGCGCGCCTTCGGCGTCCTCCGCCCGGGACAACGCCTGCGCCCGTTCCAGCGCCTGCTCGCTCTGCAGCGCGGCGGCCCGGACGCGGAACATGCTGAACAGGCACAGCGCGAGCATTGCCAGCACAAGCGCCGCAGAAATCAGGGCGTGCTTCATCGCCTGGCCTCCTCCCGGCGGGCAAGGTACAGCTTTTTCCCGCCGGGCTCCGCCGTAAGAAGGAAAATGTCCTGCCTGCGGCAGCCGTTTTCCCGCAGAACCTCCTCTACCCACTGCTCGTCCTTTCCGAGTGCGGGCAGGTTTTCCCGCAGCAGCGTGCCGCAGCAGATTACCGTCACCGGCAGCGCAAGCGGCTGGGCCTGCACGCCGGCGTCCTTTGCGCTTGCGGGCGCGTGCTTTGGGTAGAGCAGCACGGACACCGCGCCGCTGGTTTCCAGGATGGCGTACTGCACGCTTCTGAGGTCCGCCGCGCCCTGGATGCGCAGATACTCCGTGAGCTCATCCGGGTTGACGCGCGTCTTGCGCAGGTTCTCCTGCAGAAGCTTTCCGTCCTCCATCAGAATCACGGGCTTTCCGCAGAAGAATTTCCGCACGCCGACGCTGTAAAAGGCCAGCACGGACAGCAGCAGCTCCACGGACAGAACCGCCAGAATCGGAATCAGCCCCGCCAGAAGCGGCGTCCCGGTATCCTGCATCGGCACGGAGGCCAGGTCCGCAATGAGCATGGTCACCACAAATTCCATCGGCTCCATCTGCGCCAGCTGCCGCTTGCCCATCAGCCGGACGACCAGAATCAGGACAATGTACAGAACGACCGCGCGAATCAGAGAAATCAGCATCTCGTTCACCTCGTCAGAGTTTTCCTCCCTAGCTTTTGCAGTCCTGGAAGAAATATGAGCCCCGGAGGAAAAACCGCTTGCAAAACGCCGCATGATGCGCTATCATGATACCGGAAAATCATACCGGCCAAACGGGACGTCCCGTTTGTTC
>CAKUHJ010000183.1 GCA_934655935.1 uncultured Oscillospiraceae bacterium | reverse complement strand
ATGAAGCCGCCGAAGGCTGCAATCTGCTTGTCGAGTGTTGCAATGGCTGCGTCAAAGTCCGTGGTCTGCGCGGAAAGGTCGGCGGAGTAGATGATTTTGGAAGCGACATCCGTCGCAGATGCTTCCGGCACGCCGTCTTCCGTAACCTCATTGGTTGTGGAAAACGCGGCGCTGTCAAAATTTTCTTCGGCTTCTGCCTTTTCTTCCGCCGGCGACGACGGCTCTTCCATGGGCGCCTCCGGCGCGTAATTGGCGGTCGTCTCCATTGACATGACGCTGTCGGCGGACGCTGCGTACTGGGCGGATTTGCTGCTTGCGGCGCAGGCGGCAAAGCTCAGTGCGAGAACGGCCGCGGCCAGCAAAAGAGCGAATATACGGGAAATCTTTTTCATAATCCTTGCTCCTTTCTTTTGTGCAGGGGATGGCGTTGGAGAATTTCTCCCTAATTGGTTGGTCATCTATCCAGACGAAAAAAATGGGAAAGGGTTGCAGCTTTTGAAAAAAAGTTCAGATTGGGGTTACACCTTCCGGTGTTTCGGCAAACTCGGCCTCCGTGACCGAAAGCTCATAGGCTGTGCGGGTGTAGCTGACGCCGTCGATGACCTTGACATAGTCCCGGCTTTGCAGCCGGCCGGTCAGATGGAGCTTTGTTCCGGGTAGAGCCTCGGAGACGGCCTGCGCGCTCCGGCCCCAGAGAATGCAGGGGATATAGTCGGTGCGGCGATACATCCGGGGCACGGCCAGCATCACGTCGCAGATTTCCCGGCCAAGCGGCGTCCGCCGGTAGACCGGCGGTTTACAGATAGCGCCTGTGAGACTGACTGCGTTGCACGCGGGCGCGTCGGTGGTGGTGAGCGTTTCTGCGTAGACGGAGATGATCAGGCGTCTTCCGTCCAGCGTGCGGTTATTGAACGAGCGGATCTGTCCGGTGACGGCAATGTGCTCGCCGCAAAATAGATCCGCCTGCTCCAGAACGTCCTCTGCTGCGAGCACAGGCAGAAGATCGACTGCGCCGGACAAACGCTCGACCTCCAGCACAAAACGATAGAATTTACGGTCGTGGTTGGTGTGTGAATATTCCGGCAAAGTATCCAGCGCGCCGGTGAGCGCGATACGGTTGGCTGCGTTTTCCATTTTTCCACCTCATTTAGTTCGTATGGGAAACTATATGAGATGGCACTGTCGTTTAGTACGCGGAAAATCAGCCGTTATTTTTTCTGGAAGCCTTGCGCGGCGCTTTGGATGCAGGCTTGCCGGATGATTTTGCAGGTTTGGCAGGCTTTGCGGTGGCTGCGGCCTTTGGCGCGGAGGCTTTTTCAGAAGGCTGCGGTCTTGCGTTTTTCCGGCCAGGCTGCGGCTTGGAAATATTTTTCGCAGAGGGCGCGGCAGGTTTTGCGTTCGGCTGCTTTTTAGAAAGCGCTTTTTTGTCCTCTTTGCCGCCGGATTCTCCCTTTCGCGGGCGGATGAGACATTGCGGGCCGAAGCCGATGAGATCTTCCCGGTGCGCGAGCTCCAGGGCCTCATGGACGAGCTTGTAGTTTTTTAGGTCTTTGTACTGCATGAGCGCGCGCTGCATCGCCTTTTCGCGCGGGTCTTTGGGGACATAGACCGGCTGCATCGTCCGGGGATCCAAGCCGGTGTAATACATGACGGTCGACAGGGTCGAGGGGGTCGGATAGAAATCCTGCACCTGCTCGGGCTGGTGGGAAATATCGCGCAGATATTCCGCCAACGCGACCGCGTCCTTCATCGTACAGCCCGGATGCGACGACATGAGATAGGGAACGAGGAACTGGTTCATGCGCTCCTGGCGATTGAGCTCGGCGTATTTTTCCGCGAAGCGCAGATAGACGCTGTGCTTCGGCTTTCCCATCTTCTCCAGAACCGCGTCCGACACATGCTCCGGCGCGACCTTTAATTGCCCGGAAATGTGGTAGCGCACGAGCTCCTTGAAAAACACGTCCGAAGAATCGGCCAGCACGTAGTCAAAGCGGATGCCGCTGCGGATGAAGACCTTCTTGACGCCCGGAACCGCGCGGAGCTTGCGGAGAAGCGCGAGATAGTCCGAGTGGTCGGCAACCAGGTTTTTACACGGCGAGGGGAACAGGCACTGCCGGTTCTGACAGGCACCTCTCGTGAGCTGCTTTTTGCATGCCGGCTGCCGGAAATCCGCCGTGGGGCCGCCGACGTCGTGGATGTAGCCCTTGAAATTGGGGTCGCGCGTCATGAGGCAGGCCTCTTTTAAAAGCGACGCGTGCGACCGGGACTGGATGATGCGCCCCTGATGGAATGTCAGCGCGCAGAAATTACAGGCGCCAAAGCAGCCCCGGCAGGACGTCAGGCTGAACTGAATTTCGGAAATCGCGGGCACGCCGCCGAGCGCTTCGTAGCTCGGGTGATATGTGCGGCAGTAGGGAAGATCGTAGACCGCGTCCATCTCCTGCTGCGAAAGCGGCTTTTGCGGCGGGTTCTGGACGACGAATTCATGGCTCGAATAGGGCTCTAAGAGCCGCTTGGCCGAAAACGGGTCTGTGTTCTGGTACTGAAGATAGAAGCTCTCGGCGTATTTGCGCTTGCTTTTCTGAAGCTCGGGGTAGCTCGGGAGCTTTAAATACGAGAGATTTTCGTCCGGCGCTTTGATTTTGAAAACCGTGCCGTCAATGTAGGTGATATCGTGGATATCCATCCCGTCGTTGAGCGCGTCGGCAATCTCAATGATCGCGCGCTCTCCCATGCCGTAGATGAGAAGGTCTGCCTGTGCGTCCAAAAGCACCGAGCGCTTGAGCTTATCCGACCAGTAGTCGTAGTGCGCAAGGCGGCGGAGGCTCGCTTCAATGCCTCCGATGATAATGGGCGCTTTTTTGTAGCGCTGGCGAATTAAGTTGCAGTAGACCGTCACGGCGTAGTCCGGCCGCTTTCCCATCACCCCGCCGGGGGTGTACGCGTCTGTTTTC
>CAKUHJ010000182.1 GCA_934655935.1 uncultured Oscillospiraceae bacterium | reverse complement strand
TATTATATTAGTGAAGTGGAGCGAAGTGGAGTAAAAGTGATGTAAAGTGGAGGAAAGGAGGCCTGCCGGGATGTACGGAAAATACAAGCACACAGTCGATCCCAAGGGCCGCCTGTTTGTCCCGGCAAAGCTTCGCGAGGAGCTTGGAGACGCCTTCTACGTCACGCTCGGCCTTGACCACTGCCTGTCCGTCTATACAGAGCGGGGCTGGCAGGGCATTCTGGATAAATACAACGCGCTTCCGCTTGCGCAGGCAAGGAAAATGCGCGTGCTGTTTGCAAACGCCGCCAAATGTGAGCCCGACAAGCAGGGCCGCTTCCTGATTCCCGCGGAGCTTCGCCAGTACGCGGGTCTGAACCAGGAGGTCACCTTTATCGGCCAGGGCGGCCATGCCGAAATCTGGGACAGCGCGGCCTACGAGCAGCTTGAGGCAAGCGAGCTTGCGCCGGAGAAGCTGCTTGCTGCGATGGAGGAGCTTGGCTTCTGATGAAATTTTCGCATTATTCCGTCATGCTGAACGAATGCATCGACGCGCTTCATATCGACCCCGGCGGGATTTATGTGGACGGCACGCTGGGCGGTGCCGGGCACTCCCTGGAAATCTGCCGGAGCCTGACCACAGGCCGCCTCATCGGCGTCGACCGGGACATCACCGCCCTCAAGGCCGCGCGCACACGCCTTTGCAGCCACATGCAGAAGGTGACGCTCGTGCACGGAAACTTTGAGGATCTGGACGTGATTCTGGACAGCCTGTCCATTCCGCAGGTCGACGGAATCCTGCTGGACCTGGGCGTATCCTCGCCGCAGCTGGACGACGCTTCGCGCGGCTTTTCCTATATGGCCGACGCGCCGCTGGATATGCGGATGGACCGCTCGGAAAGCCTGACGGCCTACGAGCTTGTGAACAACTGGCCGAAGGAAGAACTGAAAAAAATCCTTTTTGAGTACGGAGAGGAGCGCTACGCGCCGCAGATTGCCGCCGCCATTGAGCGCGTCCGCTCCGACCACCCGATCGAGACCACGCTGGAGCTGGTGGAAATCATCCGCTCCGCGATGCCGGCCACGGCGCTGCGGGAAAAGCAGCATCCGGCCAAACGGAGCTTTCAGGCCATCCGCATCGCCGTCAACGACGAGCTGGGCGCGGTGCGGCGCGTGATGAACGCGGCAATCGGCCGTCTGGCGCCCGGCGGGCGGCTGGCGGTGATCACCTTCCACTCTCTGGAGGACCGGATTGTAAAAAACGCGATGGCCGAAGCGGCCAGAGGCTGCACCTGCCCGCCGAGCTTTCCGGTGTGCGTGTGCGGGAAAAAGCCGAAAATTGAAATTCTGACGCGAAAGCCTCTCATTGCAACCCGGGAGGAAGTCGAGGAAAATCCGCGCTCGCGCAGCGCGAAGCTCAGGGTTGCGGTGAAGCTTTGATGAAACTGCGGAAGCGGTAAACCAGGAAGGGGAAGCCAAGGATGGCACAGGCGCAAAGACAAACCTATCGCGAAGACGGCTCGGCGGCATACGATGTATACCGCTGGAACGGCAGCGCCGTCCGGCAGCCCCGTCCGCAGCCGCAGCGGCTGCCGGAGGAGCGCCTGCAGCCGCAGCGCAGAACCCGCGTCCGGGCCAGAACGGCCATCGCGCCGTTTTCCGTGGCGGGCCTTCTGACGGTCGCGTGCCTCATGGTGCTGGTGATCTTCGGCTATGTGCAGCTGTTTGAGGCCACCAGCGAGGTCAGCCGCCTGAAGAGCCAGCTGAACGCGCTTTCGGAGCAGCAGCTGATGCTGCAGAGCAAGTACGACGCGAAGGTCGACCTGGACGCCGCGCAGACCTATGCCGAGGACCACGGGCTGAGCAAGCCGCTTCAGGAGCAGGTCGTCTACGTGAATCTTTCCGGCGCCGATCAGGCGGAAATCTTCCAGTACACGCACACGGGCGTCCTCGAGGAGGTATTTGAGGCCATGCGGCAGAGTGTGACGGAGCTGATTGCATATCTGCGGACCTTCGGCGCATAGAATCAAGCAGCACAGGCATAACAGCACAGGCGCAGGGGCGGTTCTGAAAGACCGCCCCTTCTTTGAAGGAAGACAGGGAGGACGGGCGGATTTTCTGCCCGCGCACAGGAAAGGCAAAGTCATGGCAAATAAAATCATCCGCATTCATCCGGAACGCGCAAAGGCGGAAGCGAAGGAAAAGAACCAGCGCGCCAACCGGACCATCCTGCGCCGCACATTATTCCTGATGATACTGTGCGGCATTGTGGCGTTTATTCCGCTGATTGCGACGCTCTACAAGCTGATGATCCGGGACCATGATTATTACGAGAGCCTTGCCATCCGCAACCAGACGCGCTACACCAATCTGACGGCGGCGCGGGGGCTGATTTACGACCGGAATATGAATGTGCTGGCGACCTCCAGCACCGTGGAGACCGTGTTCATCGACCCAAACGAAATTGCCGAGGAGATGAAGGACCCGCAGAACTCCAATCTGCTCAATCAGATTGCGCGCGGTCTGAGCCAGATTCTGGACGTCGAGCAGGATTTTATTTATAAGCAGGCCGAGGATAAGGCCTACCGCTACAAGGTCATCCGGCGCAAGATTCCGGAGGAGCTGGCCGACGAGGTGCGCCAGTTTATCAACGACGGCCAGATCAAGGGCGTCTATCTGGAGTCCGACATGCAGCGCTATTATCCCTATTCCTCGGTCGCCGCGCAGGTGCTGGGCTTTGTCTCCAGCGACAATGTGGGCTCGGAGGGTATCGAGGCCTATTATGACTCCACGCTGCAGGGGACGAACGGAAAGGTTGTGACCAGCAAGGGCAATTACGGCTCGGAAATGCTCTATACATATGAAAAATACTACGACGCGGCGGACGGCAGCAGCCTTGTGCTGACCATCGACGCGACGGTGCAGCAGTATCTGGAAAAGAATCTGCAGAACGCCATCGACAAGTATGAGATTCAGAACGGCGCGTTCG
>CAKUHJ010000181.1 GCA_934655935.1 uncultured Oscillospiraceae bacterium | reverse complement strand
AGCCGATCCCGTTCATTTGTTTCTTCAGCAGTGCAAGGCTCTGCGCCGGTTCGATTCCACTCGACAGCTTGTTGTTGTATAGCGCATATTTCTCCCGCACGGAGAATGGAGAAAGGTTCGGCATGACGACGTTTGCGCCTGCCCTGATTCCGCGCTCTCTGCCGCCCTCTTCAACGCTTCCGAGCGCCGTCGTCGCGGGGAGCAGAATGTTTGGCTTGATCAGGCGCACAAGCGAGAGCAGAAAGACCGTTAGGTCGATGCGTCCCGCAGGATATGCGCCGAAGGGCGTATCTTCATGTGGGATAAACGGGCCTATGCCGCACATGTCAGGCTGAAATCCCTCAATGAATTTCAAATCCTCTGCAAGTGTTTCCGTCGTTTGATACGGACTGCCCACCATGAAACCGCAGCCGACCTGGAAGCCAATTTCCTTCAGATCGCGCAGGCAGCGCATTCGATTGTCAAAGGACATGGACGCAGGGTGGAGCTTTTCATAATGCTGTTTATTCGCCGTTTCATGGCGCAGCAGATAACGATTTGCACCCGCCGCATACATATTTTTATAGTCCCGGCGCGGATATTCCCCGAAAGAGAGCGTAATGGCGCAGTCGAGGTACTTTTTTCTGATTTCCGATACGATCCCGCATAGCTTTTCAGCCGGCATAACGCCCTCGCCGCCCTGCAAAACGAAGGTTCGGAAGCCGAGTTCGTAGCCATCTATGCAGCAGGAGAGGATTTCCTCTTTTGTCAGGACATAGCGCTGACAACTTTTATTTGAGCGCCGTATGCCGCAGTAAAGGCAATCGTTGCGGCAGACATTCCCAACTTCAATTAGTCCCCGGATATACACATCGTTGCCGTAATACTGACGGCGTGCTGCGTTGGCGAGAGAAGCTGCATAAACTGCATCAGCGAGGGTATATGTGCCTGCAAGCTCTGCATAATCCTCTGCAGCCAGGGAATGGGTATTATGAAGTCTGTCAATGCGCTCTTTATTATTCATCGCTCACGACGTTGGAATATGCCGTCTTTACGCTCAGTCCCGGAATATTCCCAAGCCTTCCCGCCAATGATGAAATTGTGTCCTGCGGCGCATCGAGGGCGATTGAAATAATGTGTATGCCTCTCTGACGGTACGGGATACCCATCCTGCCGATGATATGATCTCCAAACTCATGCAGAACTGCGTTCAAAACCTCTACAGAATCCTTTTCGTCAACAATAATCGACATCACGGCAACTCTTGTCTTCATCCTTTCCTCCCACTGTTTAATTTGAGGTGTTCTTCCTCCGGTTCGTTTTTCGCGTTTTGCCGGGACTGCGAATCGTCCGATCATTCGCCGATTCTCAGCTCCTCGCCATTTTTGAGCAGACGGCGGTCGATATCCGCAATGGTGACTGCGGCGAGACTGTGGATGCACTGTTCGTTGAGCTGCGCATAGAGATTTTCCATCACGCCCGCCATGCCGGAGCAGATGAGACATTCCTCGTCCAAGTCGCCGCTGTGCCACGGCGCATCTACGAAACGAACGTTCAAAGCCTGCGCGATCTTCTCCAGCGTCAGCGTCTCGGCGTCAGCGGCGAAAAGATAGCCGCCTGCGTTTCCACCCTTTGTTTCCACAATGCCCGCCTTTTTCAGCTTCGACATCACTCTGCGCACCAGTACAGGATTGGTGCAGACATTCTTCGCAAGCTCCTCACTGCTGAGCACTCGCTCCATGTGGTTCAGATACACCAGTGAATGAACCGCCACCGTTAAATTACTGTTCGTACATAATCCTTCCTCTCATTGCGTGACCGTTTCATACGGCCAGTCGTTGATACCGCCGAAATCGTAGACATTTTCATACCCGAGGGCAATCAGCTTCTCCGCCGCATCGCGGCTGCGCCGTCCGCTGCGGCAGTAGATAAGAAGCGTCGCCGTCTTGTCCGGCAGCTCCGGCGGGGACGTATCGGATATCGTTTCATTGGGAACGAGCACAGCATCCGCAATATGCCCTCCATCGTATTCGGCTTTCGTCCGCACATCCACCACCGTGATGCCGCCCGCCTGCATCATATCATATGCTTCCTTCGGCGTCAGCTTATGGTAAACGCCCTTCGGTTCTATTTCTGATTCAATCGTCGCCGGTGCGCTTCCGGACGTTTCGAGCGGCTCCTTCCGGCAGCCGGTCAGACAGAAAGAAAGCAGCAGAACGCAGAGCAGCAGCGCGGGGATGAAGATTGCTTTCACAGGAAACACCTCCGGATCTATCTGTAATCGCATTTATAACAGTTTCAACTGTAATTGTACAGGTTACAGCAGTGCGTGTCAAGACGGCTCTTCATTTTTTACAAGCAGGCTATACGCTGTCAATCCGGCGGAGCCGCTTACACCTTCAGCACAAAATGGCTTTTATGGAATTCCAGCAGTCCCGCATCACGCATTTTGCAAAGTTCAACGGACAGTCCGCTGCGCTCGACGGCGAGATAGTCGGCGAGCTGTTGACGGGAAAAAGGAATATCAAATTCATAGGCTCCGTGCGCTTGCGCCTGGGCAGAAAGATAGGACATGAGCTTTGCTCTCGTTGTCCGCTGGCCCATATGGGAAACCTTTTCACTCAGCATCAGATTTTTGCCTGCCAGCTCACCTAAAAGATTGCGGATGATCCGGCTGTGACAGGAGCAGGCTGCGGTACACATCGTCAGAATACGCTTTACATTCAGAAACATCACCGTGACAGGCGTTTCCGCAACAACGCTGACGTTCAGTACGGCACCCGGCGCGCAGGCAAACGCGGCGGCAAAGGTCTGCCCCGGCCCGGCTTTGGACAGAATCTGTCGATTTCCCCAAATGTCTTCTTGCACGATCAGCATGCTTCCAGACAGCACAAGACCTATGGCTTCCGCCGTGTCTCCGATATGCATCAGATAGGCTTCCTTTGGGAAGCTCGTTTTTTCAGCGTTAAGACAGGCGAGAACCGAGGCGAGCTCTGTCTCCGTAAC
>CAKUHJ010000180.1 GCA_934655935.1 uncultured Oscillospiraceae bacterium | reverse complement strand
CATCCAGCAGATCGGCACCCCGCAGGAAGTGTTCAACCATCCGTCGAACCTCTTCGTCGCCGGCTTCATCGGCACGCCGCAGATGAACTTCTTCGACGCCACCCTTTCCAAGAAGGGCGACAAGTACGTCGCAACCGTTCAGGGCAAGGACTTTGAGCTTCCCGCAGCCAAGCAGGACGCGCTCAAGAAGATGGACAAGGTTCCCGCCAACATCATCGTCGGCGTCCGCCCAGTGCATGTCCATCTGTCCAACGACGGCATTGACGCAACGGTCGACGTCTCCGAGCTCATGGGCTCCGAGCTGCACCTGCACGTCAACTCCAACGGCAAGGACGTCGTGATCGTCGTCCCGACGACCGACATCGACGTGGACACCGTCCATGGCGGCCACAAGGCGGTCAAGTACAGCTTCCGTCCGGAGCTGATGCACTTCTTCGACAAGGAAACCGAGAAGAACCTCTTCTGAGTTTTCTGAATACAGACGCAAAAAGGGAGCTGCAGCCGCAGCTCCCTTTTTTAGATGACAGAATGCCGCTTCTGCGCGGCAAATGGAAGCGTCAGCTGACGCAACGATCAGTCGAGCCGTCCCTCTGCGGCAATCAGATCCGCCGGGTGCGCGCCGATGGCGGAGACGGCGGCCTCCAGCCCTCTGGCGATATCCTGCACGCTCATCGAGGGCGCAGGATGACCGACGGTCTGGCTTGGAGCGAAGGGAACGTGCAGAAAGCCGCCCTGGACGCCCGGATAATACCGGGCGAGGGTGTAGAGCACGCCGTACATCAGGTGGTTGCAGACGAAGGTGCCGGCCGTGTTGGAGACGCTGGCCGGAAGTCCCGCAGCCCGGATTGCGGCGACCATCGCCTTGATGGGCAGCGTGGCGAAGTAGGCCGGCGCGCCGTCGGGAAAAATGGGGGTGTCAATGGGCTGGTTTCCTTCGTTGTCGGCGATGCGCGCATCGTCAAGATTGATGGCGACGCGCTCCGGCGTCAGCTCGCACCGCCCGCCGGCCTGCCCGATGCAGAGCACTGCGTCAGGCCTTTCGGCTTCTATGGCGGCAGCGGTTACGGCAATGGAGCGCCCGAAAACCGTGGGAATCTCCAGCTTGACGACCTCAACCCCGCCGACGCGGGGAGAGACCAGCTTTACCGCCTCCTGCGCGGGATTGACGGACGAGCCGCCGAAGGGATCAAAAGCGGTCAGCAGCAGCTTCATGGGGAAGCCTCCTTCCATGCTGCAAAGTCAAAGGATGACGACGGGCTGCTTGAAGCGGATTTTCCCGTCCCGGACGGCGACTGCGCCGCCGGAAAGCGCGTCGGTGTAGACGCCGTCTGCAAGCGGAACGGACAATTCCGCAGGCTTTCCCGAGAGCGGGAACAGGCCGAAGGCGCGGCCCTGTGGGCCGTCGTAGCGCGCAAGAAGCGCGCCCTGCGCGTCGTCCGCCTCCAGCTGGAACGGCGCGTCGGCGGGAAGCTGCTTCTTGATTGAGGAAAGACGCGCAAGGAACGCGCTCAGATCCGGGCCGGACTGCCAGTCGACAGGCTCCTTTTCAAACAGCGACGGCTGGCGGCGCGCGCAGACCTCCTGCCCGGCGTAAAGAAGCGTTGCGCCCTTCTGGAAGAAGCTCAGCGCAGTCCAGGCGCGAAGCGCCGCTTCGTCCGGGAAGCGGGCCGCGGCGCGCATCTGGTCGTGGTTTTCAAGGCAGCGGAGTTTATTGTACTCCGAGGGAAAGATCAGCTCCTGCGCGTTGAGCGCCTCGCACAGGCGGCTGAGCGGAAGCTCTGCGCGCGTGCATGCCTCATAGAGCGGCCAGACGTCGTAGGGATAGAGAATGTCAAAGGCGTCGTAGAGCTCGCAGTCCGTGGCGGCATAGAAGCCCAGGCGGCGGAAGGCGAGAATATGCGTAAGAAACACGCTTTCGCCCAGCCAGAGCATGCCGGGATGCACCTGCTCCACGGCCTCGCGCGCCGCTTTCCAGAAGGAAACCGGCACGGTGCTTGCCACATCGCAGCGGAAGCCGTCGACATAGCGCGCCCAGAAGCAGAGCGATTCAATCTGATAGTCCCAGAGCGCACGGACGCTGTAATCCAGGTCCACGACGTCCGTCCAGTCGCCGACCTTGTTTCCACGCGAGCCGTCCGGCCTGTGATAGAAGAACTCCGGGTGCTCGCGTACGAGCGTGGAGTCCGGGGAGGTGTGGTTGTAGACCACGTCGATCATGCATTTCATGCCCCGGCGGTGGATTTCATGGACGAGGTGCAGAAAATCGTCCATGGTGCCGTATTCGGGGTTGACGCTGCGGTAGTCGCGGTTGGCGTAGGGGCAGCCGAGGCTGCCTTTTTTGTGCTCGACGCCGATGGGATGAATGGGTATGAACCAGACAATGTCCGTGCCGAGCGCGCGGATGCGGTCCAGGTCCGGCTCGATGGCCCGGAACGTGCCCGCCTGCGTGTGGGAGCGGACGTAGATTTCATAAATGACGCTTCGGCGAAGCGCGGAATCAGAAGAAGAGCCCATATGACGCCTCCTTAAAAGCTGTGCTTCCATTATATTTGACGCAGAAAAAATGTCAAGGCCGGAGCAAATGCTCCGGCCCAGCTTATTTCAGGGTTTCGCTGTGGTTGAGAACGGACGCGCTGTAGAGAAACAGGACGTCCTGGTTTTCAAAGCTCAGGTAATTTCCGACCCGCTCGCTTCCAAGATACCGGACGTCCACAAGCGTGATTTTCCGGTAACCCTCCAGCAGAAGCGGCGCAAGAGACGAGGCGAACGAGTCGCGGAAGATAATCAGCTCCCGATCGGTTCCGGCGTTCGGGTTCTCCATGGAAATCAGGCTCACGGAGCCGGAAAGAAACAGCTCGTACGCGTCAAGCCCCGCGGCTTTTTCAAAATCGTAGACGGAGCCTGCAGCCCCTGTCTCATAATTCCAGACTTCGGCGCTTTCCAGCGTGGGGCTTGTCAGGTAGCAAAGCGGCTCCGGCTTCATCGGA
>CAKUHJ010000179.1 GCA_934655935.1 uncultured Oscillospiraceae bacterium | reverse complement strand
ACGCGCAAATATCTTCACAAAAACGAAGATATCGAGCGCGAGGCCATCGGCATGATGAGCGATTATCTTAACATGGGCCAGATGGATGCAGCGCCGAGATTAAATGGTGCTGCCCCTCGCGCCAAGTTTGCAGATGTTGTTTTGCCGACCTTTTCGCAGCGCCGAAACCACACGGCGTAAAACGAAAAAACGCGCTATTGCATACTTTATTGCAAATAGCGCGTAAAGCTGTCAAACGGCAGCATTTCAATCAGAACTTTCGGAACGCTTTGATGTGGAAATTATATCCAGCAAGCAAGAGCAAAGACTCCACGGGGAGCATGAATTGCAAATGAGCAAAACGGCAAAATCCGAACAAAACGATAGAGAAATCGCCGTATTTCTCACGAAATACGGCGATTTATGGTTGCGGGAGAGGGATTTGAACCCCCGACCTCCGGGTTATGAGCCCGACGAGCTACCGAACTGCTCTATCCCGCGATATTGTGCTCCTCAAAGCTTAATAAGCATACCACATGGTATGGCGTTTGTCAACCCTATTTTTGAAACTTGAAAAGAATGCAAAATATAACATTTTTTGAAAAAATAAATATATCATACAAGAGAGCGGAAAGGCAAGCAATTTACAGCAATATTCAAACAATTTGACGGGAGAATGTGCGGAGAAAAACATTTCTCGAAAAATAGGCCGTGCTTCTGCCGGAGTCAGTGAGATACACGAGACGCGCGGAGAAACGGAAGGCGAAGTCTTCGTCTACCTGCGAAAAGCGCTGCATGATTCTGAGTTCAGCTGGAAATACTTCCTGAAAAAGGAGGTGGGCGGCGTCGGAACACAGAGGAATCCACCGCGGGAGCAGCAGAAAAGGGAATGCGCGGAACGGATCTGGCTCAACTACTATAACAGGGTTTTATTTGAGGCAGGACTGATCGCGGAATCGGAGCGAAACCGGATGCGGAACAGGATCGGCACATACCTGCCGCCGGACGCGGGGAGGCCCGGCTTCCGCGCAAGTCCGCCGTGACGTGCTGTAAAAAGTATCCGCTTGCCGGAGTTGTGCGGTGATGCTATAGTGAACACATGAATTATGAACCACGAGAGGTATCCACATGGACGTCCACATGATCCGGCAGCGGCTCAAGACGAAATCCGTCTACGATCTGCCGCTGCGCGTGACCTACTATGCGCGCGTCTCATCTGAGAGCGACGAGCAGCTGAATTCCCTTGGCAACCAGATTTCCTATTATGAAGACCTGATCCGGCGGAACCGGGCTTGGACGTTCGTGCCGGGCTACATCGACGAGGGCCTGTCCGGCATCTCCACGAGGAAGCGCGAGAATTTTAACCGCATGATCGAGGACGCCGCCGGGAATCAATTCGATCTGATCATCACCAAGGAAATTTCCCGCTTTGCCCGAAATACGCTCGACTCCATCCGCTACACGCGCCAGCTTCTGAGCGACGGCGTGGGCGTGTTCTTCCAGAACGACAACATCAATACCTTTGACGAGGATTCCGAGCTTCGGCTGTCCATCATGTCCTCCATTGCGCAGGACGAGCTGCGCAAGCTGTCCTCCCGCGTGAAATTCGGCCACCAGCAGGCGATCCGGTCAAGCGTAGTGCTGGGAAACAGCCGCATCTTCGGCTACGCCAAGGCGGACGGGAGACTGGTCGTCGACGAAGCGCAGGCGCCGATGGTGCGGGAGCTGTTTGAACGCTACGCAACCGGCGAATACTCGATGAAGCAGCTGGAGACGCTGTTCTGGGAAAGGGGCTACCGCAACTACAACGGCAGGAAAATCGCGCACACCACCATGTCCAACGTCATCTCCAATCCAAAATACAAGGGCTATTACGTCGGCAACAAGGTCAGGGTCGTGGACATGTTCACGAAGAAGCAGAAGTTCCTCCCGCCGGAGGAATGGGTCATGTTCAAGGACGAGAGCGGCGAAATCGTGCCGGCCATCGTATCCGAGGAAATCTGGGACGCGGCGAACGCCGTTCTGAAAAAGCGCAGCGAGGACGTCAAGGCGCGGCAGGGGATCAGCAGCCATGCCAACCTCCTGACCGGGAAGCTCTTCTGCACGCACTGCGGCGCGGCGTACTACCGGCGCGATACCGTCGACCGCGCGGGGCGGAAGAACAGCAAGTGGGTCTGCTCGGGCAAGCTCAAGAACGGCGGCGATTCCTGCCCGTCCTTCGCGATTTACGAAAGCGAAATCAAACCGCTGCTTCTGGAGGTCCTGCGCGATACCGGCGCAGACGCAAAGGCGCAGATCGAGCGTTATATGGAGCTGTACCGCGAGATTCACACAGACGGCAGCCTGTCCCGGAAAATTGAGGAGCAGGAGCGGGTGATCGCGCTGGGGGAAAAGAAAAAGCAGAAGCTTCTCCAGCTTGCCGCAACCGGCAATCTGAGCGACCGCGATTTTTTCTCCATGAACAAGCAGTGCACGGAGGAAATCGACCAGGCGCAGAAAACGCGCATGGAGCTGTGCGCACAGCGCGATTCGGCGGGCGATTTCAAAAAGCACATGGATGCCATCCGCCGCGTTCTGCAGGCGGCCGAACGCGACGCCGCCTGCGGCGTCGTCGACAAGGACTTCGTGGACAGCTATATTGATAAAATCTATGTCACAATGGAGGATAAGAGCGTCATGCGCCTGCAGATCAGAATATTTACAGGCGAAGCGACGGACCGGTACCTTGCCGCGCTCAGAGGCCGTACGGGTCACACGTTCAAGAAGATGATCGAGGCCTACGAGCGCAACATGAAGTAAGCTGCCGGACCGGGCGTTTGTCCATCAGGCGCGACGGGGAGGGCCGCACAGCGGCTTTCCCCGTTTACTCTGTCTGCGGGAGGGAGACGCGTCTGCAGGAAGAGTTCACAAAAGCTTTGATTCTTGTTCACAGTTCCGTCATGATTATCCGCTAATATGTTTCCCAGGGATAAACCTAAATCCTCTCTTTCTTTTCTCTTTTTCTTTTTCTCTTTCAC
>CAKUHJ010000178.1 GCA_934655935.1 uncultured Oscillospiraceae bacterium | reverse complement strand
GGAGTGTCGGGATTCGAACCCGAGGCCTCTTGGTCCCGAACCAAGCGCGATACCAAACTTCGCCACACCCCGTCAGCTTGAGTATTATAATGAAAAGACGCCGCCTTGTCAAGAGGGAGGCGGCATCTTTTTCGAAATTTTCCTCAACGCTCTACGGCCTCGAAGCCGCAGAAGCGAATGGCGGCGCGGGCCAGCTCTGCGGTCGGGTCGACGAACGGGCCCGCGGCTGCCAGCGTGTCGGCGAGAATGGGGAGCTCCGTGCAGCCGAGAATGAAATAGTCCGCGCCCCGTACGCGCAGCTCGTCCAGCAGGGACTGCCAGGCGGGAAGCTCCGGCGCAAGCGGACGGGAGGCCTTTACAACGTCGTAGATCAGGCGCATCAGCTCGTCCTTCTGCGCCTCGTCCGGGACGAGAAAGGCAACGCCCTGCGCCCGGAGCGCGGCGTCGTAGAGCCCGGTCTGCAGCGTGCCGCGCGTGGCAAGAATCGCGGCGGTTTTTCCGGGGAAGCGCGCCGCACAGGCCTTGGCGGTGGCGTCCAGCATGCTGATAAAGGGAATCTGGGTCTGCTTCTGCAGCGCAGGAAGAAAGTAATGCGCGGTATTGCAGGGCATGATGATGCAGCTTGCGCCGCAGGCCTCAAGATTCCGCAGCGCGGAAAGCATTTCCGGCAGCGGCGAAGCGCCGCCGGAGAGAATGGCCGCGGTGCGGTCCGGAATATGGCAGTTGGAATCGATATAGGTGCGGATGTGGGCGTTGTCGCTGCCGGCGCTGGTCAGAAGGACCAGCTTGCGGAACAGGTCGGCGGTTGCAAGAGGCCCCATTCCGCCGAGGATGCCGATTGTTTTTTTCTGCATAGGTTCTCCGCCTTTCTTAAGTGCGTCAAAGGCTGCCGCCCAAAACGCGGTTCAGGACCCAGGCCACGCCGCCGTCCTCATTGGAGGGGGCAATCTCGTCGGCGATGGCCTTCAGGGAGGCCTCCGCGTTTCCCATTGCGACGCCGACACCGGCATAGTCCAGCATCGCGGCGTCGTTGCTGCTGTCGCCGATGGCGAGAACGTCTTCGCGCGCAAAGCCCAGGTGCGCGGCAAGCGCGGCAAGCGCGCGTCCCTTGCCGGCCTGAGGGTTCATGGCCTCCAGATCGTTGAAGCCTGCGCCGGTTACGAAGTAGGGGAGGCCCGAAAGCTCGGCGTGGGCCTGACGGCATTCATCCTCGCGGACAAACGGCGCGTAGAGCTTTTCCACCGGCTTCTGCCAGCCTGCCATCATGGCGTCCAGATCATCTACGAACACGTGTGAACGTTCATAGAGCTTGAAGAACTCCATCGGGAAGAAATGCGAAAAATTTTCAATCTGAGATTTTGCGTTGTATACGACGCCGTCGGAAAAGACGTTGATGAGCGCGTCGTAGCGGCGGAGCCTGCCGTAAATGATACGCGCGTCCTCCACAGAGAGCGGGCAGTGGAACAGCAGCGCGCCAGTCTTCAGGTCCTGCACCATCGCGCCCGTCTGCGTGACGGCGTAGCGGACCATCGGCAGCGCTTCAAGCACATACCAGCATTCCCCGATTGCGCGGCCCGTGCAGAGCGCCAGCGTGTGGCCCGCCTGCGCCAGGCGCTCCGCAGCCTCGCGTACACACGGAAGGATGCGCTGATCTCTTGTTACAAGTGTGCCGTCAATATCGGCGGCGATCAGTCTTTTTGCCATAAAAACTCCTGTTGTATGGTTTGAACTGAGACTGTCGAAGAACTATGATATGCAGTTCTGCGACAGAGCAGCGGGGCGAAAAGACTTTTTCGGCACGCTGAACTGATTTTAGCAGGCCGCGGCGGGAAAATCAAGTGCGTCCGCGGCGGATTTCGCTTGGCGTGCGCCCGGTCCGGCGTTTGATGAAGGCGGAAAAGTTGGCGCAGGAGTCGTAGCCGACCAGCTCGGCAATTTCCCCGATGCGCCGGGAGGTGTTTGTCAGAAGATCGACGGCAATTTCGTACCGGATTTCCTGCAGCTTTTCCGTATAGCTCTGGCCGTAGCGGCTCTGAAGAATCCGGCCGAGCTGCCGGCAGCTGACGCCGAGCTGCTTGGCAAGGAGAGCTTCGCCGCTGTGCAGATGAAAATTCAGGTTGAAGAATTCGTCGATCTGGTGCGCGCGAAGATCCTCCTGGCGCGGCTGCGCGGGGGTCTCCTCCGGCCGTGCGCGCAGCATCTGGGAAAGCTGCAGAAGCAGCAGGGAAAGGCTTGCGCACAGGCTTTGCTGCACAAAGAACGAGCCATCCTTCAATTCGAGCCGGCGGAGCGAGGAAAAAAGCGCGGAAAGTGCCCCTGCGTCCAGAAGCGCGTACGAAAAGCCGCGGAAGCGCGCGGCAAAGTCCTTCGCGCCGCTGCTCTGATAGCCGAGCGGCGGCTTCTCCAGCTCAAAGCTGAGGCACAGCTTGGAAAGCTCCGGAGAGCTTTCTGCAATGGAATGATAGACGCCGGGGACGACCAGAAACAGCTGCCCGGCCTGCGCGGCGACCCGCTGCTCCCCGGCGCAGAAAACGCAGCTGCCGGCAAACAGATAGTGCAGCTCAAAGCTGGTATGCCGGTGCCGGTAATAGGCGGAGCGGGGGCGGTATTCCGGGGAAAAGGAAAGAAGCTGCACCGGAATTTCCCCGATCTGAAAGCTTAAAAGCGCTTGTTTCTGCATGGCGTCTCCTGTGAAATAGAAAATAGTATTGAGAATCGGACAGGTGAACTTGCAAACTGTCCGCTTGCGGTGTGGTAAAATCGGGCGGGAGGACTATAATAAAGACGTCCGGGCGGCGCAGGGGCGCAGGGCCCGATGCAAAGAAAATCCACCAGAATAAGGAAGGATGATACGATGGATTACAAGAAACTGATGGACATGACCGGCAAGGTCTGTATCGTCACGGGCGGTACGGGCTATCTTGGCTCGGAAAACGTCAAGATTCTGAAGGACTTTGGCGCGACGGTGGTCGTGGCGGATATCCGCGCGGCGGAGGAGCGCTG
>CAKUHJ010000177.1 GCA_934655935.1 uncultured Oscillospiraceae bacterium | reverse complement strand
GCCGTGAAAGGCTCTGCGCTCCTGCTCGTTGAGCGGCAGCTCGACGACCTGCTCCACGCCGCCTGCGCCCAGAACGCAGGGAACGCCGGCAAACAGGCCGGACTCGCCGTATTCGCCGCACAGCTCGGCGCTTGCGGGCATGATGGCCTTTTCGTCGTGCAGGACGATATGGGCCATGCGGGCGGCGGTGGTGGAAATGCCGTACTCGGTGCAGAACTTGCCTGCAAACGTAACCCAGCCGCCGCCGATGGATTCCTTCTGCAGCGCCTCGCGGTCAAAGCGGAAGCGGGCGTCGGTTTTCGCCCACTCGTCCAGCGGCATGCCGCGGAAGCTGACGCAGGACCAGGGGGCGAACTGCTGGTTGCCGTGCTCGCCCAGCATGTAGCAGGTGATGGATTTGTGGTCGATGCCGGTCTGGCGCGCCAGCGCGCTCAGAAGGCGCGAGGTGTCAAGGCCCGTGCCGGTCCCGAAGACGCGGCCTCTTGGCAGGCCGAGGCCCAGGGAAAGCTCCCGCGTGACAATGTCGCAGGGATTTGTGATGTTGATCAGCACGCCGTCAAAGCCGCTTGCCTTGATTCTCGCGGCGTAGCTCCGGACGGCGGGGATGGTGAAGTCCATTTCGGTCAGGCGGTCGTGCGTTCCGCGCAGGAGCTCAATTTTGCCCACGCTGTTGACGATGACGTCGCAGCCGCCCAGCTCCTCAAAATCCGCCGCGCGGACAATCACGCGGTGCGGGAGATACGCCGCCGCGTCGCGAAGGTCCTGCACCTCGCTTGCAAGCTTCTGTTCGTTCTGGTCCACGAGCAGCAGCTCGTCCGCGATGCCCTGCACCGCCAGACTGTAGGCGACGTGCGCGCCCACATGGCCAAGGCCGATCACACCGATGGTTCGTTTCTTCGTCATATTACAAACAGTCCTTTCAAAAAGAAATGAGAATTACAGGCCTAAGCCGGGGAAAAGCACATAGGTATACAGGAGTGTCAGCGCCATATAGACCGCGAGGATGACGGCGAAGGCCGGGAGCGTCCGCTTCATGACCCGGCTTTCGTTGCCGACCTGACCGACGGTCGCGCAGGCCGCGACGGTGTTGTTCGGGCAGATCAGATTGCCGAGCGACGCGCCTGACGCTCTGGCGGAAGACCAGAATGCCCAGCAGAACGACCAGGATGGGGCTGAGGGCGATTACAAAATTGATAAGTTCCATGGGGAGTCTCGCCTTCTTGTATGGTGTGATTTTTCTGCACCCTGCCGGCCGGACAGGGAAGAGAACGGACAAAAAAGCGGCCCCGCCGGATTCCGGCGAGGCCGCGTGTAGAAGGCTTCATCTGCTCAGGCGGCTCCTGCGGGAGCCGGGGCGGGCATGAAGACCGATGCGGTCGTCGTCTGAATCCGGAACGCTGCGGGAAGAATTCGAATCGCAGCCAGAAGCTTGCAAATCAGAATGCATACAAAAATGGACGCCATGACCATGGCGTCCATAAGAATGAGGGCAGTATTCATCCCATCCGCGCAGAAGGAACCCGCACAGGCACTCTGCGCAGCAGCTGTATGGGCAAAAGCAGCGGCAAAAGCGTTCATTGCGGTTCCTCTCCATCGGTGTTGATGGGCGCATGATAGCACAGGACGGGGAAAAATGCAAGCGCAGAAGAAGGCAACGGAAAAAGATTGTTGGATCGACTAAAATGCAGAGGGAAAGCCGCCCGCAATTCTGCGCTTTGACCGGTTCTGCGGCGCTCAGAAGACCAAGATGAGCAGCATTTTGAAGCGCTCCTCGCCGAATGCGGCGCGCTTTTTTTGCTGCGGACGGGAATCCGACGGCTTTTTTTGCAGCCCTGTGCGACAATTGGAATGTAAACGTCGGCCGGCTGGAGGTATGGGCATGAAAAGGCGTATCCTATCTGTGTTTCTTCTGGGCGTACTTTTGCAGGGCGCGGGCGGTGCAGCCGGCGCGCAGATGCTGCACCGGGCGTACATTGCGGGCTTTCCGGACGGGACGCTCCGGGCGGAGGCGGCGCTGAGCCGCGAGCAGCTTGCCGTGTGCCTGTACCGTCTGGCCGGGGAGCCGGAGGGCTCGGAAAGCGCGTTTTTTGACGTGCCGCGAAGCAGGTGGTCCTACCGCGCGGTGAGCTTTGCCGCTGCGGAGGGCTTTCTGCCGGGGGAGGCGGACGGGCTTTATGAGCCGGCGCGCGCCGTAAGCGGGGAGGAGCTTGCCTCTGTTTTTGAACGCATGGCGTACACGGAAGCCGGAAACGCACGCTTTTTTCTGCAGGAGCTTCCAGACGCGGACGAGCAGGAGGCCCTCTCCCGCCTCCAAAGCGTCTCCAGGGGCGGGTTTGCCGCGCGTATGAACGGGCTCCTTGGCCGGGAGAACGAGACGGCGGACGGCTTTCTTTGCGGCGCGCGGAGCTTTTCCGACGCCGCGGAGCCGGCGACACCGGAGCTCTGCGCGCTCTGGGAGGCCGCAAACGACCATACCTATGAAAAAACCGGGACCGGCGAAAGCTGGACCGGTCTCGGATAAGAGAATCAGACTGTCAAAAAGCCAGGGCTTTCAAGCTCTGGCTTTTTGGCAATTTCTCAGGTTTGATTTTTCCTGCGCCGCGCGAGCAGGCGGATGAGCAGCAGCCCGTAAAACAGCAGCTGAATGCTGATGTAGAGCCACAGCAGGCTCATCAGCAGCAGCGTCAGGCTTCCGTAGACGGAAATCCGCGCGGTCGCATAGGTGACATAGCAGGAGTAAAGCCGCGAAAACAGCAGCCACGCGCCCGCCGCGGCCAGCCCGCCCGGCAGCACGTGGAGAAAGCTTTCCCGCCAGTCCGGCAGGAGCAGGTACAAAAGCACGATACTCAGAGCCGAATCGGCGATGGAGTACCGAAGGACGCTGATCTGCTGGTCCAGGCCCTTGAGCATGGCGTCGGCTACGTTATCCAGGTAAAACAGGGGCACCAGGGGGGCCAGAAGCCCCAGCATGCTCCCCACGTCCTCCCGGCAGTAGATGGCCAGGCCCAGCTCCCGGGAAAAATAGAGGAAAATCCCGGTGATGGCGGCGGCAAACAGCAAGGTGTACCGC
>CAKUHJ010000176.1 GCA_934655935.1 uncultured Oscillospiraceae bacterium | reverse complement strand
TGGAATGTCTGTTCCAGCGGTTCTGTTTTGCTTAAAGGATCGAAATCTGGCACATCTTCATCGCGTTCAGCGCCGTTTCGTGGCTTTCGGGGGTCACGCCCGCGCAGCAGTCCGCGCAGACAAAAAGCGGGACCTCCGGCAGCGCGCCCTTTGCCATCATTGCGTTCGTAATGACGCAGATGTCGGTGCAGAGGCCGACGAATTCAACACGTTCCAGCTCCGGCAGCTTTTTGAAGAATTCAATCAGGGCAGGGGAACCGAAACCGGGCTTGTCAAAGACCGGCGCGTCCAGAACCGGCAGCGCCACGTCGATCTGCCAACCCTCCGTGCCTTCTATGCAGTGCGGGACTGGAAGATTCCGCCCCTCCTGCGTGGAAAGGTAGTCCGCATGGTGCGTATCGCGCGTGAAGACGACGGTTTCGCCGTCTTCACGTGCTTTTTTCAGCCGTGCAGCGACCTTCGGTACGATCGAAACCGCCTCTTTTGTTCCCAGCGCACCGTCAATAAAATCCTTCTGCATATCGATAATCGCAAGAACCTTCATACAGTAATCCTCCTATTCAAACTCAGTATAGCATATACGGCCGGAACTTGCACAAAAATTTCTTGACAGAATCAGGGATACGCGCTATACTTGTAATACTTAAAAATTTTTAATTAAAATATTTTATGTAACGAAAGGAGCTGCCATGCTGCTTCAGACCATCGAAGCGCTGTTCCGCAAATACCGTCTGTTCTGCTATCGGAAGCTGTTTTCCGCCGTACGGGAAAAGCCCGGCAGTCTCAGCGCAACGGAAGCCTTTTCCGCGGATATCATTCATCTGCTCGGAAGCCCGACAATCTCCCAGTTTGCCGAGACCATCGGCATTTCCCAGCCGAACGCGACCTATAAGGTCAATCAGCTCGTGTCAAAGGGGTATCTGAACAAAACGGTGCAGGCGCATGACCGGCGCGAGATCGTGCTGACGACTTCGGAGAAATTCTCCGGTTATTTTGATGAAAACGAGGATGAAATGCAGAAAAAAGTCGCTGCGCTCTCCGCGCAGTTCACGCCTGAGGAGCTTTGCAGCGCCGAACGTGTGCTGCTGGCCCTCGGAACGCTTCTGTAACGAAGGAGGAACATATGGATATTTTCGAAAAATGCAACCAGCGCTATATTCAGGATGAGGTCCGGGATCTCGGCATCTATCCGTATTTCCATGCGCTCGAATCCCGACAGGACACCGAGGTCGTCATGGAGGGCAAGCGCCGCATCATGCTGGGCTCAAACAACTATCTCGGTCTGACGACCAATGATGCGGTCGTCAAGGCCGGCATGCACGCCTATGAAACGCTCGGCTCCGGCTGCTCCGGCTCCCGTTTTCTGAACGGTACGCTCAAGCTGCATCTCGAGCTTGAGGACGAGCTGGCAAAGTTCCTGCGCAAGGACGCCGTCGTGACCTTTTCGACGGGCTTCCAGTCCAATCTTGGCATCATCAGCGCCATCGTCGGCCTGCATGATTATGTTATCATGGACCGAGAGAACCATGCCAGCCTCTATGACGGATGCAAGCTCTCCTACGGCAAGATGCTGCGCTACCAGCACAACGATATGGCAGACCTTGAAAAGAAGCTGCAGAAGGTACCGGAGACGGCAGGCTGCTTGATCGTGACCGACGGCGTGTTCTCCATGGGCGGCGATATTGCAAATCTGCCTGAGATCTGCGCATTGGCGCAGAAATACGGCGCACGCGTCATGGTCGACGACGCGCACGGCCTCGGCGTCATCGGCGAGGGCGGCCGGGGCACGGCAAGCTATTATGGACTTGAGGATCGGGTCGATATCTACATGGGCACGTTCTCCAAGTCACTCGCATCCCTCGGCGGCTATATGGCGGCCAGCAGCCGCGTAGCGGACTTCGTGCGCCACAGCTCCCGTCCGTTCATCTTCTCCGCGTCCATCCCGCCTGCGAACGCGGCGGCGGCGCTGGCCGCGCTCCGCCAGCTGGAGGAGCACCCGGAGCTGGTGACGAATCTGCAGGAAAACGCGCTCTATATGCGCGGGCTTCTGAACGAGCGGAAGATCAAAATGCGCCCGTCCAACGGCGACCGGATTCCCATTATCCCGATCTATACCTACGAGCCGATCCCGACGCTTACCATCGCGAAGGAGCTTTATGACCGCGGCGTCTATGTAAATTCCTCCCTGCCGCCTGCAGCGGCCCCGCACGAGTGTCTGCTCCGCACCAGCCTTATGGCCACGCACACGCACGCGCTGATCGACGAAGCTGTCGCCGTCATCGCCGAGGTTTTGAGGGGGTATGACCTGTGACGCCCGTAAAAAAGGTTTGCGTCATTACCGGCGGCACGTCCGGTATCGGCCTGTGTACGGCGCAGGCCATGCTCGAAAAGGGCTATACGGTCTATGAGCTTTCCAGACGAGCCGAGGGCGCGCCCGGTATGAAGCACATCGCGGCCGACGTAACAAAGGAAGAAACGCTTGCCGCCGCTGTGCAGGAGATCCTGAGGCAGGAAAACCATATCGACGTGCTCATCAACAACGCGGGCTTCGGCATCTCCGGCGCGGTCGAATTCACAAAAACGGAAGACGCGCAGCACCAGCTGGACGTGAATTTCTTCGGCATGGTGCGCATGAACCGGCAGGTGCTGCCTGTGATGCGCAGGCAATGCTTTGGACGCATCGTAAACCTGAGCTCCGTTGCGGGCGCGATCCCCATTCCGTTCCAGACCTATTATTCGGCCAGCAAGGCCGCCATCAACGCCTATACCATGGCGCTTGCCAATGAGGTCAAGCCCTTCGGCATTCAGGTCTGCTGCGTCCAGCCGGGCGATATCCGCACAGGCTTCACCGCCGCGCGGGAAAAGAACCCGGAAGGGGACGATATTTACGGCGGACGCATCGCGCGCTCCGTTGCGGGGATGGAACGGGACGAGCAGAACGGCATGGCCCCGGAAAAGGCGGGCGCGTTCATCGCGCACGTCGCGGACAAAAAGGGCGTGCGGCCCATCAACACCATCGGCCTGCAGTACAAATTCTTCTGCTTCCTCGTCAAGATCCTTCCGGCCAAGACGCTGAAC
>CAKUHJ010000175.1 GCA_934655935.1 uncultured Oscillospiraceae bacterium | reverse complement strand
GCGCGAGGCGCTGTACCCACGCGACCGGCAGCAGATACGGGCGCTTTTTAAGATAGGGATAGCGCCGCTCCAGATACTCGCGTTTGGGGAACGCTGTGCTGAGTACGTTGCTTTTCTCGCCGGTGCGGCTAGCCTTCACGGCGTTCAGCGTGACGGTGGAGGAATGGAGGCGCGTTAGGTCGTTGGAGCCGTACACGCCGCCGCAGAGGCTGTCGTGCAGCAGCGGCTCCGCGTCAACCGCGTCGCTCCACGGCGCGGGCAGGTCAAATTCGATGCCGAGATAGTCTCTGGCAATACGGAACGCCGCCGCGGCAAAGGTTGCCGCGTGGACGCTCTCGCACTGCTCGCGCAGACGCTGCCAGTCGATTTCGGTGTGGTACTCCTTCGCCCACAGGCCGATGTCACAAAACTGCCGCAGGCCGATGCCGCTGCGGACGAAGTGCTTGTAGGCGTGCAGAAGCAGGTACAGCAGATGCTCGTGGGGCGGCATGGCGAGAAAGCCGTCGATCTCGGCGGGGTTGAGGTCGGTGAAGAATCCGTTCAGCTCGTCGTGGGCGTCCTCGGAGGAGTCGAATAAGTGCCGGTGCAGCTCGATGTAAAGCGGGCTGCCTTTTTTTGTGTAGGACACCTCGTCCGCCGTTGCCAGCTCGTCCACAGGCGTGTCGGTGGTCAGACCGTTTGCAAGAAGCTGCTTATGGCAGGCCATAAACTCCGCGTCGGAAATGTAGAGGTCATCGTCCGCGCTGATGCGGTGATCCTTCAGCGGATACAGTCGGCTGCAAAGCTGCCCCTTTACCACGACCGGGTGCAGTCCCGCCGCGCGGAGCTTCTGGTAGAGGTCTGCAAACTCCGATGCGCGCATGGTCTGGTGCAGTACCTGCCCGATGACCTGCTGCTTGGTTACAGCGAACAGCGCCGCGTTTTCCGCAGCGGCAGGCGTTTTGCGCACGGCCTCGAAGACGATCGGCAGCAGCTTCTGCTGCCCCGCCAGCGCGAAAACGGCAGGCCAGTCCACGCTTTCAGCGGGGAGCTCCCCGCCGGAAACGGCAGCCTTGGCGATATTCAGAAAATGTCTCTCCGTGGCGGTCAGGGTCATGTTCGTGTGCCAAGCCCTTTCTCTGTGTTTTTCGATGGCGTGAGCGGCAAGCAGCGACGCTGCGCCGAGGAACGCGCCCAGCGTGTTGCAGATCACGTCGTCCGTCTCCGCAAGCCCCAGCGCATAGCGGTACTGGGCGTACTCGATCCCCGCGCTGAGCGCGCAGCCGACGAGCGTTGTGAGGGCGATTCGGCCCCAGCGGTGCCACTTTCGCGGCAGAGCGTTGGAAAGCGTCAGCCCCAGCGGGAAGAAGAGGAAGACGTTCATCAGCATCTCGCGGTAAATCTCCGGCTGTACCCGCGCGGCAGTCAGGGAGGCAAAGGGGGTGAGGATGGCCTCGGAAACCCCCGGTGTGCGGGTCAGAATGGTGGCGTAGAGGATGATGAAGGCTGCCACACAGGCGAGCGCGATGTTGAGAAGCATTCGCCTCCGTTCCCCAATCCGCTGGCAGAGCATCGGCCAGAGAAGGAGCAGGGACAGCAGCAAAATGCACACCGTCCATGGGTTCATTGCGTAGATTTGTCGAAGCATCGTGTGTTATCGTTTCAGGCGGCGCATGACGCGGGCCAAAAGGCTCTTGCTCCGGCGTTCCTTTGCAAGTTCCTCTTCGGTCGGCTCGCAGCAGGCAGAAACCAAATCGGCAAAGGACGTTTGACCGTAGCCCGCCCAGAATTCATCATAGCGGGTGGGCTTTTGAATGGGTGCAAGCACCGCCGGGTTAAAGGCAAACGCGTCTTTGGCTGCGGGCTGGAGTTGCAGCTGATCCTTGCAGCCTTCCAGAAGGCTTCGTCCCTTTTCACTATGCAGCAAAATAAGGGATGTGCCCTGCGGGTTGTAGGCGTCCGGCTGGATCCCCTTGACGCCCCAATAGTCCGCAAGCGTGATGTCGCTGCAACGTTCGATCCCTTTGAACTTACATACAAAGCAGGAGCTGCGGGAGTAGAGTCCCTTGATAAAACCGCGCTGATAGGGGCTTTCGGCAGCGGGCTGGGCGAACTCTCTGCCGTTATCAAACGCGGCGCGAATATGGTACGCCTCCCAGCCATTTGCTTTGTTGCGGAAGGAGAACGCGGTCAGCTTGCCGCCATACTGCTTCTCCAGTTCCGCTTTATATCCCTCCCACACCAGAGGCGACGGAACACTGTGGCAGGCGGTATCCTGCGTGATCAGCGTATCATAATCCCGGCCGAGATAGCTTTTCAGCGCTGCGACCTGGCACGGCATTCCGCTGAAATAGACCCAGCGCCCGGCGGCCAGCGCCGCCTTGACCTGCGCATAGCAGTCGCTCGGAATGCGGCCTTGGACATACTTGGAGCTGCAAAGCGCAGAAAGTTCCTCCACGCTCTCGGCGGCAGTATGTATCACATGGAACTGTCCGTCAAAGGCCGCACCGAACACAAGGCCGCCTCTGCGGATGATCTCCGCTGCCAATACGGGGAAAATCGCGCCGGACGAGGATTGGGGCAGGAGCGCTCCGTCCTTGGCGTAGCCGGTTAGAACATCCGTATGTGCCGAGGTCTGCGGCAAAACGGAAACCGGACATTTTCCGGTGCAGAGGCCGCAGTTGATACACGCTGCGTCAGCAACGACGGGGCGCAAAAAGCCATGCGCATCCGGCTGCATTTCGACAGCCGCTGATGGGCAGGCCGCAGCGCACACCCCGCAGCCGGTGCAAGCATCAAGAATTTGTGTGATGTTCATGTTTTCTCACCATACGTTAGGATCCCCTTTTCGCTTTCATTTTACGAAACACATGTGATACCGGACCTTTAATGAACGCTCTTTCATAGTCATTCATCATGAAGAAATACGCCGAAATCCAATAAATCAGGGTATACGCTGCGGCGAGGGCAAAAAAGATCAACCAGTTGTTGATATGCAGCGCGTCCAGAATGAACCACCAAACCGTCCCCATCACCAGCATGACAGGGCACATATGCAGGATGTTCTTCCAGAACAACGGGATATCAATGCCGATTTTCTTATAGTAATACCAGTTGA
>CAKUHJ010000174.1 GCA_934655935.1 uncultured Oscillospiraceae bacterium | reverse complement strand
GTATGAGACCGTGTCCGTGATCGGTTCCATGGACGTGGGTCTCGAGGATCTTGGCACCTACGGCGACTCCGTTTCCGAAGAAATCCGCAGCCAGGTTGACGCAGTGAAGCAGCAGATTCTGGACGGCACCTTCCATGTGTTCGAGGGCCCGGTCTATGACCAGGACGGCAACGAGGTCATTGCGGCGGGCGTAGTCCCCACGTTCGAGGAAATCAACAACTTCAACTTCCTGGTTCAGGGCGTCAACGGCTCTTTGAACTGATTTTCGGCGTTCGTTCCTGTGGGCTGCGAATGCAGCCCACAAACAGACTTGTTTCTGGAGTGTTTTTCCCATGAAGTACGATCTTTTGCTCAAAAATACCATGATTTTGAATCCCGACGGCAACGTCACTGAAGGTCAGTATCTTGCAATCAAGGATCGCAGAATTGCCCGTATTACAGCCGACGTCATTCCGGATTCTCTGGCGGCGCAGGTGCTGGACTGCACCGGCAAGCTCACCATGCCCGGCATGGTCGACGGGCATACGCATACCAGCCAGCAGCTGCTTCGCGGTCGACTGGCCGACGAGTATCCCATGATCTGGACACGTTTTCTGGTTCCGTTTGAAAGTACGCTCCGTTCCGATGACGTCTACTACAGCGCCCTTCTCTACTGCATCCAGGCGATCAAAGCCGGCATCACCGGCTTCGCCGAGTCCGGCGGCCGCTTTATGGAACGCACAATCCAGGCCGCCGTTGAGACCGGCATGCGCGCCGCCGTCGCCCGTTCCATGATGGACAGCGGCCGTGAGATCACGCCGCAGATGCTGGAAACCAAGGAGGAAGCGCTCGAGCGCAACGATGCGCTCTATGACGCCTATCAGGGTGCCGGTGACGGCCGGATCCAGGTCTATTACGGGATGCGTCAGGTGATGACCTGCACGCCCGCATTCATGGAAGCGATTGCAGAGCACGCGCATGCCCGAAACACCGGAATTCACGCCCATCTCTGCGAGCATCGGAATGAGGTCAGCTTCTGCCTGCAAAACTACAAGCTGCGCCCCGTGGAACTGATGGAAAAGGTCGGCATGCTCGGTCCCCGTCTGGTCACGGCGCATAACGTCGCGCTCTCTGAGCATGACATCACCCTCTTGTCCAAATACCGGGTAAAGCTCATTCATTGTCCCTTTGCAAATCTCATCAACCACGGCTTCCCCAAAACGCCAACCCTTCTGGAGTCCGGCTGTTATGTCGGCCTTGGCAGCGACGGCGCGGCCTACAACAGCGTAGACCTCTTTGAAGAAATGCGCCTCCTGCGCGCCTCTCTGATCAGCTACTACGGCCTCCCCGCCTTTGATCCGGTTGTCATGCCGGTAAAAACCACACTTGCCCTTCCGACAAAGGGCGGTGCCGCCGCCCTGGGAATGGAAGATTGCCTCGGTCGCGTAGAGGAGGGCTGCATCGCAGATTTGATTACCATCCAGATGTCGCGTCCCCATATTTTCCCCACAAATAACCGAACAACCGCAATTTTGGACACCGTAACCGCCCAGGACGTGGAAGACAGCATCATTGACGGCAAGCTGATTATGGAGCGCCGTGCTCTGAAAACGATCGATGAGCAGGCCGTCCTGCAGGAATGTGCCGCGCGGATGCAGTCCATCAATCACCAGTTTCAGTAAGGAGGCACTTGCATGGCAGCATTCCAGGATTTTCAATTATTGATCTACACTGACACCAGCCACTATGAGGCGTGCAAGGCCTTCTACCAGTACGTCCTCGGCCTGGAGCCGTTTTACGGTTGGGATGACGGAATCACCGACCGCGGACTGAAATACCGTATTGCCGGCGGCGTTCTGGTTCTTCTTTGCCAGGAAGATCCCTTCCCCGAATACGGCCCCGTCCATTTTCAGCTTCAAGTGGAGAATCTCGACTCGTTCTATGCGCGCATCCAGGGTATCTGCGCACTGGAGATCACCATGGAGCCCTTCGTCCGCCCCTACGGCTGGAAAATGTTCCGCATGAAAGATCCCGCCGGCAACCATATTAACATCTACGAAATCCCAGAGGCTTGAGAAATCGCAAAAAGTCGAAGCAGCTGTTCGTCGCAAAACAGCTGCTTCGATTTGCTTTGCCAGGCGCCAAAGCCTCCCGCCGCTCTCTCTTTTTTCTGCGCAGTGCCCCGTAAATTCGCCCCGCGCTCTTTACAAAACGGATTTCCGCGGTACAATGATAAGGATACAAGGAGGTGTCTCCCGTGACCGTCCAGCAAATGAAGTATTTGATGGCCATTGTCTATGCCGGCTCCATCAGCGAGGCCGCCAAACAGCTCTATGTGGCCCAGTCCAGCGTCTCGGCATCCATGCGGGAGCTGGAAAACGAATTTGGCTTTGAGATTTTCACACGCGGAAGCCGCGGCGTATCTCTGACCCGGAAAGGCGAAAATCTTGCCGTTGACGTGAAAACGATTTTGGAAAAAATCGAATCGTTGGATTCAAAGTTTAAAAAACGCGGCGAGCCGCACAATTCCTTTTCCGTTGCGACGCAGCACCATCTGCCCGGGATCGACGCCTTTTGCCACTTCATTCAGTCCGCCACCGGCGATCCGTATAATTTTGCCTATCTGGAAATGAAGACCTCCGATGTCCTGCACGCCGTGGCAAACGGTCTGGCCGATGTCGGCATTATGTTCCTGACTTCTGCAACAAAGGATCTGATGATTCAGCGCATCCGGAAGCTGGGCTTGGTATTCAATAATATCTCCTATAAGCCGGTTCATATCTATCTCCATGAATCGCATCCGCTGGCCAATCGTCCCATGCTCTATCCCGAGGAGCTGAGTGCCTATCCCTTTATCACCTACGATCTGGCCGTGGACAACGACTCCGCATTCACGGACATCCTCAACTACACGCAAAAACAGGTCATCCATGTTACCGACCGCGCCGCGGCCTATACCCTCCTGCGTGACATCCATGGCTACCTTTCCGGAAGCGGCTTCCCGACAAAGGACGAAAAAATGAATGGAATCCGCGTCATCCCCCTGTGTGGCGGAGAGACCTGGGAAATCGGTTGGCTCGCCAATGTCAACATTGCGGAAAATGAACTGACGCCGGTCTTTCTCCGATATCTCAT
>CAKUHJ010000173.1 GCA_934655935.1 uncultured Oscillospiraceae bacterium | reverse complement strand
TTTTCGTGCGTCGTGGCGGAAATCCGCTCGCTCTGCCCGCTTCCTTCCAAAAGGGCCTGCTGGATTTCCGGCCTTGAAAGATGGTTTTCAGGCGCCTCGTCCGCGCTGCGGCTGTCATAAAGGACTGTCCCGTCCGCCGCGACCCAGGTCAGCCGCTCCGAAAGGGGAAGCCCGCTCAGCGCCGGTACGCCGCTTTGCGCCGCCTCGCTGCACAAAATCGCGCTCTCCGCCTCCAGCTGCCGGAAGGCCTGGGTTCTGGCGTCGGCATACATGACGAAGAAAAACGCAAGCACGCTCGCCAGCAGCGCAAAAAACGCCAGAAGCAGCATACTCAGGTAAATTTTCCGCTTCATTCCGCGCCGCCTCCAAAACGGTAGCCCACGCCGCGCACGGTTTCAATATAGCCTCCGGCCTCGCCGAGCTTTGCGCGCAGCGTGCGGATATGCACGTCCAGCGTCCGGTTCTCCCGTTCCATATCCAGCCCCCAGATGCGCTCCATCAGAACCGCGCGGGAGAGCACGATCCCGCGGTTGCGCATCAGCAGCACAAGAAGCTCAAATTCCTTGTTGGTCAGCGGGATTTCCTGCTCGCCGACGCGCACAAGCCTCCGCTCGGGCAGCACCGTCAGCGCTTCGCAGCGAAGCGCCTGCTCCGAAGGGGCGGCGGGCGCCGCGCGACGGAGCACCGCGCGCACGCGCGCCAGCAGCTCCAGCATGGAAAAGGGCTTGCTGATGAAATCGTCCGCCCCGGCGTCCAGGCCGATCACGCGATCATACTCCGCATTCTTCGCGGTCAGAAGGATGACCGGCAGCGGCTTTGTCGCGGGGTCCTGCTTCAGGGCGCGCAGAATGCTCAGCCCGTCCTGCTCCGGCAGCATCAGGTCCAGCAGCACCAGCTCCGGCTGCGCCCGCCGCAGCGCCGACCAGAACGCGGACGGCAGCGCAAAGCCCTCCGCCGCAAAGCCCTGGCTTTCCAGCGCATAGATGACAAGCTTCCGGATTGCGTCGTCGTCCTCCAGCAGATAAATCAAGGCCCCGCAGCCTCCTTTATAAAATGTTAACTTCAAGTTTAAGGCATGCACGGGCGGAAATCAACCGCGATTTTCAGAAAAGGCGCGCGATTTTACAAAGATTTAACATTGCGGCCCGTTTTTATGCTCATAGATTTAAGGCAGGTCCGTTAAACTAGAGAGCGAAATTATGGCTTTTTTGCGGAGGAGTATCATGGGCATCTCCAATATTATCGCGCTGCTGAGCGGAATTGCGCTGTTCCTGTTCGGCATGTCCCTGATGGGGGACGGGCTCAAGCGCGTGGCCGGAAACCGGCTTGAAATCATCCTGTTTCAGCTTACGGGAAATCCGGTCAAGGGCTTTCTGCTCGGCACGGGCGTTACGGCCGTGATTCAGTCGTCCTCGGCGACGTCGGTCATGGTGGTCGGCTTCGTAAACTCGGGCATGATGAAGGTTCGCCAGTCCATTCCGATCGTGCTGGGCGCAATTCTCGGCACGTCCATCACGGGCTGGATTATCTGCCTGTCCGATATCGGCTCGGGCGGCGGATGGCTGGACCTCTTCTCCACGGCTACGCTCACGGGCGTCATTTCCGTGGTTGGCATCATCCTCCGCATGTTCTGCCAGACGCCGTCCCGGCGTCATGTGGGCGATATCCTGATGGGCTTTGCGGTTCTGATGTTCGGCATGTCCGCCATGTCCGAGGCCGTATCGCCCCTCCGGCAGAGTGAAGCCTTCGTCCGGTTTCTTACAACGTTCTCCAATCCCATCCTCGGCATTCTCTTCGGTACGCTGTTTACCTGCATTCTGCAAAGCGCCTCCGCGGCCGTCGGCATTGTGCAGGCCCTGGCCAGCACGGGCGCAATCAGCTTTTCCATTGCGCTGCCGATCATCATGGGCATTGCCATCGGCGCGGCGATGCCGGTTCTTCTTTCGGCCATCGGCGCGAATGTGAACGGCAAGCGCGCGGCCTATGTGTACCTCGTCGTCGAGGTGCTGGGCGTCATTCTCTTTGCGGCGGCTTTTTACCTTTCCGCGCTTCTGGTTCAGTATCCGTTCCTGAACATGACCATGACCAGCGTCTCCATCGCCTTTGTCAACACGCTCTTCCGCCTGATCAAGGTTCTGGTTCTGCTGCCGTTCACGCGGCAGATTGAAAAGCTGGTGGAGCTTCTTGTGCCGGCCCGGTCCGCGAAGGCCCCTGCGGAGACAGAGCCCACGCTTCGCCTGGAGGAGCGCTTCATCCAGCACCCCGCCCTTGCCATCGAGCAAAGCCGCATCACCATCAACGCCATGGCGGACGAGGCCAGGCGCAACCTTCTCAACGCGGTTTCTCTGATGCACAGCTATACGGACGCCGGCTATGCCGAGGTGGTGCGCACGGAGGGGCTTGTCGACCGGTATGAGGACAAGCTGGGCTCCTATCTTGTCAATCTGACCGGCCGAGAGCTGACCGACCGGCAGAATGAGGACGTTTCAAAATACCTGCATACCATCTCCGATTTTGAACGGATTTCCGACCATGCGCTCAACGTTGCAGAGGCGGCGAAGGAGCTGCATGAAAAGAGCATGAGCTTCTCCGCCGGGGCCAAGCATGAGCTGCAGGTGCTGGAATCCGCCATTCAGGAGGTCCTGCGGACCGCGGTGGAGGCCTTCATTGAAAACGACCTGAAGAAGGCCGCGCACGTCGAGCCGCTTGAGGAGCTGATCGACAACCTCTGCGACGAGATGAAGCTTCACCATGTCGACCGCCTTCAGAAGGGGCAGTGTACGCTTCTGCAGGGCTTCGTCTTCAATGACCTTCTGACCAATTATGAGCGCGTCGCCGACCACTGCTCCAACATCGCGGTGGCCATGATCGAGCTGGAATCCGATTCGTTCGATACGCACGAATATCTGTCGAGCATCAAGGAAATGAAGTCGGATACCTTCGAGCGCTATTACGAGGAGTACAGTCAGATCTACCACATTTGACAGCTTTGGCAGGAGAGACTCTCGGGAACTAGGATAAGCCGCTCTGCGACAGAGCAGCGGGGGAGTGTGAAGGGGGCGAATAGCCCCCTTCGCGTTCAATCAAGCGGTTTTCTGAACTTTTTGAAGTTCAGAAAACCGGACGCAGCGGGGCGAAAAGA
>CAKUHJ010000172.1 GCA_934655935.1 uncultured Oscillospiraceae bacterium | reverse complement strand
CTGTATAAATCTCCAGCGGGTCGCCCTCGCGGATACGCAGCGTCCGGCGGATTTCCTTTGGAATTACAACACGCCCCAGATCGTCAATGCGGCGCACAATGCCCGTTGCCTTCATATCTGAAATCTCCCTTGCTTCTTCAAATGATCACACGCCTATTATTTACCGCCGGCGGCAGATTATGCGGAAAATGCGCGCCGGCGTTTTCACCGTGCATTGTAACCGGCGCGGAAGTATGGTAAAATAGATACAAATCAAAATCTGGAGGCGCAGCCATGCCGAATCAGAAGCCACGTTATGCAGAAGCTGTAAAGGAAATCGCAATTCTGACCGCAGCGGTGGCCGTCATTGCGGCGGCGGTTTTCTTTTTTCTGGCGCCAAGCCATACATCGGTCAGCAGCATTTCCGGTTTAGGAATCGTGCTGTCCAATTTCATTCCGCTTCCGCTGTCGGCCATTACGATGGTTCTGAACGTGATGCTGCTGATCATCGGATTTCTGACCTGCGGAAAAGAATTTGGTGCAAAGACTGTTTACACCAGTATCATGCTGCCGCTGTTCCTGGGGCTGTTTGAGCTTCTGCTCCCGGATTTTGAATCCATGACCGGCAGCCAGGAGCTGGACGTACTCTGCTACATTCTGGTGGTCAGCATTGGACTGAGCATCCTGTTCAATCGGAATGCTTCCTCCGGCGGACTGGACATTGTGGCGAAGATTCTGAACAAGTATCTGCACGTGGAACTGGGAAGATTTACCACTATCGAGCTTGGAAGAGCCATGTCGCTGGCATGCATGTGCGTGGCGCTCTCGGCGGCGTTTGTCTATGATAAGAAAACGGTGGTTCTGAGCGTTCTTGGCACGTACTTCAACGGAATCGTTCTGGATTATTTCATCTTTGACAACAACAAAAAGCGCCGTGTCTGCATCATCACTGAAAAGGAAGAAGCGCTGCGGAAGTTCATCATCCACAACCTGCACAGCGGCGCGACGATCTATGAGGCCATCGGCGCATACAATTTTGAAAAGCACAATGAGATCATCACCATCGTCGATAAGAGCGAGTATCAGAAGCTGATGACTTTTATGGGCCGCGAAGACCCCAAGGCATTCATCACGGTTTATAATGTGTCAAGCATGCAGTACCAGCCGAAAAAGAAGTAAATATAAAACGCAGCAAGACATGATGGAGGAAGACATATGAGGTTTCGGAGATTGGGAAAAACAGAGCTGCAGGTCAGCGAAATTGGCTTCGGCGGCGAGTGGCTGGAGCGCCACCCGGAGGAAGACGGGATCGAGTTGATCCACTACGCGTCCGCGCAGGGTATCAATATTCTGGACTGCTGGATGGCCGACCCGAAGTCGAGAGACGTCATCGGCAAGGGTATCCGGGACAATCGCAGCCAATGGTACATTCAGGGGCATATCGGCTCTACCTGGAAGGACGAGCAGTATTTCCGGACGCGCGACATGAAATATGTCCGCCCCGCATTTGAAGACCTTTTGAAGCGCCTGCAGACAGACTACATTGACCTCGGCATGATCCACTATGTGGACTCTGAGAAAGAGTGGGAGCAGATTCAGCACTCGGACTATCTCGATTATGTCATGGAGCTCAAAAACAGCGGCGTCATTCATCACATCGGCATGAGCTCGCACAACCCGAAGGTTGCCATGAAGGCAGCGCAGTCCGGCTATGTGGAGATGATCCTGTTCAGTATCAATCCGGCCTTCGATATGCTGCCCGCAAGCGAAGACGTCGACGCCATGTTTGCAGAGGAATTCGACGCAGGATTGAGGGGAACCGATCCCGACCGCGCCGAGCTGTACCGCATCTGCGAGGAAAACGACGTCGGTATCACGGTCATGAAGGGCTTTGCCGGCGGAAGACTCTTTGACGCGAAGCGTTCCCCGTTCGGCGTGCGTCTGAGTCCGGTGCAGTGTATCCACTACGCGCTGACCCGTCCGGCTGTTTCCGCAATTATGTGCGGCTACGACGCCAAAGAGCAGGTCGACCAGGCCGTGGCCTATGAAACCGCCTCCGATGGCGAGAAGGACTACGCGTCCGTGCTCTCCAGCGCGCCGTTCCACTCCTACCGAGGAGCCTGCACCTACTGCGGACACTGCAAGCCCTGCGCCGCGCAGCTCGATATCGCCATGATCAACAAATTCTACGACCTTGCGACCATGCAGCCGGAGGTGCCCGCCACGGTACGTTCCCATTATGAAGCATTGGAGCATACCGCGTCCGAGTGCATCGGCTGCCGCGCCTGCGAGGCCCGCTGCCCGTTCGGCGTGCCCATTGCGGACCGGATGGAAAAAACCGCCGCCCTTTTCGGCTGCTAAAAACCATGCGTCTGCCCTGTCGTTCCTGCCCCCTGCGGCAAAGGCCGCAATGCGCCGGCCAGACCGGCAGACGCCCCCTTGTGCAAGCAAAACAGCCCGGACGGTAAAGTCCGGGCTGTCGTTTTGCTGAGCGCACTTACATGGCTTGCCCCTGTATAGAAAAATGCGCCCTTTGTTCCAAAGGGATTCTTACCGTCTGTTCAGCGCTTAAGACTTGTCCAGTTCTCGGAAGGACGGGAGCCCGTGTATTCGTGTTCATTGGACGCTTCGATCACCTCATAATAATACCAAGCAGAAGGATCGTTGTCCGGCCAGACCCTGAAATTCATCAACTTGCTCTTCTCGTTGACCCCACGATTCAAAACACGGTTGATGATCGTCATGGCTTCTGCGCGGGTAATGGGCTGCTCCGGTTTGAATGTACCATCGGTGTAACCGGCAATCCAGCCTGCCTTTGTCGCAGTCGCGATACAGCCGTAAGCCCAATAATCCCTTGAGACATCGGTGAAGCTGCAATCCTCGTTCTGTACTCCGATAAAGCGGACCAGCATTGCAACAAACTCGGCGCGGGTGATGTTCTTGTTGCCGCCGAATGTGCCATCGGGGTAGCCCGTAATATATTTTCCGTTTGCCATAGCAGAAACTGATTCGTTGCACCAATCATCGGCCGAAACATCGCTGAAGGAATTACTTGCAGTCTGAATCTCATTTCTGCGGCTCTCAGTAAGCAGACGGTAGAGCATCATAGCCGTCTCGGCACGGGTAACGTTGCTGCTTGGCTTTACCGTGCCATCCGTATAGCCATGGACATAAGCCACATGGT
>CAKUHJ010000171.1 GCA_934655935.1 uncultured Oscillospiraceae bacterium | reverse complement strand
CGTGCGGCAAGCTCCGTCACCGACAAAAACGGCACGTCCTGATAATGGGATAAAATATACTCCGCCGCCTTTCTCTGCGCCTGCGGAAGGCTGGCGCTGAGAAGCTGGAGATTTTTCAGCAGCTGCTGCATAGGCCTCTCCTGTCATTGTTTCTGCATCGATGGTACCGCATTCTGCGCGCAAAATCAAGCGTCATGTTTTTCTCCGCCCGGCATAGGCTTGCGGTAAGGGAGGGATGGGCGATGAGACACAGATCGATACCGGACACACTTTCCTGGATCTTCCTGCTTGCGTGCGTGCTGGCGCTTGTGTGGACGCTGCGCCGCTGCTGCCCGCCGGCAGCCGCGTGGATGGACCGCGCGCTTCAGATCCTCCGGCAGGGAAGGCTCGTGCAGGCCGCCGGGCGGCTGAGCGGCGCGCTCTCCGGCGGCGAGGACGTTGTTTCCGCCTTCCACGAGACGTGGCAGGCAATCCTCGGTGCGTCTTGAAATCCGCGCAGGCTTCGCAGGCTTTCTGATCCTGCTGTGCCTGCTGCTTGACGACGCGCTTCTGGCCGCGCTTTCCCTGGCGGCGCTCTGCCATGAGCTTGCGCATGCCGTCTGCATCCGCGCGCTGGGCGGAAAAATCCTCCGCCTGCGGCTGAGCTTTGCCGATCTCTCGCTTCAGACGGCGGATCTCAGCTACCGGCAGGAGCTTGTCTGTCTGCTGGCCGGTCCCGCGGCAAACCTTCTCTGCTTTTTGCTTTTTCGCGGCCGCTTTCCGGATTTTGCCGCGGCAAGCGCGCTGCTGGGGCTTTATAATCTCCTGCCCATCTGCCCGCTTGACGGCGGGCGGATGCTCCTGTGCGCGCTGTGCCTGCGCATGGACCCGGTGCGCGCCGGCAGACTCTGCCGGAAAACCGGCCTTGCGCTGGGACTTTCCATGTTCGCGCTGAGCGCGCTTTTGTGCGTTCTCAACCGCCTCGGTCCGTGGCCGGCCCTCGCCGCCGCGTCGGTGTGCCTGCGGCTCCTGATGACCGGCGGCACGTTTTACTTGCATTTTACGCCCGAAAACGATACAATAAAATGAAACACAACAGAAAGACCGATGAGGAATTTTCCCATGACTGATACGCTGCACCGGATTCTGAGCCGGGTGCAAAAGCCCGCCCGCTACACCGGCGGAGAATACAACCAGACCGTCAAGGACCTGCGCGAGGTGGACGTGCGCGTCGCCTTCTGCTTTCCGGACACCTATGAGATCGGCATGTCCAACATCGGCATGCGCATTCTTTACGGCGTGATGAACGCCATGCCCGGCGTCTGGTGCGAGCGCGTGTTCGCCCCCTGGGGCGATATGGAGCAGGCCCTGCGCGAAAACGGTCTGCCGCTGTTCGCGCTGGAAAGCCACGATCCCGTCCGCGCGTTCGACCTGATCGCCTTTACCGTCGGCTATGAGATGAGCTATGCCAACATTCTGAACATGCTGGAGCTGTCCGGCGTGCCGGTGCTGGCAAGCGAGCGTACGGGGCTTGAAAACATGGTCTTTGCCGGAGGCGTCTGCACGGTCAATCCGGAGCCTCTGGCCGATTTTATCGACTTTTTCTCTCTCGGCGAGGGCGAGGAAAGCACGCAGGAGATCATTTCCTGCTATCGCGCGGCAAAAAGGGCCGGGAAGAGCAAGGCGGAATTTCTCCTGGACGTCTCCGGGATTGACGGCGTTTACGTCCCCTCCCTGTACACGCACACCTACCGCCAGGACGGCACGCTTGCCGCCATCACGCCGCAGCCCGGCGCGTCGGCGCGGGTAAAAAAGCGCATCGTGCAGGATCTGAGCCATGCCTGGTTCCCGGAGAAGACCATCGTCCCCTCCACGGAAATTGTGCATGACAGGGCAAACCTTGAGCTTTTCCGCGGCTGTATCCGCGGCTGCCGCTTCTGCCAGGCGGGCTTCTGCTACCGGCCCATCCGGGAAAAGAGCCCGCAGGTGCTTCTAAAGCAGGCGACCGCCGCGCTTGAGGATTCCGGCAGCAATGAAATCACGCTTGCCAGCCTCTCAAGCTCCGATTACCGCCCGCTGCCGCAGCTGGCCGACAAGCTTCTGGCCTACTGCGAACCAAGGAAAATCAACCTCTCCCTGCCGAGCCTGCGTGCGGATAATTTTTCCCGCGAGCTGATGCTGAAGGTGCAGAAGGTCCGCAAAAGCGGCCTCACCTTCGCGCCCGAGGCCGGAAGCCAGAGGCTTCGCGACGCCATCAACAAAAACGTCACCGAGCGTGAAATTCTCGATACCTGCGCCACCGCCTTCTCCGGCGGCTGGAACAGCGTAAAGCTCTACTTCATGCTGGGCCTTCCCACGGAGACGGACGAGGATGTGCGCGCCATCGCCGCGCTCACAGACCGGATTGTTCACACCTGGCGTCTGACCGCCTCCAATAAAAAGCGCGGCCTGTCCATCAACCTCGCAACCGCCTATTTTGTCCCCAAGCCCTTCACGCCCTTCCAGTGGGAGCCGCAGATTTCTCCGGAGGAATACCTGCGCCGGGTGCATCTTCTGCAGTCCGAGCTTCACAGCCGGAGCGTCGATTACCGCTATCATGAGTCGGACCTGTCGCGGCTGGAGGCCGTGCTGGCCCGCGGCGACCGGAGACTTGGAAGGGTTCTGCTGCGCGCGCAGCAGCTTGGCTGCCGCCTGGACGGATGGGACGAATATTTTGACGCAAAAAAATGGAACCAGGCCTTTTCGGACTGCGGCGTCGACCCCGATTTCTATACCGTGCGCGGCTTCGGTACGGACGAGCTTCTTCCCTGGCACACCATCGACGTCGGCGTGTCGGACGCCTTTTTCCTCCGCGAGCGCGAGAAGGCCTACCGCTCCGAAACCACGCCCGACTGCCGCACCGCCTGCGCGGGCTGCGGCGCGCGGAGTCTGAGCGAAGGAGGACGCTGCGATGAACCGGCTTCTGTTTGAAAAAACCGGCGACGGGGTCTACCTGTCGCACCTGGATCTGATGCGGGTGTTCCAGCGCGCCTTCCGGCGGGCCGGCATCCTGATCTGGCATTCGCAGGGCTTCAGCCCGCGCGCATACGTCTCCATCGCGCTGCCGCTGTCTGTCGGCGCGGAAAGCGTGTGCGAAATTCTGGACTTTGAAATTACCGACGGCTCGGCCGACGCGGCGCGGCTGCCGGAGCTTCTGAACCGGACGCTT
>CAKUHJ010000170.1 GCA_934655935.1 uncultured Oscillospiraceae bacterium | reverse complement strand
GGTTGTGGGAGAAGGTTTGTCAGGAGAAGAGCAGCCACATCATCAGCGGCAGCGTCACCATACTCAGCAGCGTCGAGAGGAACACGCCGCTCGAGGCCACCGTGTCATCCTGGCCGTGGCGGTAGCAGAGAATCGTTGCACTGGTTGCCACCGGCATGCAGAGCACCAGCGTTCCGGAGCTCAGCATCAGCGAATCGCCCAAGAGCCCGCGCAGCGCGGCCCAGAACAGCAGCGGCATCAAAATCATTTTTACCACACACAGCACATATACGCGCCAGTTGCCGAACACCGTCTTCCACGACAGCTGCGCCAGCGACACGCCAATGACAACCATTGCCAGCTGGCCGGTGATATCGCCGATGTAGCTCAGCGCCTGGCCCACGATGGGCGGGAACTGAATGCCGGTCAGATAGATGATATAGGCCAGAATCGCGCAGAATACGCACGGCTGCAGGAATATCTTCCCGGAGAAACGGAACTTTTCCTTCCCCACCAGCAAATAGGAACCATAGGTCCAGCAGACCACGTTGAAGCAGAGCACGAAGATCGTGATGCAGAATTTTGCGTCCGGCCCCAGCAGCGCCTCCGCCAGCGGATAGCCGAGAAAGCCTGTGTTTGTGAGCAGAAGCAGCAGACGGAAGGCCACCTGTTCCTTCTCCGGCACGCGCAGAATCTTCACAAGCAGCAGCCCCAAAACGGCCAGCAGCACATAGCACACGGCGTTGATCGCCGTCAGTTCCAGCACCTGCAGATTGCTCAGCAGCCGCTCACCCGTCATCACCGAAGCCAGGATCTGCAGCGGGTTCGTCACGTTGACGATCAGGCTGGAAAAGGCCTGGTTGGTGTCCCGGTTTAAAACGCCGCGCTTGGCCGCAACAAAGCCGGCCAGCATCACAAAAAACAGCAGAGCCATTTTTTGAATCAATGCGGAAATGTCCATCTCGTCGTTCGTCCTCCGTTCGGTCAGTCAAAGCAGACCGCGCAGGGGGTGTAGCCCTGCCGCTCCGCCAGCTTCCGGCTGTATGCCCAGAAATTTTTCTTCAAAAACCGGCTGCACCCATACCGGTGATAGCAGCCCGTCCCGTCGTCTTCTACAAATACCACATAGCTGTCCATAAACTTCAGCTGCGCGCTCTGCGCGTCCAGCTGGGCATAGAGGACGTCATAGTCCTCGCTGAGCCGTGCGTTTTCCTTTTCCAGCGCCTCAAGCTGCGCGGCGAGCGCCTCGTTTTCGTCCGAGGTCTTCTCCAGCTCCTTTTGCTGCTCCGTCAGGGCGTACTGCGATTGATTGGCGGAGCTTTCGGCGCTGCTTACGCTCTCCTGCAGGGCTTTGATTTCTCTCGCCTGCGCGCTGGAGGTCTCCTGTGCGGCAGCCAGCTCGGCGCTCAGCGTGTCGATCTGCGTCTCGAGCGAGGTCAGCTGTTTTTCCCGTTCGGTCAGCGCTTCCTCGCGGATGCGCAGCGTCCGCTGCTGCCGCGATGTGCCGGAAAACTGCCAGGCTGCCAGCCCCAATCCGATCACGGCCAGTATGCAGGCGAGGATCGTGAGCCCGCGGCCTGTGCGCTGCCGGGAAGGAGGAAGCGGGGCATCTGCGCGCGGCCTTGCCGGCTGCGGGCTCCGCTGCTCGCTGCGCGGGGGCGGCGCCTGCTTTACCGGGGCCTGCATCCTGCCAATCTGCACCGGGGCAGGGCGCGGCTGCGCCCCCGGCGTGCCGGGATTCAAGCTGCACTCCGGGCAGAAAATTTCCCCCTCCGGGATTTCTCTGCCGCACTTGATACACTGCGCCATAACCAACCTCCGTCCCGTTTTTTGTCAGTTCCTATCATATCACGCGGAAAAGAAGAAGTAAATAGTCCGTTCTGTTCCGGCGCTGCCCGCAATGCCGCAAAAAGAACCGCCGTCTCCAGCAAAGGTCGACGGCGGGATGCTTGCTTCAGACAAGCGCACGCTGCGCTCTGCGGTGATAGAGGATTTGCACGGCAAGGACGCTTCCGGCTGCGCTGAGCAGCAGCACACCGTAGGCCCCGGCGTAACTCCCCGTCCGGTCGGCGATCAGCCCCGGCATGGCGGACAACAGCAGACTTCCGATGCCGTAGCACGTTTGAAACTGCCGCATCAGCTGCCCGACCCGCGCTTCGCCGCCAAAATCCTGCGCCCAGATGGAAAGACCCACCGTGCTCAGCGAAACGCCCGCGCCGTAGAGCACGACGGCGGCAAACATGAGCGAGGCGTTCCGGCTGCCGGCCAGGGTGCAAAGCGTGAGCCCGGCGCAGAGGATCGCGCCGAAGAGCCAGCCCATACGGTAGCCGCCGAACCGGTCGCAGGCCATCCCGTAGACGCACTTGCCCACCATCAGCGCCAGCCCGAACACCGAAACTGCCAGCGCCGCCTGATGCGCCGCCATGCCGGCGGTCGTATAGAGAATCATGAGATGCGAGGGCCCCGGCGAGGCCACCGCGCCGAGCAGGCCCGTCGCCAGCCAGAGCGCGAAAAGCTGCCTGTGCGGCAGGGGGAGGGAAGACGGGCTTTCCGGCGCACGGCTTTTTGCGGGCGCGGCGCCCGCCTCCGCGCCATACGGCGTGAGGCCCAAGGCCTCCGGCGTGTCGCGGACGAGCAGAAAGACCAGCGCCGCGCAGACAAAGGAAAATGCCGCCTCCATAAAAAAGCAGGCCTTCAGGCTGAAGGTTTCGCAGATTGCCGTCAGGATCGGGGAGAAGACGACCATGGCCAGCCCCGTGCTCGCCGAGCAGAGGCCAAGGGCGAGGCCTTTTTTGCGGTGAAACCAGCGCGTGATCAAAATGGTCGCCGGAACCATTGAACCAAGTCCGGCGCCGATCCCGGCCAGAGCCCCGGCGGCATAAAAGCCGAAAAGCGTGCGCGAAAGACCGAAGGCCACGAAGGAACCGCCGGTGATCCCGCATGCCGCAACCGTTCCCGGCCGGTAGCCGAGCAGGCGGTAGAACAGCGGCGAGGCAAACACGGCCAGCAGATAACACAGCGACCGGACGCTTGTGATCATCGAGGTCTGCGTGTTCGTAAAGCCGCCGCAGGACAGAACATAGGGCTGCGTCACCGAAAAGGCGTTGATTGCCAATCCGCCGCACACAAACAGCATCAGGGTACACCCCAGGCACACAGCCCAGGCGGAATGGAACCGTTTCATGCGCTTCGCCTCCCTTTCTGCCTGCAGTATACTGCGT
>CAKUHJ010000169.1 GCA_934655935.1 uncultured Oscillospiraceae bacterium | reverse complement strand
GCCGCATCGCCGCCCAGACGGCCAAGCAGGTCATCATCCAGGGCATCCGCGAGGCCGAGCGCGGCATGGTCTTCGACGCCTTCTCCTCGAAGGAGCACGAAATTCTCACCGGCTCCGTGCTCCGCATCGACCCGACCACGGGCGATATGGTCGTCCGCATCGGCGGCGGCAGCGACAGGACCGACGCCCTTCTTTCCGCCTCCGAGCAGACCCGCACCGAGCACTATACCGAGGGCGACGCCATCCGCGTCTACGTCGTGGAGGTCCGCCGCTCGTCCAGAGGCCCGCAGGTCATCGTCTCCAGAACGCATCCGGGCCTGGTCAAGCGTCTGTTTGAGCTGGAGGTGCCGGAGATTGAATCCGGCCTGGTGGAAATCAAGTCCATCTCCCGCGAGGCGGGCTCGAGAACCAAGCTCGCCGTCCATGCGACGCAGGAAAACATCGATCCCGTCGGCGCGTGCGTCGGCCCGCGGGGCGCGCGCGTGGCCGCGATTGTCGACGAGCTGCACGGCGAAAAGATGGACATTGTCGTCTGGTCCGAGGATGCGGAAAAATTTGTCGCCTCCGCGCTGAGCCCGGCGGACGTGCAGTCCGTCACGCTGCTGCCCGGCTCCGTCAAGGCCTGCCGCGCCGTCGTCCCCGACGATCAGCTTTCGCTTGCCATCGGCAAGGAGGGTCAGAACGCGCGTCTTGCCGCGCGGCTGACCGGCTATAAGATCGACATCAAGCCTGCCAGCCAGGCTGCGCAGGAGCCGCTCCAGCCGTCCGAAGAGCCGGACGGACCGGAGGCCGGAGAATAAGCATTTTTTGTTCGCGTTTTTCTGAAAAGGAGGACGGCCATGCAGAAGAAAATCCCCATGCGCCAGTGCGTCGGCTGCCGTGAGATGAAGCCGAAGAAAGAATTGATCCGCGTGGTAAAAAGCCCGCAGGGCGAGCTGTCGCTGGACTTTAAGGGCAAGGCCCCCGGCCGCGGCGCGTATGTCTGCCCCTGCGGCGAGTGCCTGAAAAAGGCCATCCGCTCCAAGGCGCTTGCGCGCGCCTTCGGCTGCGAAATCCCACAGGAAATCTACGACGCGCTTCTCGAGAGAATGGAGGCGGGCCCGGATGCAGGATAATGCGCTGCGCACGCTGGGCCTTGCCCGCAAGGCCCAGAAGCTCGCCGTAGGCGAGGAGCCCGCCGGCGTCGCCTGCCGCGCGGGAAAGGCGCGGCTGCTGATTGTCGCGCAGGACGCGGGCGAACATACGCTGCGCCGCGCGCAGTCCTTCTGCCGCGCGGGAAAGCCCCCGTATCTCGTGGTTCCGCTTGAAAAGGAGGCCCTTGGCGGCGCGCTCGGCATGAACGCATGCGCGCTGTGCGCCATTCTGGACGCGGCGCTTGCAAAGCTCTTTCTTGAGCAGCTGGAGGGCCCCGAGGACTGGGCCCCGGTCCTGGCGGAGCTTTCGCGCCAGATCGCGCGTACCCGCCAGCGGAAAACAGAGCAGAAGGCGCATCAGAAGAACGTGAAATTTGGTAAGAAATAACTGGAGGTGGCTGTATTGAGTATTGAAGTGAAGCAGAAAATCAAAGAGGTCGCCGACGATTTTGGTATGCCCGCAAAAAACCTGATTGAGATCGTCGGAAAATTTTACGATAAACCGAAGAGCAGCTCGCAGAACCTGACCGAGGCGCAGCTGAACGTCATTTTTGACTACATCACGCAGCAGAATCAGATCGACTCCCTGCAGCAGGTCTTCGACGTCAGGAAGCCCGAGCCGCAGCCCGCGCCCGCAGTGGAAACCAAGCCGGAGCCGGCCGCACAGCCGCAGCAGAGCGCGCCGAAGGCCGCCCCGGCTGCCGGGAGCGCGCCGCGCCCCCAGCAGCCCGCCCCCCGGCCTCAGCAGCCGCAGCGCCCGCAGCCGTCTGCACAGCCGCAGCAGCGTCCGCAGCAGGCGCAGCAGACCCCTGCCCCCAAGCCCCAGCAGCCGCAGCCGGAGCGCAAGCGCGAGCGCCGCGTCATCGACACCAGCGCCGTCACCGTGAACGCCGACCGCTACGACGACCGCGTGGATTCCCTGGTTTCCGAGCGCGTACAGAACTATACCGGCGGCAAGCAGAAAATCGGCAACAAGGCGAAAAAGCAGCAGCAGGCCAAGAAATTCGGCACAAAGTCCCGCTCCGAGGAGCAGGAAAAAATGCGCCGACTGCAGCTGGAAATTGCCAAGAAGGCGCAGCTGGTCGTCAAGATTCCGGATGAGATCACCGTGGGCGAGCTTGCCTCGCGCATGAAGAAGACCGCCGCGGAGGTCATCAAGTGCCTGCTCCGCAACGGCGTCATGGCGACGGTCAACCAGACCATCGACTATGATACGGCGGAATTTGTCGCCGTGGAAATGGGCTGCAAGGTTGAGCATGAGGTCGTCGTGACCATCGAGGAGCGTCTGTTCGACGACCACAAGGACACGGCAGACGAGCTGGTCTCCCGTCCGCCCGTCGTCGTGGTCATGGGCCACGTCGACCACGGCAAGACCTCGCTCCTGGACTATATCCGCCACGCCAAGGTCGCGGCCGGCGAGGCCGGCGGCATCACGCAGCACATCGGCGCCTACACCACCGAGGTCGGCGGGCGCCCCATCACCTTCCTGGATACGCCGGGCCACGCCGCCTTTACCGAAATGCGCGCCAGAGGCGCCATGTGTACCGACATCGCCATTCTTGTGGTCGCCGCGGACGACGGCATCATGCCGCAGACCATCGAGGCCATCAACCACGCCAAGGCCGCCAATATTCCGATCATCGTCGCCGTCAACAAGATGGATAAGCACGGCGCAAATCCCGACCGCATTCTCACTCAGCTCACCGAGCACGGCCTGACGCCGGCGGAGTGGGGCGGCGAGACCGAGGTCTGCAAAATCTCCGCCAAGACCGGCATGGGCGTCGACGATCTTCTTGAGACCGTCATCCTGACCGCCGATATGGAGGAGCTCAAGGCCAACCCGAACCGCGCGGGCAAGGGCTCGGTCATCGAAGCGCGGCTTGACAAGAGCCGCGGCCCCATCGCGACGCTTCTTGTGCAGAACGGCACGCTCCGCCAGGGCGATCTCATCATCGCCGGCACGGCCGTCGGCCGCGTGCGCGTCATGACGAACGACAAGGGCGCGCAGGTCAAGGAGGCCGGCCCCTCCATCCCCGTCGAGATCACCGGCCTTGCCGAGGTTCCCGCGCCGGGCGACGAATTCAGCGTCGTCTCCGACGAGCGTATGGCCCGCCAGCTCGTGGAGCAGCGCAAGCAGAAGATCAAGGAC
>CAKUHJ010000168.1 GCA_934655935.1 uncultured Oscillospiraceae bacterium | reverse complement strand
GAATGGAGTCGTCATAAAAATCGAAGAGAAATTCTATAATTAATGTACGCCTCCGGTTCTGTCCGGTTGACAAAAAGCCAGCGTGCAGGCCCGGGAGCCTGTACGCTGGCTTTAAAAATCTGTATTCACTGTATCCGGTAGCCGGACAGGACCAGTCCGACAATCATCTGCCAGAAGTCATGATCCGCGGTACTGCAATACCGGCTGTCCGGAATTTCATGAAAGGATACGATTCGGTTTCTCTCATCCAGCCATGCTTCATAGCGGCCTTCTGTTTTTTCGGGCATCTGTGCTTCTCCTTTTTGCCTGCGCGGCGCAAGCGCGTCATTGCTCTGCGCGGATCGCCGCTTCGGCGGTCTGATCGCAGATGGCTTTCAGATCGTCGATGTAAGCCTGGTCGTTCAGGGCCTTTTCTGCGGCGTCGGCGGGGAATTTATCCCGGACGTCGTCAGAATAGCTGCCGTCTCTCGGCTCCCAGTATTCCTCCAGGGTGTATTCGCCCGAGGCGCTGACCGCAAAGGTGATTGCCGTCGGAACATAGCTGCCGCTTTCCACTGTGAGCGCCCCGCCGTCTGTGCTGTAAGTCTCCTGCAGGACAAGCAGATATACGGTAACGCTCCCGGCGCTGCTTTCGTCCTTCGCCAGGACGAAATGGCTCTCTACATGGATCTGGTCAGCCTGCACTGTGTCTGCATAATGGTCCAGAACCGCTTTGCCGATTGCCTTGTCCAGCCGCTGCTTGTCTGCTTCGGTTTCAGACAGCGTCTGCTTCAGCGCATCGCTCTCGGTGGGCTGCGCCGGCTTCTCTGTGCCTGGGTCCTCCGGCTGAGCCGGGCTTTCCTGTGCAGGGTTCACCGGATCGGGCGTATTATCCGTTTCGGATACGGACGTATCGGCCGGACGGTCTGGCTGCGCGTCCTTCGGGTCCGTCAGAAAGCACACCGCCAGAACGACGCAGGCAGTCACTGCCAGCAGAATGATCCAGAAGGTTGGTTTTTTATAATTCATCACAGCTTTTACACGCTCCTTTACTCCAATCTCGCCAAACGCGAGCGGGCACGCTGCAATCCCTCGGCGCTTTACACTGCAGGTGACAAGCGCCTGCATATAATCCGCACGCTGCCCGCAGTCCAGCCCCTTGATGACCCTTTCATCGCAGGCAAGCTCAATGTCGCGGCACAGCCGCACATAGCTGAGCCACATCAGAGGGTTGAACCAGTGAATCGTCAGCAGCAGGAACCCCAGCGGCTTCCACACGTGGTCGCCGCGGCGCAGATGGGCCTGCTCATGGGCAATCACATTTTGCTGCCCGCAAGCGTCCATATGGTATGGAAGATAGATTTTCGGCCGGAGGGTTCCAAGCACAAACGGCGAATCGATATGCCCGGACTGATAAATGTTTTCCCGCAGCCGGACCGCTTCGCAGACCCTGCGCCGCAGCCGCAGAGTGCTGAGCGCAGCGTACAGGAAAAGCGCCGTCACGCCGGCAAGCCAGGCCCATGCCAGCATCGTAAGCCACGTCTGAGCCGGGCTTGCCGCCGCACCCGAAACAACAGCTGCGCCGCCGGTCGCCGCGGCAGCGGCCCTTCCGGCCTCCGCCATGCTCGCCGGGCCAGCAACCTCCGTGCGCGGAAGCAGACTGAGCGTGCTCTCAATGGAAAACGGGAGCGTCAGCCGCACCCCGACAAGGCCCCAGAGCAGCACGCTGATCCACTTCGGCGCCCGCTTCAGGCAGAGCCGCAGCACCAGGACGGCTGCCGCAATCCAGCTTGCCGAAATGCTCATGCTGAAGATTTTCAGAAAAATTGCGCTCATTGTGTATCTCCTCTTCGGATACGGTCGATCATCTGCTGTACCTCGTCCAGCTCGCGCTCGGACAGATGCTGCCGCTTTGTAAACGCGGCAATAAAGCTGGGCAAGGAGCCCTCGAATTTTTTCTCAACCAGGTCGTCGATCTCGAAGGCCTGCGCCTCGTCCTTGGAAACAAGCGCGGTAACCAGCCCGTTCTCATTTTTCAGAATCCCCCGCTCGCCAAGCCGCTTGATGATCGTGTAGGTTGTCGTTCGCTTCCATCCCAGCTGCTCCAGACACAGCTTTGCAAGCTGCGCCGCAGCGACCGGCTCATGCTTCCATAAAATCAGGCAGAAGCGATATTCCCCTTCGTGAATCTTTGGAACCTCCGTTTTCAGCACCTCCTGTCTACTCCAGTAGAATCTATTTGCATTCTACATCGGTAGACAGCAAAAGTCAAGCACCTTTTTCAAAAACAGCGCGGCGGGATTTTCTGAAAAAGCAGTAGACTTTGCATCGTTCTGATGCTACGATTGTATACGCAGCTGCGCCGGGCAGAAACAGAAAAACGGAGGACGCCCCGGCGTCCATGGCATTTTATCGGGCCATGGGATTCCGGGAACTGACCGAAATCGGCTGCCGCGGATTCATGAAAATTTGAAAGCAGCGCGGCAGAAAACGAATTCTATGTAGGTGAACACGAATGAAGTATTTGATTTTATTAGCTGGTTGCGGTCTTGGCGATGGCTCATGTATAGAAGAAGTTATTCTGACATATGCAGTGCTTGACCGGTATGGATGCGATTATACACCTGCCGCAGAAGATCTCTCCGTTCGGTCTGTCAACCACTTAACGGAACAAATCGCGGAACAGAGAAGTATTCTTTCAGAAGCGGCTCGCATCGGCCGAGGGCGCATAAAAGATATTCGTAAAATTGATTTTGACGCATACGATGCGTTGATCATACCTGGCGGCATCGGTTTATTGAACAACTATAGAGATTCTGATGCGATAGAAGCATGTATCACACATTTCATCAGCAGGAAGAAGCCTATCGCAACCATGTGCGCGGGAATCGACTTCATGCGCCGTTTCCTCGAAGGTAATCTTTTGGACCGTGAAGCAAAAGAACTACCTGCCGAAAAATTCTGCTTTGACGCTGACAACAATATTTATTACACGCCCGCCTTCAGAAAAACCGGAAACTGCTATACAGCGCTATTGGGCATCGATTCCATGATTTGTGCATTGAGACAGGCCTGAGCCGCAAAAACTGCGCGGTTTCCATACTTTTAGCTGCCTTGGATGAAATCTTCGATTCTGTTCTAAATTTCTTTTTCAGAAATCTGAAAAAAGAGATTGACGAAGCAGAGAAAATGTGTTACAATGCCAAGGCAGTTTGGAATGAACCATTTCTGCGTTCATGTGTTGCTAGTGTGGCTCAGTCGGTAGAGCAGCTGATTCGTAATCAGCAGGTCGCCGGTTCAAGTCCGGCCACTAGCTCCA
>CAKUHJ010000167.1 GCA_934655935.1 uncultured Oscillospiraceae bacterium | reverse complement strand
AGGCGGGGGAGCTTGAGCTGCTGAAAAAAATCCCGAGAGGGGAGTATTCCACCGAGGAGCGCAGCATGATCGACGTGCGCGTGGTAAACGCCGGGAAAACGCTCTTTCATGAGACGGCGCTCAACGACGCGGTGGTCACCAAGGGCGCGATTGCGCGCGTGATTCAGCTGAGCGTCTGCTGCGACGGCGTGGAGGCCGCCGGCTATTCGGGCGACGGCGTCATTCTCTGCACGCCGACCGGCTCGACGGGCTACTCCATGTCCGCGGGCGGGCCGATTGTCGAGCCCTCGGCCCGGAACCTGCTGATTACGCCCATCTGCGCGCACGCGATGCAGGCCAAGAGCATTGTGGTCGGCCCGAAGCGCGTGATTACGGTGCGGCTGGGAAAGTTCGGGCGGCACAACGCGTTTTTGTCGCTGGACGGGGGACGGGCCTTCCGCCTGAGCCCGGGCGATGAGATCATTGCAAGGAACTCGGACAGGGTCACGCGGCTGGTGCGCCTGAAGGAGACGAGCTTCTTTGAAATCCTGAATAAAAAATTTATCGACAAGCAGAGGTAAGACCATGAAATCGGGAAGACAGGATAAAATTCTTGCGCTGATTCTGGACCATGATGTCCAGACGCAGGAGCAGCTTCTGAGCGAGCTTGCCGCGTGCGGATATCAGACCACGCAGGCGACAATCTCGAGAGATATCAAGCAGCTGCGGATCATCAAGGAGCTTTCGCCGGACGGAACCTACCGCTACGCGCCCGCGCCGAAGCCGGTGGAGCACACGTTCTCCACCAAGCTCAGCATGATCTTCCATCAGTGCATCACAAGCGTGGACTATGCGCAGAACATCATCGTCATCAAGACGATGCCGGGCCTTGCGCAGGCGGCCTGCGCGGCGCTTGATTCGCTGGATGTGCCGGAAAAGGTCGGCACGCTCGGCGGAGATGACACCTGCTTTATCGTCATGCGCGACAATCCGTCCGCGGCGAATCTCGCCGCCGAGATTCTTTCGCAGATCGGATAGGACACAGGAGGGTACGCGATGCTGGAGCTGCTGCATATTGAAAATATTGCGGTCATTGAACGCTCGGAGATCCGCTTTCATGCCGGCTTCAACGTTCTGACCGGCGAAACCGGCGCGGGCAAATCCATCGTCATCGACGCGATTTCCGCGATTCTTGGCGAGCGAACCAGCCGCGAGATCATCCGGACCGGCGCGCCGAAGGCGTTTGTCAGTGCCATTTTTTCCGGCGTTCCGGCCTGCGGATGGTTTGCGGAGAATCAGGTGGACTACAGCCCGGAGGAGCTGAGCATACAGCGCGAAATCTTTCCGGACGGGAGGAACGTCTGCCGGGTCAACGGAAGGCCGGTAACCGTCGGCACGCTTCGAAAGCTCGGGCTGCTGCTGATCGCCATCCACGGCCAGCACGATTCCCAGCAGCTGTTTGACGAGGAGAAGCATCTGGAATATCTGGACCTCTACGCAAAGGACCAGCCGCTTCTGGAGGCATACCGCGCGCAGTACGCGCAGGTACAGGAAATCCGGAAACAGATTTCCGCGCTTTCCATGGATGAGGCGCAGAAGCTGCGCCTGCACGAGACGCTGGAATTTCAGATTGCGGAAATTGAAAAGGCGGCGCTTCAGCCCGGCGAGGAGGAGGCGCTTCTTGCGCGGCGCAAGGTGCTTCAGAGCGCGGAAAAGCTGACCCAGGCGCTGGAGCAGGCTGTGCAGTGCCTCTACGGCGACGAAACGAGCGACGGCGCGGCCGGGCTGATTTCGGAGGCGGAACGGGCGCTTTCCAGGGTTTCTGGGGTTTCCGCGCGCACGGCGGAGCTTCATCAGAGGCTTTCCGAACTCATGTATGCCGCGCAGGACGCCGCGGAGGAGCTGCGCGATGAAAAGGACGGCCTGAGCTATTCGGAGGGCGAGCTTGAGCAGATCGAGGAGCGCCTGGACGTTCTGCACCGCCTCAAGCGCAAATACGGCGCGAGCGTGGAGGAGGTTCTGGCCTTTCTGGACGGCGCCAGGCAGCGCCTGGACGAGATTACGTTCGCGGCGGACCATGTCGAGCGGCTGCAGAAAAAGCTGGGAGCCCTGCAGAAGGAGCTGGACGCGCGCGGCCTTGCCCTGCGCGAGGCGCGGCAGGCGGCGGCGGAGCGCATGCGCGAAAGAATCCAGCAGGAGCTTGCGCAGCTCGATATGCCGAAAATCCAGTTCCAATGCGAGTTTACCGCGCAGCCGCCGCAGGAAAACGGCGTGGATTTTGTGCGCTTCCTGATGTCGGCCAACGTCGGAGAAAGCCTCCGGCCAATGGCGAAGGTCGCCTCCGGCGGCGAGCTGGCAAGAATTACGCTGGCGCTGAAAAACGTGCTGGCCGAGCAGGACAGGCTTGGCACCATGATTTTTGACGAGGTGGACGCGGGCGTCAGCGGACGCGCCGCGCAGAAGGTGGCCGTCAAGCTCTGGACGCTGGCGCGCGGACGGCAGGTCCTGTGCGTGACGCACCTGCCGCAGCTGGCAGCAATGGCCGATACGCATTTTACGGTGGAAAAGCGCGTGGCGCACGGGCGGACCTTCACCTCCGTTCTGGAGCTGGACGAGGCCGGGCGCAGGCGGGAGCTTGCGCGGCTGACCGGCGGCGAGGTCGTGACCGAAACGACGCTTGCCGGCGCGCAGGAGCTTCTGAACGCCGCCGCGCAGATAAAGGCTTGACAAAGCGCCCTGGAACGTCTATAATCCATCCTGTAGATATTGTGACAGCCATGATGGGAAGAAGTAAGCGTTCAGACGCCTTCAGAGAGCCTCCGGCCGGTGCGAGGAGGCAGGAACAGAGCGCCCAATACATCCCGGAGCTGCCCCCTGAAAAGCCTTTGTGCGCATTAGGGGTGTGTCGGGTGCGCCCGTTATCGCGCAGGGGCGTGTTGGCGCTCCGTAAGGTCGTAGCCGTAAGGCTGCGGCGAACCAGAGGTGGTACCGCGAAGCTTCGCCCTCTGCTCAGTTGAGCAGAGGGCTTTTTGACGCAAAACAGAACATGAAAAAGGAGAAACAGAATATGGGTATTTACGAAGAGCTGCAGGCCAGAGGCCTCATTGCGCAGGTAACGGACGAGCCGCAGATCCGCGAAATGGTCAACGCCGGAAAGGCCAAGTTCTACATCGGCTTTGACTGCACGGCCGACAGCCTGACCGCCGGCCACTTTATGGCGCTGACGCTGATGAAGCGGCTGCAGATGGCGGGCAACCAGCCCGTCGCGCTCATCGGCGGCGGCACAACCATGATCGGCGACCCCTCGGGCCGTACGGATATGCGAAAGAT
>CAKUHJ010000166.1 GCA_934655935.1 uncultured Oscillospiraceae bacterium | reverse complement strand
CTTCACGCTTCCCCCGCTGCTCTGTCGCAGAGCTGCAGATCATAGTTTTTCGACAGTCTCGATTTATCATTTTTTCTTATGCCGTCATCTTTTTTTCTGCGCGCGCTTTTCTTCTGCCCGCAGATGGAGTATAATCACGCGGCTAACAGGAAAGAGGTATCATCCGGATATGAACAGCAACCATTCCTTCCTCCGCGGCCTGCGGGACGGGCTTCCCGTCGGCGTGGGGTATCTGGCCGTAAGCTTCGGACTCGGCCTGGCGGCGCACAACGCACATCTGACCGCGCTGCAAAGCTTTTTTCTGAGCCTTCTCAACAACGCCTCCGCCGGGGAATACGGCGGCGTCACGCTCATTTCCGAGCAGGCGGGCGCGTGGATGGTCATCGTCATGACACTCATTATCAACGCCCGGTATCTTCTGATGAGCTGCGCGCTCAGCCAGCGTCTTTCGCCCCGCACCCCGCTCGGCGCGAGGCTTCTGATCGGCTTTGACGTCACGGACGAGCTCTTCGGCCTTGCCATCGCGCAGCCGGGCTATCTGCAGCCCGGATATTTCTTCGGCGCGATGTGCGTGGCGATTCCCGGCTGGAGCCTTGGAACGCTGCTCGGCGCGCTCGCGGGCGATCTTCTGCCGCAGTGGGCGGTAAACGGCTTTTCCGTGATGCTCTACGGAATGTTCCTTGCCGTCATCATCCCGGAGGGGAAGCGCAACCGCGTGGTGCTGGGCTGCATCACGGTCAGCTTCGTGCTCAGCGCGCTTGCCGCACGGTTTTTAAGCGCGCTGTCAGAGGGCATGCGCATCCTGCTGCTGACCGTTCTGATTTCCGCGGGCGCGGCCCTTCTGTTCCCGCGCCGGGAGGAAGAGGACCGTACAGAAGCGTGTACGGAGGCCGGAACCGTATGAATCCCTATGCCTACATTGCGCTCATGGCGCTGACCACATATCTGATTCGTGTGCTGCCGCTGACGCTGATCCGGAAGCCCATCCGCAGCGCCTTTCTCCGCTCCTTTCTTTATTACGTGCCCTACGTCACGCTCGCGGTGATGACCTTCCCGGCCATTACCGCAGCGACAGACTCCCCCGCCGCGGGCGCGGCCGCAATGGCGGTCGGCGTCGTCAGCGCGTGGCTGGGCCTGGGGCTTCTGCCGGTATCCCTGATGTGCTGCGGGACCGTGTTCCTGCTGCAGCTTATTCTTTGAAAAAATTCAGGCTGGGAGGTTTTTTATCATGAAAGACTATGTTGCCCTGGCGAAGGCGCTCGGCTTTTCGGACGCGGCGCTGATGAAAACGGCGGACCTGGTTGTCGTTCCGGCCTACCGCCAGTTCTGCGAGGAAAATCTCTGCGGGAATTACGGCGTACTCCCCGCCTGCCCGCCGCAGAGCGGCACCGTGGAGGAAATGACCGCGCGCATGCGCCGCTTTGAAAACGCGCTGGTACTGACCATGGTCACAACGCCCGTCTGCTATACCGACAGGGCCGAGCAGAAGGCCGCCAAGCGCCGTCAGAATCTTCTGACCGAGCAGCTGATGGACGCCATGCGCGCCGAAGGCGCAGGCGAGCTTCTGATGATGGGCGCGGGCCCGTGGAAGAACGCGTCGTGCATGTCGGCCTACTGTGTGGACGCGCAGAAGATGGCTGAGCACGTGCACATGAAGTGCTGGGAAAACGACGGGAAAATCCGCTATTTTTCTCTGATTCTCTTCTGAGCGCCCGCGGCTTTCCGACGGAAAAAGTTAAATATTTGTGACGCCGCCTTCCCGGCTTGACATTTGCAGGCCGGCGCGCTATGATATGGTTTCCGCAAACGGACAGGGCGTTCGTTTTGTGCGGAATCATTCTCAATACAGGGAGGAATGCGGATGCAAACGCCCTATATTGTCGGCGTGGGTGCAGCAAACGCCGATCTTTCCGGCGCAAGCCTGCAGCCGCTCCGGCTGCGCGATTCCAATCCCGGCCACATCCGGCTGTCCGCCGGCGGCGTGACCAGGAACGTCTGCGAGAACCTTGCGCGGCTTGGCGCCGACGTCAAGCTGATTTCCGCCGTGGGAGAGGACGCCTTCGGCGACATGATTCTTGCGCAGAGCCGGGCCTCCGGCATGGACCTGACGCATGTGCTGCGCAGGGCGCACACCTCGTCGGTCTACCTGTCCATCCTGGACGCCTCGGGCGATATGCTCGTGGGCATGTCCGACATGCGGATCATACAGTCCCAGCTGCGGCCGGAGGATCTTTACGCCGAGCGCGCGCTGCTGACCGGCGCGGCGGCCGTCACCTGCGACCCGTGCATCACGGAGCAGACGCTACAGGCGCTCATTGAAATCTGCCGGGGCGCGGCGCCTATATATGCAGATCCCGTCTCTACCGCCTATGCAAAGCGGCTTGCGCCCTATGCGGGTGCGTTCGACACGCTCAAGCCCAACCGCATGGAGCTTGAGATTCTCGCCGGCGCGCCGGTCGACACCGAGCAGGCTCTGACAAAAGCCGGCGAGGCCGTGCTCAAAAAGGGAACGCGGCGGCTGTTCGTCAGCCTGGGAAACGAGGGATGCCTGTACATGGACCGCCAGGGCGCCGTCATCCGGCGGAAAATGCGCCCCGTCAGCCGCATGGTCAACGCCACCGGCGCAGGCGACGCATTTGCCGCGGCGGTTCTTTACGGAACGCTGCGCGGCATGAACGAGCTGAAAACACTGGACTATGCGCTGGCCGCAGGTATCGCGGCGCTTTCCGACGAAGCTACCATCAATCCCAACATGAGCCCCGCGCTCTTGGAAACAATCATAAAGGAGAATTCGCTATGAATCTGAAGGATTATCTTGTTATCGCCCCCGAAATCCAGGCCGCTCTGGACGAAAACCGCCCCGTCGTCGCGCTGGAGTCCACCATTCTGAGCCATGGCATGCCCTATCCGCAGAACGTGGAGTTCGCGCACAAGGTAGAGGACATTGTCCGCTCCGAGGGCGCCATTCCCGCAACCACCGCCATCATCGGCGGCAAGCTCAAGGTCGGTCTGAACGCCCAGGAGCTGGAGGTCATGTGCAAAGCCGACCATGTCGGCAAGGTCAGCCGCCGCGATGTGGCCGTGTACCTCGCCACCGGCCAGACCGGCGCAACCACCGTCGCGACCACCATGATCATCGCCTCCATGGCGGGCATCCGCTTCTTTGCCACCGGCGGCATCGGCGGCGTACACCGCGGCGCGGAGAAGACCATGGACATCTCCGCCGATCTTCAGGAGCTTGCAAACACTCCGGTGTGCGTGGTCTGCGCGGGCGCGAAGAGCATTCTCGACCTCGGCCTGACGCTGGAATATCTCGAGACGCAGGGCGTTCCCGTTCT
>CAKUHJ010000165.1 GCA_934655935.1 uncultured Oscillospiraceae bacterium | reverse complement strand
GCCAACATCAACAACGTCGAGGATCTGATTTCCAGAACCGGCGAGGATATGATGAAGGTCCGCAACATGGGCCGGAAGTCGCTCGAGGAAGTGCAGAACAAGCTGGCTATGATGGGACTGTCTCTGGCGAGCGACGATTCCAACAATTCGAATAATTAAGCGCAAACCTTTCAAAGAAGGAGGAAACATCCCATGTTCGGTACCAGAAAGCTCGGCAGAACCAGCGATCAGCGCAAGGCGATGCTCAGAGCGATGACCACTTACCTGCTGGAGAACGGCAAGCTGGAAACCACCTTTACCCGCGCCAAGGAGGTTCAGCCCGTTGTTGAGAAGATGATCACCCTTGGCAAGAAGGGCGGCCTTGCGAACTATCGCAGAGCGCTGGCCTACGTCACCAAGGAGGACGTCGCCAACAAGCTCTTCAAGGAGATCGCGCCGAAGTATGCCGACCGCAACGGTGGCTACACCCGTGTGACCCGCATCGGCCCGCGCCGCGGCGACGCCGCCGAGATGGCCGTGATTGAGCTGGTCTGATTCTTATGCAAATAAAAAATCCTCTGATCTGTCCGGATCAGAGGATTTTTTTATGATTTCCTGCAGACAATAGAAGGCAGGAGGCGAATGCTGTGCAGCAAAAACAAAAGGAATACGCGGTCTATGTGGAACGGCTGGCAGAAAAATCACCGCTGGGGAAAAACATCGTGTGCGCCTTCCTCATCGGCGGAGCGATCTGTACGTTGGGACAGGCCATCCAGAACGGCTGGATGGCGCTTGGCATGGCGAAGGAGGAGGCAGGGACCCTGTGCGCGGTCAGCCTGATCTTTCTGAGCATGCTCCTGACGGGCCTGAGCCTGTATGACGATCTTGCGAAAATTGCCGGCGCAGGGACCATCGTCCCCATCACCGGCTTTGCCAATGCGGTGGTATCGCCCGCCATCGAGTTCAAGGAAGAGGGCTTTGTGACAGGAATGGCGGCAAAAATGTTCACCATTGCAGGACCGGTCATCGTCTACGGTGTGAGCGCGAGCGTCGTATACGGAATTGTGTACTGGCTCGTGCAGAAGCTTTGAAAAGAGGCAGAGCGCCCGGAGGGCGCAGACTGGCGCTGCAGGAGCTGGCAGCGGTTTTTCAAAGCCTCTACAACAAGTGAAAAGGGGAAACGAATATGAAAATGCAGGGATATGCCATGCTCGGCGTCGGAAAGACGGGATGGATTCAGAAGGAGGTCCCGGCCTGCGGCCCATTGGATGCGATTGTGCGGCCGATTGCGGTATCGCCGTGTACCTCGGATATCCACACAGTCTGGGAGGGGGCGATCGGCGAGCGGCACGACATGATTCTTGGCCATGAGGCGGTCGGCGAGGTTGTAAAAACGGGCTCGCTGGTGCGCGATTTCGCGCCCGGAGACCGCGTGATTGTACCGGCGATTACGCCGGACTGGATGAGCCTGGAGGCGCAGGGCGGCTACGCCATGCATTCCGGCGGAATGCTCGCGGGCTGGAAGTTCTCAAACTATAAGGACGGCGTTTTTGCCGAGTTCTTTCATGTGAACGAGGCGGACGGGAACCTTGCCAGGCTTCCGCACGGCGTCGACCCGGTCAGCGCGGTGATGCTCAGCGATATGATCCCGACCGGCTTTCACGGCGCAGAGCTTGCCGATGTGCAGTACGGCGATACAGTCTGCGTCGTCGGCGTCGGCCCGGTGGGGCTTATGAGCGTGGCGGCGGCGAAGCTGCGCGGCGCGGGAAGACTGTTCGCGGTCGGCTCGCGGCCCAACTGTGTGGACGCGGCGCTGGCCTACGGCGCGACGGACATTGTCAATTATAAAAACGGGGAGATTTCCGCTCAGATTCTGGAGGCGACAAAGGGCCGCGGCGTGGACCGCGTGATCATTGCAGGCGGCGACAACGATACCTTTGCGCAGGCTGTGCGCATGCTGCGGCCAGGCGGGAGAATCGGCAACGTCAACTACCTGGGAAGCGGAGACGCCATCCAAATTCCGCGCGAGGCCTGGGGCTGCGGAATGGGGCATAAGAGCATCTGCGGCGGCCTGACGCCGGGCGGGCGGCTGAGGATGGAGAAGCTTGCCTCGCTTCTGCAGTACGGACGACTGAATCCGGAGCCGCTGCTGACGCACCGCTTTACAGGCCTTGCGCAGATTGAAACGGCGCTGCAGCTGATGAAGGACAAGCCGCGGGACCTGATCAAACCGGTGGTCGTACTATGAGAAGTGGCGGAGCGGCAGGAAATGCCGCTCCGCCTTATGCTGCTGATCCGGATGAAAATCACGAAAGAAGCGTAAGAAGCTCGGCTGCGCTGTGGGCGACGGCTTCCGCGCCGGCCTCGCGCAGCTGCGCCTCAGATCGATAGCCCCAGGAAACGCCGATGGTCCGAAAGCCCATCGCGTGGCCAAAGCGCATATCGGTCTCACCGTCGCCGACGAAGGCAATTGCCTCCGGCGCAAGCGCAAGCAGCGCGCAAAGGTCGTCTCCGGCCTCACGCGCCGGCTTTAACGGCCGTACGCCGTTGTTGCCGCGGATGAAGCGGAACGGCGCTTCAGGGAAGTAATGCGCGCAGATTTTAAGCAGAATGGGCTCTGTCTTGTTGGACAGAATCCCGAGCGGAATTCCGCGGGCGCTGAGCGCCTGAATCAGCGCAGGGACGCCGGGAAAGAACACCGTCCGTTCGGTGCAGTGCTCCGGATAATAGCTCAGGTAAAACTGCGCCACGGGCTCAAACTGCGCGTCGGTGATTCCCTCCGGGCAGGCGCTGCGCAGAAGGCTGCGGATGCCGTAGCCGATGAGCGGGAGGTAGGCCTGCAGGGGATGCTCCGGAAAACCGGAACGGTGCAGGGCCAGATTGGCGCCTGCACCGATATCCTGTGCGGTATCCAGAAGCGTCCCGTCGAGATCGAAGATCACGGCGCGAGGTTTCTGCTGCTTCATGAATTAGACTCCCAGCTTATTGCGGCGGATGATCTCGGCGTCGTCCGGCGTCGTGGTGGAGGTGTAGCCCTCCAGCGGCAGCAGACGTGCGTTGACCGCGTCGACAATCCACTCGGCATACGGGAAGAAGTACTTGTCGAACTCGTGCGGCGGGGTGATCCAGTTGCGCGCGCCGACGACCACGGGAGGCGCGTCGAGATAATCAAAGCACATGGTGGAGATGTTCTCCGCAATCTCGTTGAGGAAGGTGCCTCTTGCGCATGCATCGGAGGCCAAAACCACGCGGCCGGTCTTCTTGACGGAGGCGATGATGTCCGTGTAATCCAGCGGGACAAGGGACGGCATATTGATGACGTCGGCCTCCACGCCGTACTTTTCGCTCAGGGTCTTGGCTGCGTCAACCGCGCGGTAAAGCGT
>CAKUHJ010000164.1 GCA_934655935.1 uncultured Oscillospiraceae bacterium | reverse complement strand
CCGTTCGTATCTGCCATCAGGCCGCGCATACCGGCCAGCTGACGGATCTGGTTCATGCTGCCTCGCGCGCCGGAGTCCGCCATCATGAAGATCGGGTTGAAGCGCTTGAGGTTGGACTGCAGCGCATCCGTGACGTCCTTGATGGATTTTTCCCATTCCTGAACGGTCAGGCGGTAGCGCTCGTCATTGGTGATAAAGCCGCGCTTATACTGGCGGTCAATCTTGACGACCTCTTTTTCCGTCTGGTGGATGAGCTCATATTTCCGCTCCGGGATCTCCATATCGGCGATGGAAACCGTAATGGAGGCCTTTGTGGAGTACTTGTATCCAAGGGCCTTGACCTTGTCGAGCATTTCGGTCGACAGCGTAAAGCCGTTGATGCGGATACACTTGTCGATGATCTTGCCGAGCTGCTTCTTACCGACGACAAAGTCAATTTCCAGCGGGAACTGCTCGTCGACGGTCTCTCGCTTTTTAAAGCCGAGGTTCTGCGGAATGGCGTCGTTGATGATCAGGCGGCCGACGGTCGCGTCGATGATGCGGTGCTCCGGCTTGCCATCAATCTCCAGCTGCTTCCAGACCCGGATCGGGTCGTGGATTTCAACCAGGCCCTCGGCATAGGCCATCTTGGCCTCGTCCTCGGAGTGGTACATCTTGAAGTACTCCTTGGGCTTGACAGAACCGTTTTCCAGCGCCTGCTTCGCATACGCGCCGACGGTACGGATATAGACGTGGTTTTCTTCCTTGATTTCTGCGGCGTCGTCCCAGACGTTCCAGATGTAGATCACATCGTCTGGCGCGATTTCGCCCTGTTCGAGCGCCTGTACGGCCTTCTCCAGCGTCTGGTAGGAGCCGGCGATGGTCTCCGGGCGGTCCGTCTCGCCTTCAAGGAAGGCGCCCTTTGTGCGCAGATAGTTTTCATATCCCTCACTTTCGGCGTCATCCCAGATGTTCTTGACCCAGATGGGCTTCTCGTAGGGAAGCTTTCCGCAGTCCAGCAGCGGGAAAATCTCATGCAGGGTGTCGAATACGTCCACGTCATAGCGCTCGTAGGTGAGGTAATAGGTACCGAGGATCATATCCTGCGTCGGCACGGTGACGGGCTTGCCGTCCTGCGGACGCAGAAGGTTGTTGGCCGAGAGCATCAGCATACGGGCCTCGGCCTGCGCCTCGGCGGACAGCGGCACGTGAATGGCCATCTGGTCGCCGTCAAAGTCGGCGTTGAACGCCGTGCAGCACAGCGGGTGCAGCTTCAGCGCGCGGCCCTCGACCAGCACGGGCTCAAAGGCCTGGATGCCCAGACGGTGCAGCGTCGGCGCGCGGTTGAGCATGACGGGGCGGTCCTTGATGATGTCCTCCAGAGCGTCAAAGACCTCGTCCTTGCCCTTGTCGATCATCTTCTTGGCAGACTTGATGTTGTTGGCCAGGCCGTCCTCCACGAGCTTCTTCATGACGAACGGGCGGAACAGCTCGATGGCCATCTCCTTCGGCACGCCGCACTGATAGAGCTTCAGCTCCGGGCCGACGACGATGACGGAACGGCCGGAATAGTCCACGCGCTTGCCGAGCAGGTTCTGGCGGAAGCGGCCCTGCTTGCCCTTGAGCATGTCGGAAAGGGACTTGAGCGCGCGGTTGTTTGCGCCGGTGACGGCTCTGCCGCGGCGACCATTGTCAATCAGCGCGTCCACGGCCTCCTGCAGCATGCGCTTTTCGTTGCGGATGATGATGTCCGGCGCGGAAAGCTGAATCAGGCGCTTGAGACGGTTGTTGCGGTTGATGACGCGGCGGTACAGATCGTTCAGGTCGGAGGTTGCAAAACGGCCGCCGTCGAGCTGGACCATGGGGCGGAGCTCAGGCGGAATCACGGGCAGCACGTCCATAATCATCCACGTCGGGTCATTGCCGGACTGGCGGAAGGACTCCACCACCTCAAGCCGCTTGATGATGCGGAGCTTCTTCTGCCCGGAGGCGTCCTTGAGCTCCGCGCGCAGCTGCTCGGAAAGCTCGTCGAGGTGGATTTCCTGCAGAAGCTCCTTGACCGCCTCTGCACCCATGCCGGCCTTGAAATCGTCCTCGTACTTTTCGCGCATGTCGCGGTATTCTTTTTCCGAAAGAATCTGGTTCTTCGACAGCGGGCAGTCGCCGGGATCGGTCACGATATAGCTGGCGAAATAGAGAACCTTTTCCAGAATCCTGGGGCTGATATCCAGGAGCAGGCCCATGCGGGAGGGAATGCCCTTGAAATACCAGATATGGCTGCAGGGCGCGGCCAACTCAATGTGGCCCATGCGCTCGCGGCGGACCTTGGCCTTGGTGACCTCAACGCCGCAGCGGTCGCAGATTTTGCCCTTGTAGCGGATTTTCTTATATTTGCCGCAGTGGCATTCCCAGTCCTTGGTCGGGCCAAAAATGCGCTCGCAGTAAAGGCCGTCGCGCTCGGGCTTGAGCGTGCGGTAGTTGATGGTCTCAGGCTTCTTGACCTCGCCAAAGGACCATTCGCGGATCATTTCCGGGGAAGCAATCCCAATCTGGATTGCGCTGAATGCTGCATGACTCATCTGGATTGCCACCTCCTTACAGCTCGTCGTCCGATGCGTCGTCGTCCGGCAGCTCGCCGTTCAGACCGAACACATCGTCCTCATCCTGGATTTCAAAGCCGGCGTCGTTGGCCTCGTCGGCGTCCACGTCCTTGCCGGGAACCGTTTCGTCATAGAGACTGATCTCGTCCTCGGGGAAGGCCGGACCGCCGCCGCCGTAGACGGGTTCGTCGTCATCGTCGTCCTTAAGCTCGATCTGATTGCCCTCTTCGTCCAGAATTCTGACGTCCAGGCACAGCGACTGCAGCTCCTTGACCAGCACCTTGAACGACTCCGGCACGCCGGGCGTCGGGACGTTGTGGCCCTTGACAATGGCCTCGTAGGTCTTCACACGGCCGGTCACGTCGTCAGACTTGACGGTCAGAATTTCCTGCAGCGTATAGGCTGCGCCGTAGGCCTCGAGCGCCCAGACTTCCATTTCGCCGAAGCGCTGGCCGCCGAACTGGGCCTTGCCGCCCAGAGGCTGCTGCGTGACGAGGGAGTAGGGGCCGGTGGAACGTGCGTGAATCTTATCGTCGACCAGATGGTGGAGCTTGAGGTAGTAGGGATAGCCGACCGTGACGCGCTGATCAAAGGGCTCGCCGGTCCGGCCGTCATACAGAACGGTCTTGCCGTCCTCGGCAACGCCCGCCTGCGTCAGAAGCTCCCGGATTTCTTTCTCGTTCGCGCCGTCGAAGATCGGGGTTGCGACCTTCCAGCCGAGGGCATGCGCGGCATAGCCAAGATGGACTTCCAGAACCTGACCGATGTTCATACGCGACGGCACGCCCAGTGGGTTC
>CAKUHJ010000163.1 GCA_934655935.1 uncultured Oscillospiraceae bacterium | reverse complement strand
CGGTGGACTCGGAAGCCAGAGCGTTCAGCGCGGAGCCGCGGATGATGGGGGTGTCGTCGCCGGGGAAGCCGTAGAAGGACAGAGTCTCGCGGACTTCCATTTCGACGAGCTCGAGGAGCTCCTCGTCGTCGACCTGGTCAACCTTGTTCAGGAAGACGAGGACGGAAGGAACGTTAACCTGACGGGCCAGAAGCAGGTGCTCCTTGGTCTGGGCCATGGGGCCGTCGGAGGCAGCGATAACCAGGATCGCGCCGTCCATCTGAGCAGCGCCGGTGATCATGTTCTTGATGTAGTCGGCGTGGCCCGGGCAGTCGACGTGGGCATAGTGACGACCAATGATGTCGAAATTGTCCTCGCCGGTCTTATAGTTGTGGCCCTTGCGGTTGTTGGTCTGATACTCAACGTGCGCAGTGTTGATGGTAATGCCGCGCTCGCGCTCTTCCGGAGCCTTATCGATGGAAGAATAGTCGGTGTACTCAGCGTCGCCGAAGAAGGCGAGGTACTTGGTGATCGCAGCCGTCAGCGTGGTCTTGCCATGGTCGATATGACCGATGGTGCCGATGTTGACATGGGGCTTATCCTTAATGAATTTCTGCTTAGCCATGAAAATATCCTCCTTAGTTTATAAACGTACTAAAAATTACAAATCATTGCATCCCCCTCATCATACACGACAAAGCCTGTTTTGACAAGGGAAATTTGAGAAAACAGCGCAGATTTTACGCGAAAAAATCAGTAGCCTCTGCGTTTGCTGATGACAGCGTCGGCAAGCGACTTGCTCAGCTCGACATAGTGGCTCGGCTCCATGGTGAACTGGCCGCGGCCCTGTGTTCTCGAGCGCAGGTTTGTCGCGTAGCCGAACATCTCGGACAGCGGAACAAAGCAGTCGATCTGCTGCGCGCCGTTGCGCTGGGTAAGGCCTGCGATGTTGCCGCGGCGGGAGGTGATATCGCCGATGACATCGCCCATATACTCGTCGGGCACGATGACGCAGACCTTCATGATCGGCTCCAGCAGGACGGGCTCCGCCTTCTGGCAGGCCTCCTTGAAGGCCATGGAGCCGGCAATCTTAAAGGCCATTTCAGACGAGTCGACCTCGTGATAGCTGCCGTCATACAGCGTAACCTTGACGTCCTCAACCGGGAACCCGGCCAGAACGCCGGCTTCCATCGCGCCGCGGACGCCCTGCTCAACCGCAGGAATGTATTCCTTCGGGATCGAGCCGCCGACGGTGGCGTTGATGAACTCAAAGCCCTTTCCGCTCTCATTGGGCTCCACGGTAATCTTGACATGGCCATACTGGCCCTTGCCGCCGGACTGCCGGGCGTACTTGGTTTCTTGGTTGACCTTCTTGCGGATGGTCTCCTTATAGGCAACCTGCGGCGCGCCGACATTGGCCTCTACCTTGAACTCTCTGAGCAGACGGTCCACAATGATTTCCAGATGAAGCTCGCCCATGCCGGCGATAATCGTCTGGCCAGTGTCTTCATCGGTGTAGGTTTTAAAGGTGGGGTCCTCCTCCGCCAGCTTGGAAAGGGCGATGCCCATTTTCTCCTGGCCGGCCTTCGTCTTGGGCTCGATGGCCACGCGGATGACAGGCTCGGGGAACTCCATGGACTCCAATACGATCGGGTGCTTTTCATCGCAGAGGGTGTCGCCGGTTGTGGTATTCTTCAGGCCGACGGCCGCGGCGATATCGCCGGAATACACACAGGCCAGGTCCTCTCTGTGGTTGGCGTGCATGAGAAGGATTCTGCCCATGCGCTCGCGCTGGTTCTTGCAGCTGTTGAGAACCGTCTTTCCGGACTCCAGCGTACCGGAGTAAACACGGAAGAAGGCGAGCTTTCCGACGTAGGGATCCGTTGCAATTTTGAAGGCCAGCGCGGAGAACGGCGCTTCGTCGCTCGGCTCGCGGCTTTCGGGTTCGTCGGTCTTCGGATTGGTTCCTTCGACCGCTTTTTTGTCCAAAGGTGAAGGCATATACTCGACAATTGCGTCCAGCAGCTCCTGCACGCCCTTGTTTTTGTAGGAAGAGCCACAGGTCACCGGAATAATCCGGTTGCCGATGGTGGCCTTGCGCAGCGCCCGACGGATCATCTGCTGCGGAATCTCTTCGCCTTCCAGGTAGAGCATCATGATCTGCTCGTCCTCGTCGGAGACAGACTCAAGAAGGTGCTCGCGGTATTGCTGGGCAAGCTCCGTCATGTCGGCGGGGATTTCCTCCTCGCGCATGTCCTTGCCCAGTTCGTCGTAAAAGACATAGGCCTTCATCTTGATGAGGTCCACAACACCGCGGAAGCTCTCTTCGCTTCCAATGGGCAGCTGGATGGGAACGGCATTGCACTTGAGTCGTTCGTCCATCATCTTCAGGACATTGAAGAAATCGGCACCCATCATGTCCATCTTATTCACATAGACAAGACGCGGGACATGATACTTGTCAGCCTGTCTCCAGACAGTCTCGGTCTGCGGCTCAACGCCGCCCTTGGCGCACAGCACGGTTACAGAACCGTCCAGCACGCGCAGCGAGCGCTCAACCTCCACGGTAAAATCCACGTGGCCCGGGGTATCAATGATGTTGATGCGCACGCCCTTCCAGTGGCAGGTCGTCGCCGCGGAGGTGATGGTGATTCCACGCTCCTGCTCCTGCTCCATCCAGTCCATGGTGGCCGTGCCCTCGTGCGTTTCGCCGAGTCTGTAATTGACGCCGGTGTAGAACAAGATCCGTTCCGTTGTCGTGGTCTTGCCTGCATCGATGTGAGCCATGATGCCAATATTTCTCGTTTTCTCAAGTGAATATTGTCTTGGCATGCGATTCTCCTTCTTTGATTACCAACGGAAGTGGGAGAACGCCTTATTGGCCTCGGCCATCTTATGCGTATCCTCGCGCTTCTTCACGGCGGCGCCGGTGTTGTTGCAGGCGTCCATGATTTCGCCGGCGAGGCGTTCACGCATGGTCTTCTCACTTCTTGCGCGGCTATAGTTCGTCAGCCAGCGCAGGCCGAGCGTCTGCCGTCTTTCCGGACGGACCTCGATCGGAACCTGATAGTTTGCGCCGCCGACACGACGGGTCTTGACCTCCACTGCGGGCATGATGTTTTCCATCGCCTGCTGGAAAGCCTCCAGACCGGACTTGCCAGTCTTTTCTTCCACGATCTGGAATGCGCCGTAGACGACCTTCTGGGCAACGCCCTTCTTGCCGTCGAGCATAATGCTGTTCACGAGCTTCGTTACCAGAACAGAACCGTAGATCGGGTCCGGAAGAATCTCTCTCTTGGGAACATTACCTCTTCTGGGCACTTTACTTCCCTCCTTCATAAAATAATGATTTCATAGGTACTTCAAAGGGGCCGCGCCCCTCTGTGGGTGCCTGCCAAGAGGTTGTTATAATC
>CAKUHJ010000162.1 GCA_934655935.1 uncultured Oscillospiraceae bacterium | reverse complement strand
AAGGACGGCGCGCAGCCGGAAACCTGTACGTATTGCCGCGGCACCGGCACGGTGCGCACGCAGCAGAACTTCATGGGCATGACGATGCAGTCGCAGCAGCCGTGCCCGAAGTGCGGCGGTGCAGGCAGGATCATCAAAGACCCCTGCCAGACCTGCAAGGGCAAGGGAAAGGTGCGTCACACGAAGACGCTCAAGGTGTCCGTCCCGGCGGGTATCGACAACGGCCAGTCGTTCCGTGTGCGCGAAGAGGGCAATGTGGGCTCCAACGGCGGCCCGAACGGCGATTTGCTCGTGACCGTTTCGGTGCGCAAGCATCCGCTCTTCACAAGAGACGGGGCAAACGTCCTGTGTCAGATGCCGATCTCCTTTACACAGGCGGCGCTCGGCGCGACGATCGAGGTGCCGACGTTAGACGGCAAGGTGCGCTATAACATCCCCGAGGGCACGCAGACCGGCACAACCTTCCGGCTGCGCGGCAAGGGTATCCCGTATGTCGGGTATAAGACGCGCGGCGATCAGTTTGTGACCGTTGTGGTTGAGACGCCGACAAAGCTGACGAAGGAGCAGAAGGAACTGCTTCGGAAGCTGGAAAATGGCGGCGAGGATACCCAGCCCAAAAAGAAAGGCTTTTTTGAAAAGCTGAAGGAAGATATGGAATAATACCAATCCATGGATGATCCCATTCCATAGAAAAATCCGTTCCGGCAAGTAGGCCGGAACGGATTTTTTGCGTCTGTTTGGGATTACTCGGTAAACGTATAGCGGATGAGAATGCCCTTGCCGTCGCCGGTCGTGATGACGCTGTCGCCCGCGGCGTTTTTGCCGGAGTCGATCACCGGGTAGCGGCCGTTCTGGGCGACGTAGCTTTCCGGGCTCTCGGCGAAGACTTCCTTGAATTCCTTCTTCGCGTGCGCCTCGCCGCCGCAGGGGTTGATGGTTTCAATCAAAAGCTCATATTCGTGCATGGTTTGCTCCTTTCCGCCCGAGGGCAGTTTTTCTTTTAGTGTACCACGAAATCAGAAAAACTTGCAAATGGGCAGAATGCACAATTTCAAATAGCGCTTAGTCCGGCTCCAGCGACTGCAAATATGTGGCCAGCAGCGCAAGCGCCGTTTCCTTCTCCTTTGGGCGGCAGCCTTGCAGGCGGGCAAACAGCGCGTCCTGGTCGGCGGCGAGCGGCTCATTTTCGGCGGTCAGAATTTCGTCGGGTGTAATGTGGAACGCGCGGCAGATGCGCTGGACGGTCTGGATGCGCATGTTGACCTCGCCGCGCTCAATATCCGCGTAGGCGCGGCCGGACAGACCGCAGAGCTCCGCGGCCTCGCTTTGCGTCAGACTGAGCCGTTTGCGGATGGCAAGCAGCCGGTTGCCGATTTGCTGCGTATCGAAAAGAAGCATGGTTCTTCCTCCTGCGGTGGTTATGTAGGAATTATAGTTCTTGTTTTGCTTGACAAACAGGAAGAGAACTGACATAATTATAAGAAGAATATTGCCTAATTATAGGAAGGAGAGAGACATATGAGGCGAATTCTGGCGGCAGTACTGGCGCTGGTGCTGGCGGTTACACTCTGCGCCTGTAAAAGTGCGGAGGCAAAAAGGAAATCGGAAGCAAGTTACGCGGTCATTGCGGGAAAGGTCGGAAGCGACGGAACCGGATATCTGCCGTGCATGGACGGAACGATGCTGGAAATCAAGGGAGATATTGTAAACCTGTGGCTGCTGAAGGATCGGGAAACAGCGGTCGTTTTGGAGCGAGACGGGACGCTTTATACGCTGACGGGCGAGGAAAAGCAGATAATTGCGACTGAGGTCTCCAGCGTGCAGGCCGTTCGCTCAGACGGCGTACTGTATTTGAATGGGAAAGACTATCTCTACCGGCGGATTTTTGATGCGGACGAGCCGGTTCGGCTGGGTCGGAATCTGGAGGCCGATACAGCGGAAACCTCGCTGACGACAGTATTTGTTGACGCGGAGAAAAATATCTATCTTCTTAAGGAGGATGCGCAGGAGCCAGAAAAACTATCGCAGTGTACGCAGGACGGCGTGAGCGTGGAGGTGGAGACTGTCACCGACGATGGTGGCACGGCCATCTGGGCGGAGGTCAACAAAACAGCTGAAAAGTGCACCATTTACCTCTATGAAAACGGCGACCGGAGCTTACTTGGCGAGGTGGATTCGAAGTATAACAACTACACCTATCCGGTCTTTTCAGCAGACGCTTCGCTGCTTGCCGTCGGAAATACCAGCGCAAGTACCCTCTGGCTCAAAAAGACTGATGGCGAGGTTACAAAGGCCAAGTTGGGAGGAACACTTTTTAGCTCCATACTCTATACGAAGGACGGACGACTCGATGAGAGCACCGGTGACGTGGAAGGGCTCTATGCGCTGGTCGAGGCGAACGACAGTAAAAGCGTGTATTATATTACCCTCGATGGTGAGCGCGAAAAAATCGTCTCCGATCTCAGGGAGTTCCAGATTGCAAACGGGAAACTCTGCTATCTGACGACGGATAAGGATTTGTATCTGGCGGACATTGACGGCGTACAGGCAACAGACGTGGTGAAGCTTGCGGGCGAGGTCGTTGATTTTGACATTGCGGCGGACGGAGAGACGATCTATTATGCGAAAAACTTCGAGGAGGAGGAAGAAAGCACATCGCTATATCGCTATACCGTGGCGCAGAAGGAAGCGGAAAAGCTGTCCTCGGACGCATACACGCTGGGGATTTGGGACTTCTATTACGGCATCTACAGACTCTCTTCCGACGGGAAGACCATTTTCTTCTTTGAGCAGATGCAGGACATTGAGGACACCTATTCTGCCAGCGGCGTATTGAAATGCGCGACGGTCGGAAGTGAGCCGGTGCAGGTTTCAACGGATATCATGGCGTCGCTCGAAAGTGGGCTCATGGACGGCGCGATTGACCCGAAGCACGTGATGCTGGAAAAGTATATTTCGCTTGACGAGGAGAAGAACATCCTTGTGAATTGGATGTACTTTGACGGAACGCAGGCGCAGACGCTGGCCAAGGAAATTTATCACAGCTACACCGGAAAAACGGTGATCGCCGACTCCCCGGCGGAGGAAGTCAAAGAATAATGCAGATAAAGGCGGGCTGCTTACGCAGCCCCGCTTTTTGCGGAAAAATAAAAAAACAGCTTGAAATTTTTGCCTGCTTTGCGTATGCTGGGAAAGGAAGGATGCAAGGAGGCGCGGTATGGGACTTTTGGGATTGCTATTGGAGTGGCTGTTTCCGACGCGCGAGGAGCCGCCGCATGAGGACTATCACATTGACGTCTATCAGAAAGACGGCGTAGATATGCTGAGCCTTCTGCGTTGGGAGCGCGGACAGCGCAATTTTGCGCTCTGGCTGGAGGTCATGGAGCGGTTGATGGCCGGGAAGCCGTGCATCACCTATGA
>CAKUHJ010000161.1 GCA_934655935.1 uncultured Oscillospiraceae bacterium | reverse complement strand
CTACTATCCCATTCAGCATGTGGAGGATCTGGAGCAGGCGCACGCGCAGGAGGAGGCCGGCGAAGCGGCAGTCCATTCTTAACTGTCAAAAAAGCCGGGGCTTTTTTGATAAAGAGTCTGCACCTGCGGGCGCAAGCTCTGCGAGGCCTTTTATCAACTGCTTCAGCGGGGTGGAGGGACGCTCCGGATGTAAATATATGAAAGATCGAATATGATGCAGACAATTTCTGATTTTTTTCTCAATCAAACAGGGCCCCTCCTGGCGCTCCGGTATGTGTTTCCTGCGCTTGCGGCGTGGATCATTGCCCGCTGCGCCGTTTCGCTGCTGGGCTTTCGTCCGGAGCCTGAAATCTGGGCGTTTCTGACCGACGAGTCCGGCACGCGCTACGACGTGGCGCACTGGGAAAATCTGCTCGGCAGGGGCGGGGGCTGCGATGTGCGCCTGTCCGCGCCGACGGTTTCGCGCACGCACGCCGTGCTGACCCGCTATGACGACGGCAGCTGGACGGTTTCGGACGCGCATTCCAAGGCGGGAGTTCTGGTCAACGGAGAGCGGACGGATATGGCTGCGGTCGGCGCGGGCGACGTCATTTCGCTCGGCGAGGTCAACCTGACCCTCATGCCGATTACAAAGGAGCAGGAGCTTCTGCAGGCCAGAACGCGTACCAGCGCGGAGCGCGTCATGAAGCAGTGGCCGACGCTGCTTCTGCTTACGGCCTATCAGCTGCTGTGCTGCTTTCAGTTCATGCTGGCCGGGGAGGAAATCCTGCCCGTCCTGTTCAGCTTCCTGGGGCTGATCGGCCTGGAGTGGGGGCTTTATGCGCTTTCAAGGCTGCTGCGCCGCAGCGGCTTTGAGGCGGAGACGCTGGCGTTTTTCCTGACCACGATGGGCGTCTGCGTCGTCGCAAGCTCCGCCCCGCAGAGCCTGCGGAAGCAGATGCTGGCGGTGTGCGCGGGAATCGCGGTATATCTGGCGGTTCTGTGGAGCCTGCGGGACCTGGGCAGGGCAAAGCGCGTGCGGTATCTGGCGGCGGCGGGCGGAATGCTGCTGCTGGCGTTCAACCTGATTTTCGGGGTTGAGAAATACGGCGCGAAGAACTGGGTGCAGTTCGCAGGCGTTTCCTTCCAGCCCTCAGAGCTGGTGAAGCTCTGCTTTGTCTTTGTCGGCGCGTCGACGCTTTCGCGCCTGATGGCGCGCAGAAACCTGATCCTGTTTATTGCCTACTCTGCGGCCATCTGCGGCTGTCTGGCGCTGATGAAGGATTTCGGAACGGCGATCATTTTCTTTGTCGCGTTCCTGGTGGTGGCCTTTCTGCGCTCCGGAAACTTTGCAACCATTGCGCTGGCCTGCACCGGAACGGGCTTTGCGGGGGTGCTGGTCCTGCGGTTTCTGCCCTATGCCAGAAACCGGTTTTCCGCGTGGCGGCATGTCTGGGAATACGCGCAGACCACCGGCTATTCGCAGACCCGCGCGATGATGTGCCTGGCCTCGGGCGGCCTGTTTGGCCTCGGCGCGGGGCAGGGATGGCTGAAATATGTCGGCGCGTCGGATACGGACCTGGTGTTCGCGTTCGTGGGCGAGGAGTGGGGGCTTCTGCTGGCGGTGCTGATGGCCGCGTGCATTGTGATTCTGGCGCTGTCCGCCGTGCGTGGTGCGCCGAACGGAAGAAGCTGCTTTTATACCATCGGCGCGTGCGCCGCAGCCAGCATCCTGGTCATTCAGACGATTCTCAATGTGTTCGGTACGGCGGATTTCCTGCCGCTGACGGGCGTCACATTCCCGTTTGTGTCCAACGGCGGGTCCAGCATGCTTTGCGTATGGGGGCTTCTGGCCTTCCTGAAGGCCGGAGACACCCGCCAGAACGCCAGCATTGCCATCCGTCTGCCGCACGGGAAGGCGGCGGAGCCGGCGCATCCGTTCTCCTTTGAGGCGGATGGGGAAGAACAGGAGGCGGAGGAATGAAAAAGGTTTCCGGGCGCGCGCTGTTTCTTCTTCTGCTCACGCTGGTGCTGGCTGCGGGGACGCTGGCCTTCTGCCTGAGCTATGCCATCCACGCAGAGGCGTGGGCGACCTTTCCGGGCAGCCCCTATGTTTATAACGGCACGAGCCTTCGCGACTGCACGGTCTATGACCGTTCGGGCGCGGTTCTGCTGGATACTGCCGGCGAACGCTGCTACGCGCCGGACGCGTCGGTCCGCGCGGCGACGATGCACCTGCTCGGCGACCGCTACGGCTACATTCCCTCGCCGCTCATCGAGCACTACGCCGATACCATGGCAGGCTACAGTGCGGTAGAGGGCTTTTCCTCCGGGCACAAGCAGGCGCAGGCGCGCCTGACCATCAGCGAAACGGCGCAGGCCGCGGCGCTGCAGGCCCTTGGCACGTATAAGGGGACGGTCGGCGTCTATAATTATAAGACCGGCGAAATCCTCTGCGCGGTCACCTCGCCCAGCTACGATCCGGACGATATGCCGGACGTCGCCGGAGATGAGACAGGCCAGTATGATGGAGTTTATGTAAACCGATTTTTTGACGCGGCCTATACGCCCGGCTCGGTCTTCAAGCTTCTTACGGCTGCGGCCGCCCTGGAGGAGGACGCCGCCGCGGCAAGCCGCAGCTTCACCTGCCAGGGCGCGGCGGTCATCGGCGGGCAGCAGATCGTCTGCATGGGCACGCACGGAGAGGAAAATCTTTCCTATGCGCTGGCGCATTCGTGCAATGTGGCCTTCGGCGAGCTTGCCGCGGACCTGGGCGCGCAGACATTGCAAGGTTATGTAAACAAACTCGGGCTCAACGGCACGCTCCGTCTGGACGGCTTCAGCTGCCGGTCCACCGTGGACCTGTCCGGCGCGGACGAGGGCTCCGTCGCCTGGGCCGGCATCGGCCAGTATACCGACCAGGTCACGGCCTGCCAGTTCCTGCGCTTTATGGGCGTCCTGGCCGGGGGCGGCGAAGCGGCAGAGCCCTACCTGATGCAGCGCGTGCGGCGGGGCGAGGCGGTTGTCTACGAGGCGGAGCCGGTCTCCACGGGCAGGCTTCTTCAGGCGCAGACGGCCTCCGCGCTGGCCGGCATGATGCGAAGCGCCGTGCAGACGGTCTACGGGGACTGGCTGTTCGGCGGCCTTTCCGTGTGCGCCAAGTCCGGCACGGCGGAGCATGAAAACCGGCGCGCGGACGCGATGTTCGCAGGCTTTGTGCAGGACGAGGCCTGTCCGCTGGCCTTCGTCGTGTTTGTGGAGGAGGGCGGCTCCGGCTCCCAGACGGCTGCGCCCATCGCCGCGCAGGTGCTCGCGGCCTGCCGGCAGGTTCTGGACGCGCAGAATTCCGCCGCATAAAACCTGACGATTTCTGCTTTTTTTGCTTGATTTTCTGCACGGCTTGTGATACACTATCCAAGTCTGTGAAAAGGCGGTCCTCTGCCGCTGCCGGCGCGCGTGCGCTGCGGCGATTCCTGCGGCAAGAACGTCTTAATTTGAAGGAGGACACATTATGGATCTCATGAAGGCTCTGACCAGCCAGTACATGAA
>CAKUHJ010000160.1 GCA_934655935.1 uncultured Oscillospiraceae bacterium | reverse complement strand
AGCACGGCCTTGCCTATAAGGCGACTATGCCCGTCAACTGGTGCACGAGCTGCAAGTGCGTGCTTGCAAACGAGGAGGTTGTCGAGGGCGTGTGCGAGCGCTGCGGCGCGCCGGTCATCCGCAAGGAAAAGAGCCAGTGGATGCTCCGCATTACAAAGTATGCCGACCGCCTGGTCGACGATCTGGAGGGCCTGGACTACATTGAGCGCGTAAAGACCCAGCAGCGCAACTGGATCGGCCGCTCGACGGGCACGGAGGTCACCTTCAAAACCAATATGAACGACGAGATTACGGTCTATACCACCCGGGTCGACACGCTCTTCGGCGTGACCTATACGGTAATCTCCCCGGAGCATCCGCTGCTTACAAAGTGGAAGGACCGGATTTCCAACTGGGAGGAGGTCGAGGCCTACCGGCAGGCGGCCGCCCGGAAGTCGGACTTTGAACGGGGCGAGCTCAACAAGGAAAAGACCGGCGTGCGCCTTGCGGGCGTCGAGGTCGTCAACCCCGCCACGGGCAAGGCCGTGCCGATGTTCGTCTCGGACTATGTGCTCATGAGCTACGGCACGGGTATCGTTATGGGCGTGCCGGGCCACGACCAGCGCGACTGGGCCTTTGCAACGGCCTTCGGCCTGCCGATTGTCGAGGTGGTCAAGGGCGGCGACGTTACAAAGTGCCCCTTTACCCTGAAGGACGATACGGGGATTATGGTCAACTCCGGCTTCCTGAACGGCATGACGGTCAAGGAAGCCATTCCCGCGATGAAAAAGTACGCCGTGGAGCAGGGCTGGGGCCAGGAGAAGGTCAACTTCAAGCTGCGCGACTGGGTCTTCTCCCGCCAGCGCTACTGGGGCGAGCCGATCCCGATGGTCAATTGCCCGAAGTGCGGCTGGGTGCCGGTGCCGGAGGACCAGCTTCCGGTGGTGCTGCCCCAGGTCGACAGCTACGAGCCGACCGACGACGGCGAGAGCCCCCTTTCCAAAATGACCGACTGGGTCAACACCACCTGCCCGTGCTGCGGCGGACCTGCAAAGCGCGAGACGGACACCATGCCCCAGTGGGCGGGCTCAAGCTGGTATTTCCTGCGCTACATGGACCCGCACGACGCGTCCGCGCCCGTATCCAAAGAGGCCGAGCAGTACTGGGGGCCGGTCGACTGGTATAACGGCGGCATGGAGCACACAACGCTGCACCTGCTGTATTCCCGCTTCTGGCATAAGTTCCTGTACGATATCGGCGTCGTCCATACGAAGGAACCCTATGCCAAGCGCACCAGCCATGGCATGATCCTGGGCCAGAACCCGCACTATGTCGGCAACGCCCAGACCGAGGAGGAAAAGCAGGCGCTCATCGCCAAGTACGGCAATCTTGCCCTGCGGCCTGCGGTGAAGATGTCCAAATCGCTTGGAAACGTGGTCAATCCCGACGATGTGGTCAAGGCCTACGGTGCGGACACCATGCGCCTTTACATCATGTTCATCGGCGACTTTGAAAAGGTCGCGACCTGGTCCGACGATGCGGTCAAGGGCTCCAAGCGCTTCCTGGACCGCTGCTGGAACCTCATGGACATGGCCTCTGAGTCTGAGCAGCTCAGCGAAAAGAACGAGCCGATCATCCATAAGACCATCCGCAAGGTCACGCAGGATATTGACGAGCTCAAGATGAACACCGCCATTGCGGCGCTCATGACCATGGTCAACGAGTTCTATGCCAACGGCCTGACGAAGGGCGACCTGAAAATGCTCATGCTGATGCTCAGCCCCTTCGCGCCGCACATGGTTGAGGAAATGTGGGAGCTGACGGGCTATGCCGCGGAAAGCGGAAAAATGGCCATGCAGATGCCCTGGCCGGTCTGGGACGAGAGCAAGACCGTCGCCTCCTCTGTGGAGATGGCGGTGCAGGTGCTCGGCAAGCTCCGCGGGACGGTCATTGTGCCGGTCGACTCCGACCAGGATGCGGTTGTGGAGGCTGCAAAGCAGCAGGAGAAGGTCGCTCGCGCCATTGAGGGCAAGACCATCGTCAAGGTCATTCATGTGAAAAACAAGCTGGTCAACCTGATTGTGAAATAAAGCGGCGCGCAAAGTGCGGTTTTTCAAAAAAATTCTTGACAATCAGCTGCGGCGTGACTATAATAATTCACGCCGATTGATCGGCCCTGAAAGCAGCCTGGATGGAACCGGCTGCATCGGAGGGAGGGAAAACAATGTCTGAAATTCGCGTTAAGGAAGGCGAGTCCCTGGAGAATGCTCTGAAGCGTTTCAAGCGCAGCTGCGCCAAGGCCGGCGTCATCGCCGAGGTCAAGAAGAGAGAGCATTATGTCAGCCCGAGCCTGAAGCGGAAGCAGAAGTCTGAAGCTGCTCGCAAGAACAGAAAGAAGTTCTACTAAGCTCCCTCTCCATTCCCATACGAACCGACGCCCCGCGCAGCCGCGCGGGGCGTTTTGCGACTGTCAAAAAAGCCTTGGCTTTTTTGACAGCTCTGGGCGTCCTGTGCAGCCGCGCGGGGCGTTTTCTATACGCGCGCGCCGGGGAACGGGGCTTTTCCCGTTGCCGGAAGCGGAAAAGTGTGCTACAATAGACGCACGACACATGAAAAATATGCATAAAAGGAGCAAAGCTTATGTCAAACGAAATCAAAGCCCGCAGCCAGATTGCCGCGGCGGACAAGTGGGCCATTGAGGATCTGTATCCCAGCGACGAGGCGTGGAGCGCGGCGCTGCCGGAGCTTGACGCGCTGGCTGCCAGGCTTCCGGCGTTCCAGGGCAGAATTTCGCAGAGTGCGGACGCGCTTCTGGAATACCTGCGTCTGAACGATGAGATGACCGTTCTGACGGACCGGCTTGGGAGCTATGCCTTCCTTCGCCAGGATGAGGATACGCGCGACGCCGCGCACCAGGCCATGATGGGCTCGCTCATGAAGCGCTTTGTCGCAATCGAGGCCTCCCTGAGCTTCTTCCTGCCGGAGCTTCTGAGCGTGGACGACGCGCGCTTTGAGGCCTTTTACGCCGAAAAGCCGGAGCTGGAGGTCTATCGCCGCTACCTGACGCGCCTGCGCCGGAAGAAGGCGCATGTGCTCTCCCCGGCGGAGGAAAAGCTGCTGGCCGCAGCCGGAGAAATGGCGCAGACGCCGTCGGAAAGCTATAAGATGTTTGACAATGCCGACGTCAAATTCCAGCCCGCCGCCGATTCTGAGGGCGCGCTTCACGCCATTACGCAGGGAAGCTACGTTTCGCTTCTGGAGTCGCAGGACCGCACGCTCCGCAGGAATGCCTTTGAAAACTATTACGCCTCCTATGACGCCTACCGCAACACGGTTGCCTCCATGCTCGCGGGCCAGGTCAAGCAGCTGGAGTTCTTTGCAAACGCCAGGAATTATCCGGCCTCGCTGGACGCTTCGCTGGATGAGACGGAGGTGCCCACGAGCGTTTACCGCAACCTCATCGAGGCGGTTCACCAGAATATGGACAAGATGCACCGCTATGTGCGGCTGCGCAAAAAGCTGCTCGGCGTGGACGAGCTCCACTTCTACGATA
>CAKUHJ010000159.1 GCA_934655935.1 uncultured Oscillospiraceae bacterium | reverse complement strand
CGCCCGGAAGCGTGTAGCTTGCCTGCCTGCAAATCTTGTTGCGCAGACGAAGGTTCTTCTCGGCAAGCTTCCGCGCCTCTTCGGCGGAGGCAACCTTGGCCGTGATCTCGAGCTGCTGGTTGTTGGGATTCTCCGTATACCCCTCGACCTTCGCAATCCCTTCGATGCATTGTCCGGTTTCCGGATTCACGTAGGACACCCGGCACGATGTGTACTGCGCGTCTGCCGCGCTTGTGCTGAGCTGGTAGCTTTGATAGCTGCCGTCGCGGCGGCGGATGACGCGCACCTCCGGGAGCGCCTCATATTTGCGCTGATCGAACAGCACGAGTATCCGGTTTGTCGCTTTGAGCGAAATACCCGCGTCGTGGCAGAGCTGCGCCAGAAATGCGATGTCGCTCATGTCGATCTGCTCGACGCGCTCATAATACGGGTCGCTGTCCGATTCATACATGCACGTCATGCCGCCGTTTCCGGCAATCTCGTTTGCAATGCCCGAGAGCGTATAGCTCTCCCACGCCTTACTCTTACAGGTCTGCCGGAGCTGCGAGGAAAACGGGATGGAAGATCCTTTGATCGTCACGGTGCTCGGCGGACCGCTGCACGAAATGTTGTCCAGCTCAAATTCTCCGCACGGAAGCACTGCGTCAGAGCCGTCGCTGTTCCAGTTCTCGCGGACAAATACAACGTCCATCGCAAGCCGAAGCTCCGTCTGCTCGCCGGAGGAAGCGCTTTGGCTTCCGGAAGACGACGAAGCAGCAGAGCCAGAGCCGCTGCTTTTAGAGCCGGATTTCGAGGAAGAAGAGGCGCTGCTCTTGGTCGCGCCGATTCTGCCCCAGCTGATGATACCGGCGCGCCGGGTGCTCAGGTCGGTGATCTGTACGCTCGCGCCGGTCGCATTGATCATCTGGCCGTTCCCCATGTAAATGCCGACATGATCGACCGCGCCCTGTGTGCCGAAGAAAATGAGGTCGCCCGGCTTTGCTTCGGCCTCCGTAACGGGCGTAGCCATATCCTTGTAGCCCTGCGCGGTCGTCCGTGGAACGCTCACGCCGGATTGCGTAAGCGCATAATACACAAGCCCGGAGCAGTCAAACCCGCTCGGGTCGCTCCCGCCCCACACATAGGGCGTACCAAGATACTTTCCGGCCGCGCTCACAACCGCGTCCCCGGTCGAGCTGCCGCCAGACGGAGCCGTCCAGGAAAGCGACTCCGAGATATCATCCAGCCACTTTGTCAGCCACAGATCGTCGCGATCTTGAATCTTGATTTGAAGATCGTCTGTATCGTCCTCTTCGTTGTCCGTGTAAGAGATGGAAAGAAGATACGGCTGAATGGACTTCGTGATGTCGATGCCGCCGAAGGATACCTCGGCCTTCGTGCGCCGGGCAAGATTTCGATTGCTCATTCCCGCGCCCTCTTCCACGGCGGCAGCGAAGACGCGCCGTCCTCCGGAACGTCAGGAATCGTCAGCTCGATTCCAGCCGGAAACGAAAAATACCGGAGAAGAGAACAATTGGCGTTCATCAGATCGTCTGTGTAGTCGACGCTGCCCATCTCTTTGTAGGCGATCATGTCCCACATATCGCCCTGTGCAGTCTTGTAAATTCTGCTCATCGGTAAGCCCTGCCCTGCGCGTCAATCTGGTCTTCACGGATGACGGCGCGCACCTGATCGGCAAATTCCTCGCCGTAACGCTCCAACCGGGTCATCACGCCGTCGTTGACGTCTCCCTCGACGGTGATATTCACCTGCACCGGAGCGGCGCTGTCCGAGGTAACCGTCATGGCGCTGATGGCGCTGCGCGTGTCCGCCGCATTGAGAACGGTTTCGCCGCCCCGCATCATCACGAGTTCGGGGCCTTCCTCGCCGACAAGGGCAAGGCCGGGAGGTGCGCTGTCTGTACCATCGGCGAAGAAACCGCTGATGCGTCGGCTGGAAGAACTGCTGTCGTAATAGCCCTTCCATTTGAGCGCGGACAGCGCCGCGTTTCCGAGTTGGGAATACGCCTGCTGCACACTCGGCAGCATCCCCGCCGCGCCGTCAATAAAGCCCTGAATGGTCGCGCGCGCAGCCTCTGCGGCCTCCGGACCGTAGTCCATGCCGTCGACCGCGGCTTCCAAGTCGCTGCTTACAGAGTCCACAAACTCCGAGAACCCGCTCTTGAAGTCCGCGACGTCTTCCTCCGCTTTGCTCTGTTCTTCGCGCAGCTTCTTCCAGTTGTCGACCATCTTGCGCAGATCGCCGTCCTCGGCAGCAGCCATGCCCGCGATCGCGTTCACGCTCTCGGCGCTTCCGTCGGCAAACGAGGCGATCAGGTCGCCCAGACCCTCGATGTCTCCGGCTCTGCCCCGAAGACTGTCCAGATTCGCGTTGTAGGTCTGCCAATGCTCGATTTGGCTTTGCAGATTGCTGTTGATGCTCGATGCGGAGGTTGCAACAATTTTGTCCGCCTGATCCCAAAGCGCGTATTGCCCTTCAATGCTCTTCTGAGCGGCCTCATAGGCATCCGTATACGCCTGCCGGACGGACTCGATCTGCTCAAACGTATCGCCGAGCACTTCGTTCAGGTCGCTATAGCCACGGTTCGCATCGCCGGTCGCTGCCGTCCCGTCTTCCGTCGCGGTGGTAAGGTTTTTTACCGCCTCTTCAGCCAGCGCAATTTCGGACTGTGCTTCTTCCAGAGCCTCATTGTCATCATCAATGGCCTTCTGGTACGCATCGACAGCATCCTGAGCAGCCTTTACCTCGTCCGAGTGCTGCTCCAGCTTCCGGTTCAGCTCGTCGGTTGTCTCGGTGAGCCACATTCCGGCTTCTGTGACCTGACCGGTTTTTTCGAAGTTTTCCTGCGCGGCCTGATTGGCCTCGGCAAGCAGCCGGTTCTGCCGATCGACTTCGTCGTCATAGGCTTTCTGCGCGACTGCAAGTTTCCCCTCGGCATCCCGCAGGCCGATCTTGTTCTTCTCGGCCTCAATCAGCACGTCGGCGTTCTTGCTGTAAATCTCGGTAAGCTGCTCCTGATACGCCTGCGCAAGGGCATTGTCCCGCCATGCCTGCGTATTGGCGCGCAGCGCCTCGGTGCCGCCAATGATCTTGTCGTTTTCAAGATCGATGCAGTCGGCCAAGTCCGGAACAGTCTGTGTCAGCATGACGAGAATCCCGTGATATTCCCGCTGCTGGTCCGCGCTCATGCTGCTGAGCGAGTTCAACTCGTCGAGCCTGTCAATGTAGTTGCTTGCGACAGAAGCAGACGCTTCGGTCGTTGCGACCGTATCGCTGCAAGCCGCCTTTGCGTCGTTCATGGCGCTGTCGAGCTCGCGAGCCGCCTCCGTCAGTTCCCTGACTGATGGTACAGCGTCATCCTTGGACGTATCGCTGAGCGCAACAATTCCGGCGGTCAGCGCAGCTACAGCGGTCACGCCGAGCATGATAGGCCCGACCGCGCCGCCAAACATCGTGGCCATGTTGAGCGCCTTTACAACCTTAGAGATTGCAGCATATGCCGTCAGTGCGGCCGTCGCGCCGCCGACAACGCCCGTGAAGGTAGCAACACCCTTGACAAGCGCCGGG
>CAKUHJ010000158.1 GCA_934655935.1 uncultured Oscillospiraceae bacterium | reverse complement strand
ATAAGGCGGTTTTCTGAACTTTTTGAAGTTCAGAAAACCGGGCTCAGCGGGGCGAAAAGACTTTTTCGACACGCTGAAGCGGGAGCGCTTCGGCGCTCCCGCTTTTGCTCATATTTCCTGCCGGCCCTCGTAGGCGCGAAGAAGCGTAATCTCGTCTGCGTATTCCAGCTGGCTTCCGGCAGGGATGCCGTAGGCCAGGCGCGTCACGCGCACGCCCATCGGGCGAAGCAGACGTGAAATGTACATGGCGGTCGCCTCGCCCTCGGTGTCCGGATTGGTCGCCATAATGACCTCCCGTACCTGCCCCTCCGATATGCGCGCAAGAAGCTCCCGGATGCGAAGGTCGTCCGGCCCGATGTGGTTCAGGGGCGATATTACGCCGTGCAGCACGTGGTAAACGCCACGGTATTCGCGCGCGCGCTCCATCGCGGCCACGTCCCTGGGCTCGGCGACCACGCAGATCTGGCTGTGGTCGCGCTCCGGATCGTCGCAGATGGGGCACAGCGCCCGGTCGGTCAGATTCTGGCAGACCGGACAGGCCTTTACGGTGCGCTTGGCGTCCAGAATGGCCTGCGCGAAGGCCTGCGCGTCCTCCTCCGGAAGGGACAGCACATGAAAGGCCAGCCGCTGCGCCGACTTGACGCCGACGCCCGGAAGGCGTGCAAACTGCTCGCTCAGCCGCTCCAATGCGGCGGGAAAGGCCCGCATCAGAACAGCCCGCCCAGATTCAGTCCGCCCGTGAGCCTGGACATGCTCGCGGCCTGGTCGGCCTCGGCCTTGCGCATCGCCTCGTTGACCGCGGCGACCACCATATCCTGCAGCATCTCTACATCATCGGGGTCCACAGCCTCCGGGTCAATGGCCACGCGCAGAAGCTGCCGGCTGCCGTTGCAGACGGCTGTGATCACGCCGCCGCCAGCCGTGGCCTCATACTCCTTGGCCTCCATTTCCTGCTGCATTTTCATCATTTCCTGCTGCATTTTCTGGGCCTGCTTCATCATCTGCATCTGATTCATACCGCCCATCGGCATGCCGCCGCGGAATCCGCCTTTTGCCATAGGTTGCTTTCTCCTTTTGTTCCAGAAAAATTTGTTTTATTTCTATTTTTATTTAATTGTAAAAACGTCGCTGTGCGCCTGCCCGAAGTCCAGAAGCCGCTGCATGGGGTCCTCGGAGGAAAGCCCGTCCGAAAGGGAAAACCGGACGCGCACGGGCCGCTTCAGAACCGCCTGCGCCTTCTGCTGGATCAGGGCCTCCACGTCGGGCCTTTTTACCATGTCCAGCACGAACTGCGTTTTTGCCTGGAGCGTCAGGACGTCCTGCCCGAGAACCGGCGTAATCGGCCCGCCGGGCTGAAAGAAGGCCCGGTCCTTGGGGCTCAGCGCGTCGCGCAGCTTTTCGCAGAGCTCCGGCCAGAAATGGACGTCCTGCGCGCTGGCAGGGGCCTGGGCAGGGGCGGCCTCCGGCGGGGCAGGCGGCGCCTGGCGGAAGGGATCGTCCGCATCGTCCGGGAAGGGCGGGCGGTCCTCCTCCGCGTCCGCAGCCGGTGCGGCGGCCGGTGGCCGGACGCCGCTTGCAAGCTGCTCCTCCACGCGGCCAAGGCGCGCGTTCAGGCTGGAATAGTCCTGCGTCAGGGCAGGCTCGCACAGCTGCATCAGGCAAAGCTCAATCGACAGCCGTACGTCGGCCCCCCGGCCGATGGAAAGCCGGGTATCGCGCAGCAACTCCAACGCCCGGAGCAGCTCCGGCGCGCTGGCCTGGGCCTGCAGCGCCTGCGCCTGCTGGTCCGAGGCAAGGCCGGAAAGAAGCTCCACGCTTCCGGGCGCCGCCTTCAGAATCAGAAGGTCACGGATAAGCGTCTGCATTTCGCCAAGCAGGGCGGCGCAGTCCTTTCCGGCCGCATAGAGGCCGGAAAACAGTTTCAGGGCCTGCGCGGTATCCTGACAGAAGACGGCGGCAAGAAGCTCGGCGGTCCGCCGCGTGCCGGCAAGGCCAAGGGCCGCGTCAATGCCTTCGGCAGTGACATTGCCGCCGCAGGCTGCCGCGCACTGGTCAAGAAGACTGACGGCGTCGCGCAGCGCGCCGTCCGCGAGGCGGGCAAGCAGCGCAAGCGCCGCGTCGTCGATATGAATCTGCTCCTGAAAGGCGATATAGTTGAGCCGGGCGGAGATTTCCTCCGGCAGAAGCCGCTTGAAGGCGAAGCGCTGGCAGCGCGAGAGAATGGTTGCAGGAACCTTCTGAAGCTCCGTCGTCGCCAGAATGAACAGAAGATGCTCCGGCGGCTCCTCGATGATTTTCAGAAGCGCGTTGAAGGCCGCGGTCGAAAGCATGTGCACCTCGTCGATGATGTACACGCGCATCCGGACCTCGCTGGGGGTATAGACGGCGTCGTCCCGCAGCAGGCGCACAGAATCTACGCCGTTGTTGCTGGCGGCGTCAATTTCCTGCACGTCCATGCACGCGCCGGCGTCGATGGCGCGGCAGGCGGGGCATACGCCGCAGGGGTCCCCGGCCTGCAGATTTTCACAGTTGACCGCCTTCGCGAGAATTTTCGCGCAGGAGGTTTTACCCGTGCCGCGTGTGCCGGTAAAAAGGTATGCGTGGCTGAGCCTTCCGGACGTCAGCTGCGCGCGGAGCGTTTCCGTTACGCTTTTCTGGCCGACAACGTCTGAGAAGGTCTGCGGCCGGTATTTTCTGTACAGCGCCTGATACATGCCTCACGCCGCCTCCGGTTGCAAAATTTATCAGCCTATATTATACACGATTCCGGCTCAGTTGAAAAGAGGCAGAAAAAACTTGCGCCGCCTCTTTTTTTGTTCCGCGGATTCGTGTATAATAACCTTAAATTTATAAAAGGGGAGTCCGGCATGGAAGAGAAGCAGAAATCGGCGGAGCAGCAGGTCACGCCGCAGGAAAAGCGGAGCAAGGCGTATGAAAACTATCTGATGCTGCATGACTGGGCGGTGCTGCTGGCGATTGTGACCATTGTATTTACATTTTTTCTGCGCATTGTCGGTGTGGTGGGCAGCTCCATGTATCCGACGCTGGTCAACCAGGATTATCTGCTGCTGGAGAGCAACTTCCTCTATCGCGAGGTCAAGCAGGGAGATATCGTGGTGCTGAACACCCCATATTTTATGGATGAGCTCAAGAAGGGACTGATCGTCAAGCGCGTGATTGCGGCCGGCGGCCAGACTGTGGATATTGATTTTGAGACCGGAACCGTCTACGTGGACGGTCAGGCGCTGGACGAGCCCTATGTCAACGAGCCGACATGGCTCTATGACCCGGCGGTGGAATATCCGCTTACCGTACCGGAAAACAGCTATTTTGTCATGGGCGACAACCGGAACCGCTCGTCCGACAGCCGTACGGCGGAGCTTGGCTGCGTGGACAAAAGCTGTGTGCTGGGAAAGGCCATCTTTATTCTGATTCCGGGCAGACAGACCGATATGGAGGGGAACGTGACGGGCTCGCGGGAGCTTTCACGCTTTGGAGTGATTCGATGAACGAAAAGGACAATCAGTTTCTGAATATTCAGTGGTATCCGGGGCATATGACGAAGACCCGGCGTATGATGGAAGAGGAATTGAAGCTGGTGGACGCGGTATGCGAG
>CAKUHJ010000157.1 GCA_934655935.1 uncultured Oscillospiraceae bacterium | reverse complement strand
GACAAGGTCGATGAGATAGCGCACCTTCTGCTCGTCGATCTCCTCGCCCTTGGCCGCCAGCGCCAGCAGCGCCTCCAGCGCGAGGCACCCCTGGTCCACGGCCTCCTCGCCGCCGGAGATTTTCAGCTCCGTATCGCGGTTGACAATGCTCACGCCGAAGGCCGCCTCAATTTTCCGGATATTCGTATCAAACGAGCCGAACACCTCAATCAGCTGCTCAACCCGCTCTGCGTTAATGATTCGTTCCATTCTGACCTGCTTCCTTTATCGCCGCCGGAACCATCCGGGCGATCATTTCCTCACAGCATGCCGCCGTGTGCAGCGTGTAAAGCCCCGCGCTCCGCTTCATCGCCGCGCGGACCGACTGCACCGTGCCCGCAACCATATCCTCCTGAAGCCAGCGGGAAAAGGCCTGCTCCAGAAGCGGCTGCACCTCGGCGGCGTCCAACGCTTCTTCCTTGATATCATACTCACAAATGCGGATAATTTCAATCCCCAGCGGCAAAGAAAACCCGCCTGGAAGCGTAAAAGCTCTCCGCTCGGTCTGTTTTTCGACATATTTCCAGCCGGAAACATCCGCGTTTCCCAGACGCAGGCTCCAGTGCCCGGCAAACAGCCGCACAAGCCTCCGCTCCCGCCCCGTCCGCTCCTTCCGAAGGCGCGTGTCCGGGCAGACCAGCGTTCCCGTGCGGAGCGTGTTTGCGTAGATTTCCGCCCGCGCGGCGCACACCTGCGTTTTGAAGCCGAAATCCGTATACGCCGAAACCAGCAGTTCTCCCCTGCGCACAGCCTGGCCGGGCGCGCAGAGGCAGCTGCCCGACTGGGCTTCCACGCGCGTAAGCACGCCCGCACGCGCCGCAATGACATTCTGCGGCGTGCGGCGGTCCGCAACAGGCTCGCGCTCCGGCCGTTCGCGCACCACCACCGTCGCGCACATGCCGCTTTGCTGCACTGTCAGCCACTGCAGCTGCGGCAGGCGGCAGAGCATGCGGTTTTTCAGCTCCTGCGGGCGGATATCCGGCCCATAGACGCCGGGGCGCACGCCAAGCTCGTCCAGCTGCTGGAGAATCTGCTCCGCGCTTACGCGGTCGTTGCCCTCCACGCGGAAAAAGAAGACGAATTTTGAGAGGAAAAAGGCCCCGGCCATGCTCAGAAGCAGCAGCCCCAGCAGAACCGGCCTTCCGATGAGCCCCGCAAAGCGCCGGCGGAAGCCCGTTTCCCGCAGAAGCGTCATTTCGCACCCGGCCTGCGCGCAGATTGCGCGCGCCCGGACCGCGTCGCGCCGCAGAAGCGTCAGCTCCAGCGTGAACTCGTCCGGCCTGCAGACCCCGCGCAGCGCGACGCGCGCCCCTGCCAGCCGCTCCAGCACCCACTGGGGACTTCCGCCCGTAATCCGCACCCGGCAGGCGCCGCAGAAAAACCAGACGATTCTCCACATCAGCGTCCGCCTCCTTCAAATTCCAGCGCGCGGATGTTCCCGGTCACACAGAGCCGTTCGCGCTGCATCTGCCGCAGCTCCAGCCCGCTTCCGAGCACCGTCACGCGGCCGATGTTCAGCGCCACGACGATTTTTTCCCGGCTGTACTCCAGAATCCCCGTGTGCCGGTCCAGCCCCAGGGCCTGAAAGCCGTCGAGCTCAATCCGCGGAAGTCCCGCGGCAATGTCCGCCGGCAGGCCCAGCCTCTGCGCCGCGCGGGCGGCCAGCGCCCTGAGCTTTCCCATCCGTCCACCTCCGTTTCCGCTTTTATCCTATGCAGCAGGAAAGAAGAACTTTCCCCCCGCATAGGCTTTCCAAGAGAAACCTGCCGGCCTGGAAGGAGGTCCTGCCATGAAACATGCACCGCGCGCCGCGCAGGCGGCGCTTTTATCCGGCTGCTTTGCGCTGCTCGTTCTGACCGGCGGCTTTGCCGCGCAGGCCGTGCGGGACGGGCTTATGCGGAGCGCGCAGACGGTTCTTCCGGCGCTGCTTCCGTTTTCCGTGTGCGCGAACCTGATGGTCGAATGCGGCGCGGCCCAGACGCTCTCCCGCCTGCTCCCGCGCGCGCTGCCGGGAGGCGCGCTTCTGCCGCTGGGGCTTCTGTGCGGCTATCCGGGCGGCGCGCAGCTGGCCGCCTCGGCGTACCGAAGCGGCCAGCTGACCCGCCCGCAGGCCGAAGCGCTCGTCCCGCTCATCAGCTGCGCGGGCGCGGGCTTTGTCTTCGGCGTTATGGGCCCGCTCTTCGGCGGCGGGGCCGCAGGGGCGCTTCTATACGCCATTCAGCTGGCCTCGCTGCTTCTGCTGGCGCTCACGCAGAAAAAAAGCGCCGCCGTCCGTCCCGCTCCTCCGGCCTGCGGGCCGCAGCCGTTTTCCCTCAGCTTCTGCAAAGCCGTGGCTGCGTCGCTGCGCGCGTGCGGGCAGATTGTCATGTACATCACCGTCTTTTCCGTCCTGCTCGCCTATGTGAGGCTTGCCGCGCAGCGGCTGCCCGCGCCCGTGCGCGCGCTCGCGGCGGGGCTTCTTGAGCTTTCCTGCGGCGCGGAGGCGCTGCAGGCGGCGCAGCTCGGCGTGCGGCTGAAGCTGTGCCTGGCCTCGTTCTTTCTTGCCTTCGGCGGGCTTTGCATCTGCGCGCAGACGGAAGGTCTGCTGGCCGCGGCGGAGCTTTCCGCCGCGCGTTACCTTCCTTTAAAGGCACTGCAGGGGCTTTTCGCGGCGGCGCTGAGCGCGGCGGCAGGGCTTTTCCTGCCGGATGAATTTTTCTGCGCGGCGGCGGGGCGGCTTTCCGGCGGCATTTTCCCTGCGGCCTGGCTGAGCGTGCCGCTCTGCGCCGGCGGCTGCCTCCTGCATCAGAAATTTTGGGCTGGAAAAACCGGCGTCGGGCGGCTATAATGGAAGCAGCTTTTCACTAAGGAGGCGGCAGAGCATGCTGTTCCGAAAAAAAATTGACCCCCGCTGCAGCTATTGCCAGCACGCAGGAAGGCTCGACGGCGAGGCGATGGTCTGCGAGCGCTGCGGCATCGTCCCGCCGGAGCACCATTGCCGCCATTTCCGCTATGACCCGCTCAAGCGCGTGCCTCCGCGCCCCGCGCCCAAGCGCTTCGACGAACTCGAGCAGGCTGATTTTTCCCTCTGAGCGCCCAGTGTTCCCCTTGCGGCAAGGGGAGCTGTCAGCCGTCAGGCTGACTGAGGGGATCAGAGCCTTCAAAAATCCGCGCAGTATGAAAGAACGACGCCTTCAAAACGAGAAAGCAGCAAATTTGCTGCGCACCTTCGCAAGCCTCCCTCTGATGAGGGAGGTGGCAAGGCGCAGCCTTGACGGAAGGAGAGAACGATCTCTCCCTCAGTCAGCTGGCGCTGACAGCTCCCTCGGAAGCCGGGAGCCTTGGGCGCTTCCGCGCCAGTGCTTCACAATAAAATTTTGCAAAGTCGGCGCCTTCAATCCCCTCAGTCACGGCAAGCCGTGACGGCTTCTCTCGGGTGCGCTGCAGGAGCGAAGGAAAGCCCCCATCCGGCTTAGCCGGATGGGGGTTCGTGCTTACCTGGAAATCAGCTTCAAAAAGCGCATGAGGATGGTGGCGGCCTGCGCGCGGCTGGCCGTGCCCTGCGGGTCGAGCCTGCCGCCCGCGCCCTGCAGGAGGCCCTGGCCGACCGC
>CAKUHJ010000156.1 GCA_934655935.1 uncultured Oscillospiraceae bacterium | reverse complement strand
ACGCGGCTGCTCTGCAGCTGTGTCGCTATTTGTCGAACCTGTCTTGGGTAAATTTGCTTCCTGCCGCATCTGCCCGATTTTCTGCAGAACCCGGTCCATCGCCAGCGCCCCAGTTACAGCCTCAGTTACAGAAAGTTTTTCGTTGACATTTGCTTTGACGTCCGCTACAATATCCCCAAAGCGGTAGCTTTCTGTTCGCTCGGCCTTGTAGCCAATCCCGTTCAGGAAGCTGTCCGCTTTTTCATTGTAAATACGAAGGCTTTTTCCGGCCTTGATTTGATTTGCCAGCCACTCTCTTGGGTTGTCCAGACCGTAGATGCTCTTGATTCTCGTGACAGTCTCTCCGTCCAGATTGGTATTTTTCAATGCGCCAATCAGCAGCGGCTTCCCGTCTCCATCCACTTCCCCGGTCAGGATTCCGACAGCATCACCCAATTCAAAACTGAGGACAGGGCGCTGTATAATGTCTTCAAGATTGTTGAAAATCCTCTGCGGAACGTTGTGCTTCCCATTCTTAGATTTTTGGTAGGCCGTCTGGGCCAACACAATTGACTGACCTTCCACGCCCAATGCGGAATACGCAGATGGCATTGTTCCAAAGTAAAACTCATCATGGCTGCTTAGCGCATCTGCACGGTATTTCTTGAACTGCTCTTTGACCGAATCATTCCGTGTATTGTTGATACTGTATCGCTCCGGCGGGCCTCTGGTACCATCGGCTTTCTGTGCGGCGCTGCCTCCTCCGGCAGTCTGCTTCGCCGCTGTGCGCACGGCCTGCTGATACGCATCTGCATTCAGCCCCCGGCGGGAAATGCCCGCGTAGGCGTCGGCCAGAAGCTCCTCCAGAATTGCCTCCAGGTCCGCTGCATCGTAGCAGCCCTCGTATAGCTCTGCGTACCGGTGCAGCAGAATTTCCAGCTCCTCCGGCCCCAGATTCTCCGCCAGCGCCTGCTTTCCCTGCGCCAGAAGCGCCGCGTTCTGCCGCAGCAGCCGGTGAAACGTCTCGTGCTCTGCAAGCGCCTGCATGCTTTGCTTCGCGTCCACGCGGATATAGACCTCCGTCCCCCGGCTCACTCCGTCCGCGTAGAGCGTCCTGCCCGAGCTCCTGTCCCGAATGCCGATCGGGCCATAAATCAGATGGATTTCCCGGAAGCCCGCCTGCCGGAGCATTCCGCAGACCTCCCGCTGCCGCGGCGTATAAAGCTCCTCCGGAAGCGTCCGGAAGCATTTTTCCTCCGAGCCATATCTGAGACCTATTTCCCAGCCGCTTTGCAGAGGGCTTCCCGCAGCGCGCAGACCAGCTTCCTGCGCAGCTCGCTGCTGCCGCTCTGCCTGCTGCCACTGGAGCGCTTGTGTTCGCTCTGCGCCGTCTGCCACGTCCAGAGCCGTTCCTCCGGAATCCATACCGGCTCCCCGTCTGCGCTGTGCAGCAAAATCCTTACCTCCTGCTCTTCCATATGCCTGCTCCTTTCCTGTTTGAAAATATTCCCTGTTTTGACCCCAGCTGTCGTATTCTGCCCATTTGAGCTCGTCCGTCAAAGCTCTCTGCCGCGCCTTATTGTAGGGAATATCCACCTGCCGCCGAACTCCCGCCGCTTCTGCTTCCGCTGCAAAAAATTTCCCTTGACTTTCCTGCCCGGCTTGACGTATACTACCGTTAGAGGCATCCCCCCGCAGAGCGCCGTTATTCGTAACGGAAGAGCCACTTATTTGGGGGATGCTTCTTTCTTGCATTTTCCCAATGTTGTAGACCATGCTCCCGTTCTTACCTTGTGCCACGGATATTGCGACTTCATAGTATTTCCCATCAAAATCCTCAAAGAACGTCGTGCGATACGTCCATCCGCCGCTTGCCATGTCTCCGTGTCGGTTCTCATGATCTTTCTTAGCCCGGCCCTTTCTTTCGGAAACTCGTACCAATTCATCAATATGCGCCGCCGCGTTCACCTTGTGCGCAAACGCCTCGTCGCTCATTGTCCGCCCGTCTCCGGTGTGGTTGTCGCTCAGCTTCCCGGCAGATGTGCCGGTCAGTCTCAGCTCGTCCCCGTCTGCTCCGATGAGCGTGACGTTCTCCCCCTGCCTGATTTTTCCATTGATATAATCTTCGAGCTGTTCGCTCCAGTTGTCCGGGTCGTTCCCAAAGATGACCTGGCGGTCGGCGCGGACATATTTTTTTCCGTCGCTCAGCTCTTCGATGCTGTAACTCTCCGGCTGGTCTCTGACCTCGTCGGTTTTTTCTTTGCCCGCCCGCTGGCTTTGCTCCTCCGCGCTCTGTGCGATGCTGAGCTTGGATTCTGCGTTCTGGGCGGCAGCCGCCGCGAGCCTGTTCGTGACCTCGTAACTTCCAGCCATCGCCAGGCCGGAAATGCCGCCCGCCAGAAAGGAAAGCGCGTCCTCCTCCGCCTCGTCCTTCAGGGTGTTCAGGAATGCCGCTCTGCCGCTCATGCCCTTTTTCAGATAGCTCTCGCAGGTCTTCCGCAGCCCATGCTCCTTGCCGTTCGCCGCAGCGTCGTACAGGCGGTTGAGCCAATTCGAGGAAACTTCCTCTGCCCCCTCCGCAACAAAGGCGCGCGTCAGCTTCTTCCATGCCGCCTCGCCGGACAGCATGCCTGCCATAATCTCACCCAGGGAGTGTTTCTCCGTAAAGCCCTCGATCGCGCCCTCCACAATGCCGTCGACCAGCGCCTTTTCGTTGCTTTTGCCGCTCCGGATTCCCTCGTATACGGAATCCGCCGCCACCTGTGAGCCCATAAGCCAGTTCATGGTTTCCGCCACCGCGCCCTGCGCCGCCTCTCCGGAGAGTCCTGCCGCGCCCATCAGCCCCACAGACGCCGCCGTATTGACCGCGCTGTCCAGCGCCGACGTCCCCGTCTGGTAGAGAAACTGCCCGGCTGGCGACATATCCTGCATCACGCTTCCCCGGACGCCAGAGGAGACGTGCGTGGCCGCGTACAGAGGGCTGTAGACATTCGTCGGCAGCCCCTCCGTCTGGTATCCACCCAGGCCCTTCGGCAGCACACTCCGGACAGACTCGATGTTTCCAAGTGCCTTGAAGGGCGCTGCCGCCGCACTGACAACGGTTGCAAACAGCGGCGCATCCTGGCCGAACTGCCGCGCGCCCGCCATTCTCGTCTCATAGTCCTCGTAGTCCTGCAGCCGATGCTCGTATTCTGCCAGACGCTTGACCTCATCCTCGCTGTAGCCCTTGGCCAGAAGGGCCTGCATGAGTTTGTAGCGTGAGCTGGTTCCGCCCTTCCCGTCCGGCTGAACGGCAAGCGCCGGCAGCTCGTTATACTGCCGCAGAAGCGTCCGGGTCTCCCCGTCCACGCGGGAAAGCCGGTGCTCCGCGTCCGCAATGACGCCCTGCTGCGCCGCCGAGGCCTGCCCGGTTTTCAGTTCCGCCAGCCGCTCCTGCATGGACGTAATGTCCGGAGCCTGCCCGGCGTCCACCTTCTGCTGATAGCGCATCTGGTCCAGCTGCGCGTCGTAAATCTGCGTTTCCAGTTCGTCAATTTGCCGGGAAAGCTCCTTCGCCGTCCTTCTCTTTCCACGCGCCTGGTCCTGCCGCGCGGTCTCCAGCGCCGCCTGCTGCTGGGCCTGCCTGATTTTCTGCGTCTGCTCGTAGCCTCTGGCATTGTCCGGCTGGCTCAGGTACTGCGCGTTTTTGA
>CAKUHJ010000155.1 GCA_934655935.1 uncultured Oscillospiraceae bacterium | reverse complement strand
CGCGGTCGGGAACGTGTCGTTGGACGACTGGGACATGTTGATATCGTCGTTCGGGTGCAGAAGCTTTTTGCCCGCAAGCTCGTTGCCGCGGTTGGCGATGACCTCGTTGGCGTTCATGTTCGACTGCGTGCCGGAGCCCGTCTGCCAGACGACGAGCGGAAAATGCTCGTTCAGCGCACCGGAGATCACCTCATCCGCCGCCTGCTCGATGGCCGCGAGCTTTTCTGCGGTCATTTTCTCGGGCTTCAGGGTGTGGTTTGCGCGCGCGGCAGCCTTCTTGAGGACGCCGAAGGCCTTGGTGATCTCGCGCGGCATGGTTTCAATGCCCACGCCAATGGGAAAGTTCATGTGGCTTCTCTGCGTCTGTGCGCCCCAGTATTTTGAGGCCGGGACCTGAACCTCGCCCATGGAGTCATGCTCAATTCTGTATTCCATATCTCTCTTCCTTTCCGGAGACAAAAATAATGCGGTAAAAATGCGGGAAAGCTCAGATTTCGATCTGATCGATGACGGCGCGCAGGCACTCGGCGCTGTGGCGCAGCTGGTCCATTTCGCCGTCGGTCAGATGGTTGAGAATCTTTCCGCGCACGCCGGTGGTATCCACAAGCGCGAGCGTGGACAGGCACACGTCGCTGACGCCGTACTCCCCATGCATCATGGTAGAGACGGTCAGCGCGGTGCCGGCGGTACTCTGCAGGCACTTGCACAGGTGGCACACGGACATGGCCACGGCATAGAACGTCGCGCCCTTGTTCTTGATGACCTGGCTGCCGGACTTTTTGACATAGTCTTCAATTTCAGCATACTGCCGGTCCCAGCTGATGCGGTCCTTATCCGGGGAGGAATCCCGGTAGGAATCAATATGATTGTTGGCGATGTGCACCAGGGACCAGGGGACGAACGAGGAGTCGCCGTGCTCGCCGTAGACGTGCGCATGGACGTTCTTGGGGCTGATGCAGAACTTCTTGGCAAGAATGGACTGCAGGCGGCTGGTGTCCAGAATGGTGCCCGAGCCGATGATCTGCCGCTCGGGCAGGCCGGAAATCCTGTGGAACACATAGGTCAGCACGTCCACAGGGTTGGAGACGATAATATAGATGGCGTTCGGCGCCGCCGCAACGATCTTGGAAGCGATATCCTTGAGGATATCCACGTTGGCCTGCGCCAGCTCCAGACGGGACTGCCCCGCCTTTCTCGGCAGGCCCGAGGTGATGATGACGATGTCGGAGTCCCTGGCCGCGTCATAATCGCCGGAGCGGACAATGGCCGGAGAGCAGAAGGGCGCGCCCTGGTAGATATCCATGGCCTCGCCGAAGGCCTTCTGCTTGTTGATGTCCACGAGGACAATCTCAGAGGCGATGCCCTGAATCATCAGATCGTTCGCAATGGTAGCGCCGACGCTGCCCGCACCAATGACCGTAATCTTGCTCATAGAGTACCCTTCCTTTTTGATCAAAATATACCGATATAAAAATATCGTTTTATAACGGTAGAATTATATCGAATGCAAGCGGAAAAAGCAAATGCTAATTGTGATACGCGTATGCAAAAAATCGCATATTGGTTAGAGTTGTCTAATCTGTATTTTTTGCAAAAAAGAAAACCCGTGCATATAAAAAACACGGGTTTTTCCTTAAAATCTTAAAATTGCTTGATCTTTTCGCGAACAAACTGAACGTAGGCCGTTTCTATCTCACTCATGGAATACTGGAGATTGTAGACCAGCGCGTCCATATAATAGTTCTGATTGTCCGCGCAGGGCGTCTGCACCAGGTTCCACCGGTCAAGGCAGTGCTGCGGCATACCGGGCGACCACATATAAGCGCCCGGAATCCGCTCAAGAAGCGTCAGCTGGGACAGCCGGTCGACGGAATAGATTTTGCGCTTGACCGCCTCCTCCGGCTTGCCGGGCACGCGGAACACATCGCCGTGCACAATCTCCGGCAGGCCGTCCAGCTCCTGCCGCAGAACCGAGCGCCGCTGCGCGAGCGCATGCGAACGGTGCATGACCAGCTGATAACGGTATTTGTTGAGCAGCTCAAAGCTGAGCGCGCGCTCCGTGGTCTGCTCGGCGAAATAATCCCGGTATTCCGAGCGGAAGCGGATTACGCCGATTTCCGCCTCACCCGCGGAAAGGTGCTCCAGCGCCGTCCGCGCGTGGCATTCGCGCACCACGGCGTCCAGGCTCTCCTCCTCCGGCTGCAGGGCCAGGAAGCGCGCCGTGATATCCAGCAGCACCGCCGAGCGCGGGATGCACACCCGCAGCCGGTTCGGAACCGAGCGGCGGGGGCCCAGAGACTCGATGGCGTCGGTTTCGCGGATGATGGAGCGCGCATGCTGCAGAAAAATCGACCCCCGCGTCGTCGGGCGGACGCCGCGGCTGCTGCGCTCAAAAATGCGGAAGCCCAGCGAGGACTCCATATCGTGCAGAATCCGGCTCAGGTTCGGCTGGCCGACGAACAGATTCTCCGCCGCCTGAGAGATCGAGCGCGTGCGTTCAATTTCAAGAATGTACTGCAGATGCTGTGTATTCATCCGTTTCTGCCTCCCGGTTATCTTAAATTAAATATAGCACACGGGAGGCCCGATTTCAAGCCAAAATGCCAAGGCCCTGCAGAAGAATCACGGTGCCCATGCCGATGAGCACAACGCCGCCGGCCAGCTCCGCCCTGGACTTGTACTTTGCGCCGAAGCGGTTGCCGATCTTCACGCCGAGGGCGGAGAGGGCAAAGGTTGTCGCGCCGATCAGAAGCGCGGCGGGAATAATCCGCACCTGCTCGAAGGCGAACGTCACGCCGACGGCCAGCGCATCGATGCTGTCGGCCACGGCGAGGGGGAACATGGTCTTCGCGCAGAACGAATCGTCCAGCTTTTCCACCGCGCCGCGGGATTCGCGGATCATATTGACGCCGATGAGCGCCAGCAGCGCAAAGGAAATCCAGTGGTCGACGCTTTCAATGAAGCGGTAAAAGCCTGAGCCCAGGAAATAGCCCAGCAGCGGCATCACAAACTGCGAGCCGCCGAACCATGCGCCCGTGATGAGCAGGTGCTTCTTCTCCAGCCTCTGCACGGAAAGGCCCTTGCAGATGGAGATGGCGAACGCGTCCATCGAAAGGCCGACGGCAATGATGATCAGTTCCGCAAACGTCATGTCAGATACATCCTTTTCTTTTGTTTTCTCCCCGGTACAGCCAAAACAGGCTCAAAAAAAGACCTACCTGTCCTTGCCGGCAGATAAGTCTCGTCATTTCAGATAAGGCCAGGAAGAGGGCTTCCAGTTTGTTGACCTCACCGCACCGCGTGCTGACTACCCCCTTATATGTAGGAATTATTATACCGGCGGAATCCGGAAAAAGCAAGATGTTTGATAACTCTAACTTTAAAAATCCCGCATTCACAGAAAATTCACGAGAATCTTTCTGAAAATCATTGATTTTGCGCGGAGCTTGGGGTATGATATCCTCACTACAATGGGAGGTATGGGATTTTCCCCGCGCGCCATACGTGCCCTTGGAATATTCACCTATATCATCATCTGAGAAAGAGGTAATCAACATGGCTGAGATCAATCTGAACCAGTACGGCATTACCGGCACCACCGGCGTCGTGCACAACCCTTCTTATGAGCTTCTTTTCAAGGAAGAGACCAAGCCCGGCCTGGAAGGCTATGAAAAGGGTCAGGTCAGCGAGCTTGGCGCGGTGAACGTCATGACCGGCGTCTACACCGGCCGCTCCCCCAAAGACAAGTATATCGTTGTCGACGACAACTCCAAGG
>CAKUHJ010000154.1 GCA_934655935.1 uncultured Oscillospiraceae bacterium | reverse complement strand
TGACCAGCCTCTCCGGCGGCCAGCAGCAGCGCGTGGCCATTGCGCGGGCCCTGGTCAACGAGCCGAAGGTGCTGCTTCTGGACGAGCCGCTGGGTGCACTGGACCTGAAGCTCCGCAAGGACATGCAGCAGGAGCTGAAAAAAATCCAGAAGAACACCGGCATCACGTTTATCTTCGTCACGCACGATCAGGAGGAGGCCCTGAGCATGTCCGACACGATTGTGGTCATGAGCGAGGGAAAAATTCAGCAGATCGGCACGCCCAGCGATATTTACAATGAACCGGTCAACGCCTTTGTCGCGGACTTTATCGGCGAGAGCAACATTCTCGACGGCGTCATGCTGGAGGATTTCCGGGTCAGCTTCGGCGGGCAGAGCTTTGAATGCCTGGACAAGGGCTTTGAAAAGCGGGAGCCTGTGGACGTGGTGGTCCGGCCGGAGGATGTGGACATTGTGCCGCCGGAGAAGGGCGCGCTCCGCGGAACGGTCAGCTCGGTGACGTTTATGGGCGTCCATAACGAGGCCATTGTGGACATTGACGGCTTTAAATGGATGATCCAGACCACGGACCCCGTTCAGGAGGGCGCGTATATCGGCGTCACGCTGGAGCCCGACGCCATCCATATCATGAAAAAGTCGGAGTATTCCGGCCGCTTCGGCGATTATTCCTCCTTCTCCAACGAGCTTGACGAGCTGGCCAACCCGGACGCGGAGGAAGAGGCATGAGCGCAAAAAACAGCCGGACCCCTCCGGCCTACCGTGCGGCGCTTGCGCCGTACTCCGTATGGGCGCTGCTGTTTGTGGTGGTACCGCTGATTTTTGTCGGCTACTATGCCTTTACGGACAACAGCTTTTCCTTAACAACGGAAAATATCAGCCGCTTCTTTACCGCGACCGGCAGCCTGGTCCAGGACGACGGGACCAGCAAAGAGGTGCACACCTATCTGCTGATTTTTGCGCGCTCCGTGAAGCTCGCGGCAATTTCCACGCTCATCTGCCTGCTGCTGGGCTATCCGATCGCCTATATCATGGCCCAGGCGAGAGGCCGCGTACAAAAGACCATGGTCACGCTGATCATGATCCCCATGTGGATGAACTTCCTCATCCGGACCTATGCCTGGATGACCATTCTGCAGGATACGGGCATTGTCAACGGCATTCTCGGCGGGCTCGGCCTTCCGGCCATCCATGTAATCGGCACGCAGACGGCGGTGATCATCGGCATGGTCTACGACTATTTTCCGTATATGGTTCTGCCCATCTATTCGGTCCTTGCGAAGCTGGACGGAAAGCTGGTGGAGGCCGCCAGAGACCTTGGCTGCAGCGGCGTGTCCGTCTTCCGCAGGGTGATCCTGCCGCTGAGCCTGCCGGGCGTTGTTTCCGGCGTGACGATGGTGCTCATTCCCTCCATCAGCACGTTCTACATCTCGCAGAAGCTCGGCAGCGGAAAGTTCTTCCTGATCGGCGACGCGATTGAGGGCCAGTATGCGGCGAACAACCTGCACTTTGCGGCGGCCATCGCCTTTATTCTGATGCTGATTCTGTTGGCCGGCATGGCGCTCATGAAGCATTTTACAACCCGGCGTCTGTATGGAGGGCAGTAGCATGAAGCGATCATCCAGAATTTACAGCATTCTTATCTTTGGCTTTCTGTTTGCGCCGATTGCGGTGCTGCTGATGTTTTCCTTCAACCAGAGCAAGAGCCTTTCCGTTTTTTCCGGCTTCAGCCTGAGATGGTACGCAGAGCTGCTGCGCGACCGCAATACGCTCGCATCGCTGAAAAATACGCTTTTGCTGGCGGCGGCGGCGACGCTGATTTCAACGCTTCTTGGCACGCTCGCCGCGCTCGGCATTCAGAGGCTGCGCGCAAAATGGTACCGCGCGCTCATGAACACCGTCACGGACATTCCCATGACCAACCCGGACATTATCACCGGCATCTCCCTGATGCTGATGTTCGTCTTTGTCGGCAGGCTCTTCGGCGCGGCGTCCAGCCTGAGCTTTTTTACCATGCTCATTGCGCACGTGACCTTCTGCACGCCCTATGTGATTCTGCAGGTGCTGCCAAAGCTCCAGCAGATGGACCGCGCGCTTCCGGAGGCGGCGATGGACCTGGGCTGCACGCCGCTGCGCGCGTTCTGGAAGGCGGAGCTGCCGGAAATTCTTCCGGGCGTCGTGACCGGCGCGATTATGGCCTTTACGCTTTCGCTGGACGATTTCGTCATCAGTTACTTCACCTCCGGAAACGGCTTTGAGACGCTTCCCATCCGCATCTACGGCATGACGAAGAAAACCGTAACCCCCAAGATGTACGCGCTGGCCACCATCATCTTCTTTGTGACGCTGTCGCTGCTGCTGATCAGCAATCTGATTGACAACGAGGACAGCCGGGAGCTGACGGCGCGCCGGCGGGAACAAAAACAGCATCAAAAACACAGCAGAGAAAAGGAGAACCGCTCATGAAAAAAATGATATGCCTGCTGGCAGCCGCCGTGCTGCTGAGCCTGTGTCTGGCCGGCTGCGGCGGCAAGCAGACCCTGACCCTGAACGTCTACAACTGGGGCGAGTATATTTCAGACGGCAGCGAAGGCAGCTTTGATACTGTCCGGGAGTTTGAGGCCTGGTATGAGAAGACCTACGGCCAGAAGGTCAGCGTCAACTATACGACCTTCGCCACCAACGAGGATATGTACAATAAAATTTCCAGCGGTGCGGTCAGCTACGACGTGATTATCCCCTCGGATTATATGATCGCCAGAATGGCGGACGAGGGCCTGCTTCAGCCGCTGAATTTTGACAACATCCCCAACTATGAATATATTGACGACAGCTTCCGCGGCCTTTACTATGACCCGCAGAATCAGTACAGCGTGCCGTATACCTACGGCATTGTGGGCGTCATCTATGACGCGAACGTGGTGGATGCGGCGGACGCGGGAGACTGGGATCTCATGTGGAACGAGACCTATGCGGACCGCATCCTGCAGTTCAACAACTCGCGCGACGCGTTCGGCACGGCGATGTACAAGCTCGGCCTCGACGTCAACTCCACAGACCGGGCCGACTGGGACAGAGCCAGCGAGGAGCTTCTTGCGCAGCGGCCGCTGGTCTACAGCTACGTGATGGACGAAATCTATAACATGATGGAATCCGGCGAGGCGGCCATCGGCGCGTATTACGCGGGCGACTACTTTACGATGGTCGACGCGCAGGCCGATGGCGTCGATCTGCAGTTCTACTATCCGGAGCGGACCAACTTCTATGTGGACGCCATGTGCATTCCCACCTGCGCGCAGAGCAAGGAGCTGGCCGAAATCTTCATTAATTATATGCTCTCCGAGGAGCCGGCCGTGGCCAACGCGGAGTATACCTACTACGCCTCGCCCAACCGCCTGGTCTATACGAACGAGGGCTATATCGAGGATATGGGCAGCGAAGCCATGGAAATTCTCTATCCCGAGCTTGGAAGCTTTGCAGAGCAGTACAATGTCATGGCCTACCGCAACCTGGACGCCGGCATGCTCGACTATCTGAATACCCTCTGGGAAAACGTAAAAATGAACTGATACATGGAACGCCCTTTGCGCCCGATTTTGGCTTATCGCTTCGCATGTGCTGGCGCGGGAGCGCCCAAGGCTCCCTCTGAGAGGGGGCTGTCAGCGAAGCTGACGGAGGGAGAGTATACCGAGAATTTTTCTCTCCCTGCGTCAAAGCCTGCGGCTTTGACGCCTCCCTCATCAGATGGAGGCTTCTGAAAGTGCGCAGTTTCATACGCAGCGCCCCG
>CAKUHJ010000153.1 GCA_934655935.1 uncultured Oscillospiraceae bacterium | reverse complement strand
ATTCCGGGCTGATGGTCGACGTGCTGGGCGGCGCGCCGGGCGTCTACTCCGCGCGCTACGGCGGAAAGCACACGGATGCAGAGCGCATAGACCTGCTGCTTGAGAACCTTTCCGGCGTGCAGGAGGAAAAGCGCACGGCAAAATTCGTCTGCGTCATCACCTGCCTCTGGCCGGACGGGCGGAAAATTGTCGCCCGCGGCGAGCGGCCGGGCCGGATTCTGACCGAGCGGCATGGAAGCTCGGGCTTTGGCTATGATCCGGTGTTCTTCGTGCCGGAATACGGCATGAGCTATGCAGAGCTTGCCCCGGAGGTCAAAAATTCCATTTCACACCGGGCTGCGGCCCTTCAAAAGTTTTTGGAGCTCTATCAGGAGCAAGAGGAGAAGCTATGATCACAAGTAAGCAGCGCGCCGAGCTGCGCGCACAGGCAAACCCGCTGGAGGTTCTTCTGATCGTCGGCAAGGGCGGCATTTCCGAAAGCCTGCTGGCAGAGGCGGAAAAGCTCCTGGACGACCACGAGCTTGTAAAGGGGCGCGTGCTGGAAACGGCGATGCTCTCCTCACGCGAGGCCTCGGACGCCATCTGCCAGGCGCTGGGCGCAGAGGGAATCCAGTGCGTGGGCAGCAAATTTGTCATCTGGAGAAAGTCGCAGAAGGCGGAGGCTGAAAAGAAAAAGTCCGCCAGGGCGGTCCCTGTGAAGAAAAAGTCCGGCAGGGACAATCCGGTCAAGGCCGGCATCACGCGCCGCAAGCGCGAGGCGAAGGAGCGCCGGAAGCAGCAGAAGGAATTCTTCCACCAGAAGGCGGTGGAGGCTGCGATTGAGCGCCGCCGGCAGGAGCAGGCCTGAGCGCATGGCGAGAATCGGAATTTTCGGCGGCAGCTTCAATCCGCCGCATCTGGGCCATCTTGCCGCAGCGCGGGCCTTCCGGGACGAACTGGGCCTTGCGAAGGTGATTTTTATCCCGGCGGCGATTCCGCCGCACAAGCAGCTTTCGCTCTGCTCGGCCCCGCCCCGGGAGCGGGTGCGGCTGACGCAGCTGACCATTCAGGAAGAGGCGGGCTTTGCCGTCAGCGATCTGGAGCTGCGGCGGGGCGGAACGAGCTACACCGTGGATACTTTGCGTCAGCTGCGGAAAGACTATCCGTGTGATGAGCTTTACCTGCTCATGGGCACAGATATGTTCCTTTCTTTTGATCAGTGGCGGGAGCCGGAGGAAATGGCGCGGCTTGCCGTTCTGGTGTGCGCGGCCCGCACGGAGCGGACGCCCTCTCTTGCGGCGCAGCTGCAGGAAAAGGCGGCGCAGCTGAAAAAAAGTCTCGGCGCGCGGACGGTGCTGCTGTCCAACCGGGCGCTGGCGCTTTCCTCCACCGAGGTCCGAAGGAGTCTGTTCTTTGACGTGGCGGACGGCATGCTTGCGCCGGAAGCGCTGCGGGAAATCCGGGAGAAGCGGCTTTACGGCTGCGCAGAACGCTTTGCGGCGCTTCCGCTTGCGGAGCTGACGCAGAAAAGCCTCGCCCTGCATAAGCAGAGCCGCCGCGCGCACGCGCTCGGCGTGCAGCAGACGGCGCAGGCGCTTGCCCTTCGCTTCGGCGAGGATGCGGCGCTTGCCGCCCGGGCCGGAATTCTGCACGACGTGACCAAGGCGCTTTCCGACGCGCAGCAGCGCGCCTACTGCGCGAAATACGCCGTTCCGGTTACGGATTTTGAGCTGCAGAACGCGCAGCTTCTTCACGCGAAAACCGGCGCGGACGCCGCGCGGCGCTTTTTCGGCGAGTGCACGGTGGTCTGCGAGGCCATCCGGTGGCACACAACCGGAAAGCCCGCCATGTCGGGGCTTGAAAAAATCGTGTTTCTGGCGGATCTGATTGAGCCGTCGCGCGATTATGCGCAGGTGCAGGCGCTGCGGCGCGGCGCGCAGCAGGAAAGCCTGGACGGGGCGGTGCTGCTTGCTATGGAGCGGACCCTTTCCCATCTTGCCGAGGAGGAACAGCCTGTCTGTGCCGATACCATCAGAGCCAGAGATTACCTGCTCAGCCGCGCGGAATAAACCGCCGCGCCCGGGCGGCGCTCTGGCGGAAGGACGTCGGAATGAAGCTGTTCGGAAATCGCCGCCGCGCGGCATACCGGGCGCGCAGGCGCGCGCCCTGGAACGGAAAACGAAAAAATATGCTTGCAGCGGCGCTTGCGCTGCTGCTTCTGGCCCTGTCCGGCATGGCTGCGGCCAATACCGCGCGCCGGCCCGTGCCCGCGCGGCAGGAGCTGCCTGCGCAGACGGCGCCGCCGCGCAGAAGCCGCCGCCCGGGCGTATACAATATCCTGCTGCTGGGCGCCGACCAGGACGGCACGCGCACCGATACGCTCATTGTCGCCTCCCTGGATACGCAGAAAAAGCGCGCGGCGCTTTTCAGCCTGCCGCGAGACACGCCGGTTCTGCGCGCGGACGGAACGCTCTGCAAGCTGAATGCGCTCTACGGAGGTACGGACGCCGGAATCGAGCGCCTGCGGCAGAGCGTCCAGAGCATGCTCGGCGTGCCGCTGGACGGCTATGTGCTGGTTGGCATGGACACGTTTGTGCACGCGGTGGACGCCCTGGGCGGGCTGCGGTTCTGCGTGCCGCAGGATATGGATTATGACGACCCCGCGCAGGGACTCTCCATCCACCTGAAGCAGGGCGAGCAGCAGCTCACAGGCGCGCAGACGCTGCAGCTGGTGCGCTTCCGCTCCGGCTATGCCGCGCAGGATATCCGCCGTACGCAGGTTCAGCAGGCGGTTCTGAAGGCGCTGGCAGAGCAGGCGGCGCGGCCTGAAAACGCCGCGAAGCTTGCGGCGCTGCTGCTGCGCGAGGCGAAGACGGACCTGAGCCTTTCCGCGCTTGCGGCGCTTGCGCGGGGGCTTCTTGCCTGCGAGCTTTCCGAAACGCAGACGGCAACGCCGGCCGGCACAAGCGTGCGTATCGGCGCGGAAAGCTATTATCCGCTTTTTGAAGAGCAGGTTCTTTCTCTGGTGAACCGCCTTCTCAATCCCTATGACTGCGCCGTGCAGGCGCAGGACCTTGCGTTGATTACGCCCGACCGGGCCAGAGCTATACAGAAAGAAGGAAACATAAGATGATGAATGCAAGAGAAGTCGCCGTTCTGGCTGCAAAGGCGCTGGACGGAAAGCTTGGCGTGGATCTGCGCCTGATCGAAATTACGGACGTCTCCACGCTGGCAGATTATTTTCTGATCTGCACGGCCACAAGCTCCACGCACGTCAAAACCCTGACCGACGCCGTGGAGGAGGCGATGGACCAGGCGGGCGAGCCCGAGCTCAGCCGCGAGGGACACCGGGGCGGAACCTGGGTGCTGCTGGACTTCGGCAGCCTGGTTGTGCATGTGTTTACGGAGGAAACGCGTCAGTTTTACGATCTGGAGCGTCTCTGGCAGGACGGGAGGGAAGTTCCGCTGCCGGAGCTTCTGAACGAAAATCCCCCCGTCAACTCTTGACAAACCGCGCGTTTCCACGTACAATAGCGGCATAAAATGGCGAGGAAGGGGAATGCGGCGCGTCCCGCCTTTTCAAGAGACCCGGCGGCTGGTGCGAGCCGGGAAAGGCCTGCGTCTCTCTGGCCCCGGAGCAGCCTGCCCGAAATCCGGTAGGGCAGGACGGTTGACCGCGTTAGAGGTCTCTGAGGGCCGCACAGGCGGCCGAAGCAGGGTGGTACCGCGTAAATTACGCCCCTGGCTGCGTGGGCAGCCGGGGGCGATATGTTTTATAGGAGAGCGACATGAAATACGATTTTGCAGCCATCGAGAAGAAATGGCAGGAAAAATGGGAGCAGACCAAGCC
>CAKUHJ010000152.1 GCA_934655935.1 uncultured Oscillospiraceae bacterium | reverse complement strand
CTTCACACTTCCCCCGCTGCTCAGTCACAGAGCTGCAGATCATAGTTTTTTGACAGTTTCACCGGGGCGGCTCATGCGAGCCGCCCCGGTTTATTCTTCGCTTGTCTGCTGCGGCAGGAACCAGTCGACATGGGTCGCCGGCTCGCTGAGCGCGCCGCGCGTGGTATAGACGGCACAGCTTTTGAAAAGAACCGGCGTGATGTAGCCCCGCTCGCAGAGGCGCTTATAGAGGCTGTAGGTATTGCCGCTGTTGGCCAGCGCCTGCGCGCACAGGTGCATCATCGTGCTGTCATAGAGGCCGCCGTAATTGAGCGTGCCCGTGGCGCCAAAGAACGCGGACAGGTCAAAATTCGGCGACAGACGCACCTCGCCGTAATAAAGATCAAAATCGTTGTTCAGAAGACGGCGCTTATACTCGGTATAGTCCAAGGACTCCAGCGTCAGCCGGAAGCCGAGCGCATTGAGCTGCCGCACCAGTTCGTCGGCGGCCTGCACGCGCGCATAGTTGGACGAGCAGACCAGTATGCTTCCCTCCACCGGCAGCGCGTAGCCGAGCGACGGCACGTAGAGGTCCAGCACGCCGTCGCCGTCCATATCCTCCACCGAGGCGCTCTCCAGCTGCTGATAATAGCGCGAGGGACTGTAGGAAAAGGAGGCTGCAAGCTTGGCGTCATAATAGCGGCTGTCCGGCGCGCACGGCAGAACCGCCGCCGCGGCAAAGCCGCCCATCAGCTCCGTCACCAGCTTTTCCCGGTCGAGCGCATAGGTAATCGCGCCGCGCAGACCGTAGTTCGAAAAAATGTCGCTGGTCAGGTTATAGCCGATATACTGCATGGTTGTACCGGGCTGCAGCCAGAGCTCGTAATCGTTGTGGAAGCCTGCAAAGGCCGAGGAGTTCGGGTCGGTCAGGACCATGTTGACCTTTTCATACTCAAAATTATCCCGGATATCGGCGGAGGTCGTCACCTGCGTCAGCACAATGGTGTCAAAATCCACCAGAGGCTCCGTATCCTGCCACCAATCCTTCACCCGCAGCAGCTCCTTCGTGCTCCGCATCCGGTACGGACCGGTGCCCACCGGATAAGGAAAATCCAGAGTCCCGCTCTTTACAATCGGGACGTCCAGCAGCAGCGGCAGGCACTCATAGGCAAGCCCGGTTGTAAAAACGACCGTTTTTTCATCCGCCGCCGCAATGGAGGTCACATTCCGGAGCCTCGTTCCGTAATACTCCGAGCCGCGGGAGGCCTCCAGCGAGGCGGTTACATCCTCTGCCCGCAGCGCCGTTCCGTCGGAAAAGCGCGCGCCGCTGCGAAGATGCACCGTCGTCGTCAGGCCGTCGTCGGAGACCTCATAGTCCTCCGCAAGAACCGGCTGCGCCTCATAATCCGCGGTTACGGCAAACAGCGGCTCGTAGAGAAACGAGAGAATCACGCGGTTGTTGAGGCTTTCGCAGTTATACGGATGCAGGCCGTAGTCCGGCTGATAGGCAAGGCCAAAGGAATCGACGCTGGACAGCACCTCTGTTTTCACATCGGTTCTTTCGATCTCCTGCTTCGGCGCTTCGTCCGCCGACTGCTGCTGGTCGACAATGCGCTGGTCCTTCGGCGGATAGAGCTTCAGAACCCAGTCGCCCGCACTGCCGCTGCAGCCGCAGAGCGCCGCCAGCGCAAGCGTCAGGGCCAGCAGGGCTCTTATTCTTTTTTGCAAGAAGCGCCCCCCTCTCTGAGCATGATGATCCCGGCCAGGCTCCCGCGCGCGCCCTGCGTCACGCGGTGCGACCAGAAGCGCTCCGGCCGGCACATGGTGCAGTCCTCGCTGACGTCGACGACGCGCACGCCGGCGCGCAGCAGAAACTGCCGGTTGAGCGCCTTGAGGTCCACATGGAATTTTTCGCCCTGGGGAAAAATTGCCGTCTGTGCCGCAGGGCCCAGCGCGTCGCGCATGGCCTGCGGCACCTCCGGGCCGGTTTCAAAGCAGCACCGGCCGATACAGGGCCCGATTGCCGCACGGATCTCCTCCGCCCGGCAGCCATAGGCCTGCTGCATGGCACGCACCGCCTGCGCGGCAATGCCCTGCGCCGTACCGCGCCAGCCGGCGTGCACGGCGGCAATGGCCTGCTTTTCCGGGTCGTAGAGCAGAATGGGCGTGCAGTCCGCCGAGAAGCAGCACAGCGCCACGCCCGGCTCGTTGGTAATCAGCCCGTCGCAGACCTCCGGCACGTCGCGCCAAAGCCCCTCGCCGCAGTTTTCCCGCCCTACGCGGCGGATGCGGGCGGTGTGGCGCTGCATGGGGAAGACCGTCTGCCGCGGAGAAAAGCCCACGGCCTCGCCGAGAATGCGATAGTTTTCCAGTACGTTTTCCGGCGCGTCGCCCCGGTGGACGCCGAGATTCAGGCTCTCCAGCACCCCCGTGCTGACGCCGCCCAGGCGGGTGGAGAAGCAGTGGACGCTTCCTTCTAGGCTGTCCGCCGTCAGATACTCCAGCGCGCCCTTTTTGCAGGTCTGAAACATGGCTTACTTTCCCTGTGCGGCCAGGTCCTTGTCCCGGCAGCATTTCTTGTATTTTTTCCCGCTGCCGCAGGGGCACGGGTCGTTCGGGCCGACCTTGATCTTTTTCACCACCGGCTGGCGGCGGACCGTTTTATCGCCGCCCGCGCCCTCGCCCGTGACCTTGGCCACGCGCTCGCGCTTGAGCTCTTCGTCGGTCTTGATGCGCGCAAGGAAGACCCTGCGGACAATTTCCTCCTTGATCTGGTTGTTCATGGCCTCGAACATCTCGAAGCCTTCGCGCTTGTACTCGATGACCGGGTCGGTCTGCGCGTAGGCGCGCAGGCGGATTCCCTGCCGCAGATCGTCCATCGCGTCGATGTGATCCATCCAGTATTCGTCCACCACGCGGAGCGTCACAATACGCTCAAGCTCGCGCATGGTGGCGCTGCCGTACTGCGCTTCCTTCTTCCGGTAGGTTTCCTCCATCAGGGAGAGGAGCTTTTCCTCCGCCTGCACGCGCGTCAGCTGCGCAAGCTCCTGCTCCGGCAGGAGCCACGCGCCCTTGGGGAAGAATACGCCCTCAAAGTGGCTCAGCATCGACGCAAAGGCCTGCGCGTCGGCCAATGCCGGCTGCTCGCCGAAGGCGCTGTGGACATAGGTTTCCACGTAGAAGCGCATCATGGCCTGGATGTTTTTCTGCAGGTCCTCGCCGTCGAGCACCTGGCGGCGCTGCTCATAGATGATCTTACGCTGGATGTTCATGACGTCGTCATATTCCAGGACGCTCTTTCTGGCCTGATAGTTGCGGCTTTCCACGGTCTTCTGCGCGTTTTCGATCGCGCCGGAAAGAATCCTGGCGTCAATCGGCGTATCCTCGTCAATGCCGAGCGAGTCCATCATGGAAAGCACGCGCTCCGAGCCGAACAGCCGCATAACGTCGTCCTGCATGGAAAGGTAGAAGCGCGTTTCGCCGGGGTCGCCCTGGCGTCCGGCGCGGCCGCGCAGCTGATTGTCAATCCGGCGCGACTCGTGCCGCTCGGTGCCGAGAATGAACAGGCCTCCCGCCTGCCGCACCAGCGCGGCCTGCTGCTCGACCTGGGGCTTGAATTTCTGATAGGCTTCGGTATAGGCCTCCCGCGCGGCAAGGATTTCCGCGTCGTCCGTCTCGGCGAACGAATTGCACTCTGCCAGAAGCGCATCGTCCATGCCCTGGCGGCGAAGCTCGTTCTTTGCCATGAACTCCGCGTTGCCGCCCAGCATGATGTCCGTGCCGCGGCCGGCCATATTCGTCGCGATGGTCACCGCGCCCAGATGGCCCGCCTGCGCGATAATCTCGGCCTCTTTTTCGTGGTATTTCGCGTTCAGGACATTGTGCGTAATAC
>CAKUHJ010000151.1 GCA_934655935.1 uncultured Oscillospiraceae bacterium | reverse complement strand
GCTATGCCCATCCGGAGCTGACGCCGAAGGAGCGGACGTACCAGTGGCATCTGCTGGAGGAAAAGTATATGCCCTGGCGCAGATACGAGGACGATGCGTTCATGGCGCGCGGCGGCTACTGGTACCACAAGCTGCACATCTACCTCTATCCCTTCTACTACATCAACTATACGCTCACCACCATGGGTGCGATGGAGTTCAAGAAGAAGTATGCCGAGGATAAGGCCGCGGCCTGGCAGGACTATCTCAACCTCTGCAAAGCCGGCGGCAGCCGCAGCTATCTGGAAACGCTGCGCTACGCAAACCTGGCAAATCCCTTCGAGTCCGGCTCTGTCGAGCGCGCCTGCGGGTATGCGGAAAAAATTCTGCTTGCGCAGATTGCAAAGCAGGCACAGTAAATTACCCCCGGCGGGAGAAAAATGCCCCCAGCGCGGAAAATGCCGCGCTGGGGGATTTTTGGAGAAGCGTACAGGAAGGTCTGCAGGCTTTACCAATAAAGGTATTCGTATTTCAGCCGCTGCTGCTCGTCCATGAAGGCCTGGTCGCGCTGGCCGGGCTCATAATAGGTATTGTAGCCGTAGACCAGAACCGGGTCGCCGACCTCGGCGGCGGTATGGATGGCGGCCATGGCCTCGTCCGGCGTGTTGATGCAGCCGTGTGAGCCGTCCAGAAGGTAGAGCTCGCCGCCGAATTCCGAGCGCCAGTTGGCGTCGTGAATCCCATAAGCGCCGTAGAAGCCGACCCAATACTGCACCCAGACAAGATAATCCGGGCCGGAAAGATAGCAGTCTGTTTCCTTGTTTTCCACGTGGTAGAGGCCTGTGACGGTCTTGCGGTCCAATGCGCGGCCGGAGACAATGTCTGTGGTGGCGACGAGCTTGCCGTCGTTGAACATGGTCATGACCTGGTTGTCCAGATCCACCTCGATATAGGTATCTCCGAGGCCGAAGGGCTCGCCGCTGCGGTCAAGGCAAAGGAAGGGCGCGTCCACCGTGCCGCTCTGCAGCGAAAGAAGCTGCGCCTCCAGCGCGTCCGCAAGCGCCTGCGAATCCAGCTGGTAGGTGACCGGCAGGAAGTAAATTTCCCGGAGGCCATCCACATAGGAGTCGAAGCGATAGGGAGTCAGGCCGGTGGAGTACTGCTCGGCCCATGCCTCGCAGCGTGCAAGAAGTGCGTCGCGGCTGACCTGGAGCGCGCCGCCGGCGTCGACGGACAGGAGCATTTTTGCCTCCAGAGTCTGCGTGCCGTTTTCCTCGTCCTCCAGACCGCCGGGCGCGAAGTGCACCGGAATCTGCAGCGTCCCCAGCGCCCGGGCAAGCACGGCGTCGGGGCTCAGCGTTTCATCGTCCGAGAGAATTTCCGGCTTTCGGTAGCAGTCGGTCTGCGTCAGCTCCACAGAGACCTGCGGGGCGCGCTCCGGCGTGACGCAGAGCTCGCCGATTGCGGCGCGCAGAAGCGTGTCGACGGCCTCGTCGTCCAGCTCCGTGCCCTGCACCTCGGGCGTACAGATATAGCGGGCGTTGACGAACGAAGCGGCAGCGTCTTCACTTGCGGTGCGCGGCATGGCGTTCAGAAAGTCCAGCACGGCGCCGGTATCCGCCGCGCTGCCGTCCGCCTGATAGAGGCCCGTGCCCGCCGGCTCCTTGCTCAGATACCACCGGACCCGGCCAATCAGGCCGAGCACGGAAAAATCGGCGTCGTTCATCTGCTCGGTGCGGCTGAACTGACGCGAGAGCGTTTCTTCCGCCTGCGAAAGAAGGCCGAGCTCCTGGAGGGTGAAGCTTCCGCAGGTCTCGTCGCGTTCCGTGACGGTCAGCGTCGCCTTTTTTGCGTTTTCCAGCGCGGCGCGATAGCGGGCGTGGCGCGCGGTGTGCAGCTGGTCGGCGCGGACGGAAAGCATCCACGCTGCGGTGAAGACGGCGATGCACACGGCCAGAAGCGGCAGGAGCCAGCAGAGCAGCTTTTTCTTTTTCATGCGGAAATCCTCTTTTCAGTTTCTTTCACGGATAGTATACCGGAGGCTGCGGCAATATGCAACAAAAAACGACATGCAGCAGCGGCAAAAAGCCGCCGGCGGACCGGCGGCTCTTTTGAATAAGAAGAGAATCAGTAGGTCCAGGCGTGGCCCGCGCGGACCATGGCCTGCACGTTCTCCAGCGGAGCGTCCACCGCGACCTCGCAGCCGCTGCCGAGGCAGAAGCGCGTATGGTTGCGCGTGGCGATCTCCATGGTCTTTCTGGCCTGCTCGGTGATCTCCTCCGGCGTGCCGCGGTACAGAAGCGCGGCGGGGTTGAGGTTGCCCATCAGCGCGACGCGGTCGCCGACGGTCTTGCACAGCCAGTCAAAGTCGATCATGCTGTCGACGATCATGACGTCGCAGCCGGTATCGGCCATATGCGTAGAGACGCGGGAGTTGTTGCCGCAGATGTGAAGGAGCTTGATAAAGTCATGATCCTTCTTGAGCTTGTCCATCGCGGAGAAGAACTTGCACTCGAACGGGTACGCGTACTTCATATAGATGGACGGAGAGATCATGTTCATCGAAGCCAGAGAGTCGGCGTTCTGGATGATGTCGGCGCCGGCCTGCACGCAGGCGGTGGCATGACGGATCAGGGTTTCGGTGCAGATGTCGATCATCTGGAGCAGATACTTCTGCGCTTCCTCGTCCTCGTCGACCTCGGCGGACATGATGGTGGTCAGGAAGTTCTCAAGGCCCATCAGATGGCCCGCGATGGTGAAGGGGCCTGCGCCGCAGGCGCGGATGGCGACCTCGCCCTGATAGTGCTCGCGCAGAAGATGGACGGCGTCAATGTAGACGTTCATACGCCCTTCGGTATAGGGGTCCGGCACGTGCAGCTTTTCCACGTCCGTAAGCTCCTTGACGGGAACGTCCAGAACGGCGGGGAGGCTGTCCTTGTTCAGCTGTGTCTTGACGCCCAGCGCTTCGCACATATAATACTGCTCAGACTGGACGTTGACGGTGTCCTGGCCGGTCAGGTCGCGGCCGATTTGCTGCGCCTTGGCCATGGTGGCTGCGTCGGTATAGCAGTCGCCCAGCGCGTAGCCGGAATGACGGATGCAGAAGTTGCCGTCATAGGGCGTAACCGGGCAGCAGTCAAGCTTCTGGCCGCGGATGGCGGCGTAAACGCGTTCTCTGCTTGTCATTTGAATCAATCTCCTTTGAATTGTGAAAAAGGCGTCCCTATGAGACCAGCTTCGGTATGCACATGACCAGATCGGGGAAGAGAATCAGCAGCAGCAGCACGCCAAAGAGCAGCAGATACCAGGGAACCATTTCTTTGGTCAGCTTCTCAATGCTCAAGCCGGTTACCTTGGAGAGAATGAACAGCACCGTGCCGACCGGCGGGGTAATTGTGCCGACGGACATGATGATGGCGATCATAACGCCGAGATAAACCGGGTCAATCCCGAGCAGGTTGACAACGGGAATCATAATGGGGACAGTGGTGAGGATGATGGCGGTCGTTTCCATGATCATGCCAAGGAAGAGATAGATGATCGTAATGATCAGCATCATGACCGTCTTGTTGGAGGTCAGCGTGGAAATCGCTGCGGCGACGGCCTGCGGGACTCTGGCGTAGGTCAGGCACCAGCCGAAAATGGAGGCTGTGGAGACAATGACCAGAATGACGCCGCTGGTCAGCGCGGTTTCCCAGAGAATGGAGGGAATGTCCTTCCAGCTGATGGTTTTGTAGATGCAGACGCCGCACAGCAGCGCATAGACGGAGGCGATGGCGCCGGACTCTGTCGGCGTGCAGATGCCGCCCAGGATGCCGCCGATGATGATGATCGGCGTGATCATAGCCCAGATGGCGTCCTTGAAGGTCCGCCAGAGCTGCCGCCAGTTGAAC
>CAKUHJ010000150.1 GCA_934655935.1 uncultured Oscillospiraceae bacterium | reverse complement strand
CAGGTTGTTGCCAGCCCCAAGCCGCAGCAGATTGTAGAAATTGAGACAGTCAAAGCGCTCATGAACGCCGGTCACGCCGTAATCGCCGCCGGCGGCGGCGGTATCCCCGTTGTACAGGAGGAGAATTTCCACCTCAAGGGCGTGCCCGCCGTCATCGACAAGGACTTTGCCTCTGAGCGCATGGCCGAGCAGCTGGACGCGGATATGCTGATCATCCTGACCGCCGTGGAGAAGGTCGCCATCAACTACCGCAAGGAGAACGAGCAGTGGCTTTCCGAGCTCACGCCCGAGCAGGCGCGCAGATACGCCGCCGAGGGCCAGTTCGCCCCCGGCTCGATGCTGCCGAAGGTAGAGGCCGCCGTAAAATTTGCCGAATCCAAGCCGGGACGCAAGGCGCTCATCACGCTCCTTGAGAAGGCAAAGGACGGCATCGCCGGCAAAACCGGCACCACCATTCATCAGTAATCCTTCGCCTGTTTTTCCGGCGGCCGGCGGTGCATGCGCCGCCGGCTACCGCTTGTCTGTCTGGAGGAAATACATCATGCTGCACGTTCTGCTCATTTCTGACGAAGCCGCGCCGGACGATCCCGGCCGCATCGCGGACGCGGCGCGCTACGGCCTGCCGGACGGGATCTGCAATATTCCGAACCTGCAGGCGGTCCTGCCGCAGCTTGCTGCGTGCCGTGTGTCCGTTCTGCACCATACGCAGATTGCGCGCGCCGCCGCGCTGAACGCCGACTGCGCCGTGCTCTCCGGCCGCTTTTCCGCCGTCGTGCTTTCGCAGGTGGACGCGGAATACGGCGCGCTGCTCGCCTGGCTGCGGCAGACGCAGCTTCCCGTGTTCGGCATCTGCATGGGCATGCAGCTTCTGTGCGCCGCCTTTGGCGGACGAATCCGCCGGATGCAGGCGCCCGAGGGAGAGTTCGGCTTTACCGCGCTCACCCCGGCTTCCGCCGCGGCAGAAGCCATGCGGAGCTTTTCGTGCCTGGAGCTGCACCGGTATGAAATAGAAGCCGCGCCGGAGACGTTCGACCTGCTCGCCAGCTCCGAAAAATGCCGCGTTCAGCTCGTACGCCACAAAACCCGCCCGCTCATGGGCAGCCAGTTCCACCCGGAGCTCTTTACGCCCGCGCATCCGGACGGCGCGGCGCTTCTGCAGCGCTTTCTGCAGCGCTGCGGAAAAACATAAATTCTGCAACCCCGCGCCAAAAAGTGCGTCTTACACGGTAGGCGCGCTTTTTGCGTCAATTGATCAAGGAGAAACCAATTATGAAAAAAATCACCGCTGTCGTTCTTTCCCTCGTTCTGCTGCTCGGCCTGAGCGCCTGCCAGAAGGCTCCCGCGGCCTCCGCGGACGTCGCCCCGCTCACGCTTCTGAAAACCGCCTGGGACGCCATGCCCGAGGAAAGCAAATTTCCCGCCTTCGGTGGAAGCTATGAGAGCAATGTCGAGGCCGAGCCCGGCCACTTTCCTGTGACCGACGCCGCAGCGCTTGAAAGCCTGCTGGTCGTGCCCGCAGACGCCGCCGCCCTGATGGACGACGCCGCCTCGCTGATTCACATGATGAACCTCAACACCTTTACCTGCGGCGCATTCCATACCGCAGGCGCGGAGGACGCCGGAACGCTCGCCGGGCTTATGCACGACACGCTGCAGAGCCGTCACTGGATGTGCGGCTTCCCGGACAAGCTCGTCATCGCGACCTACGGCGGCGACGTCGTGGCGATGTTCGGCCTGGAGGAGCTTATCAACGCCTTCCGCGACGCGCTGCAGACCAGCTATCCGGATCTCGTCATCGTCTACGACGAGCCCATCGTATAAGCGCATGCTCTTCTCCAGCCTGACCTTTTTGTACTTTTTTCTGCCCGCGGCGCTCGGCGTCTACTATCTTACGCCGGCCCGCGGGCGAAACGCGGCGCTGCTGCTGGCAAGCCTTGTTTTCTACGCCTGGGGCGAGCCCCGGTTCGTGCCCGTCATGCTCTTCGGCATTGTACAGAGCTATCTTTTTGCGCGTCTGATCGACCGGGACCGCGTGCACGCGCGCCTGTGGCTCCTGCTCTCGCTTTTTCTCAGCCTCGGCACGCTGTTCGTGTTCAAATATGCGGACTTCTTCCTGCAGAGCGTGGGCGCGCTCACGCATACCTCCGTGCCGCTTCTGAAGCTTGCGCTGCCGCTCGGCGTCAGCTTCTACACCTTCCAGACGCTCAGCTACGTCATCGACGTCTACCGGGACAGGGCGGCGGCGCAGAAAAGCCTTCTGAAGCTTGCCGCGTACATCGCCATGTTCCCGCAGCTGATTGCGGGGCCGATTGTCCGCTATACGGACGTCGCGCCGCAGCTTGACGCGCGCAGCGTCCGCCTCTGCGATGCCGCCGCAGGCGCGCAGCGCTTCGTGCTGGGCCTGGGGAAGAAGGTGCTGCTTGCAAACGTTTTGTCCGTGCTGGCCGATACCTGCGCGCCCGGAAGCGCCGAAAGCGTTCTTTCCGCGCTTCTTGGCGCAGCGGCCTTCACGCTGCAGATCTACTTCGATTTTTCCGGCTACAGCGACATGGCCATCGGCCTTGGCCTTCTGCTCGGCTTCCGCTTTGCCGAAAACTTCCGGTATCCCTACTGCGCATCCAGCCTTACGGATTTCTGGCGGCGCTGGCACATCAGCCTCGGTTCGTGGTTCCGCGATTACGTCTACATTCCGCTCGGCGGAAACCGCGTTTCCCGGCCCCGGTGGCTTCTGAACCTTTTCATCGTCTGGGCGCTGACCGGCCTGTGGCACGGCGCGGCCTGGAACTTTGTGCTGTGGGGTCTTTTCTTTGCGGTGTTTCTGGCGCTGGAAAAGCTGTTTCTCGGGCAGCTTCTGGAAAAGACGCGCGTTCTGAAGCACGTCTATGTGCTTGTGCTTGTCGCGCTCGGCTTCGTCCTGTTTCAGGCGGAAAATCTTCCGGCGGCTGTCCGGTCGCTTTCCGCGCTTCTGGGCTTCTCTTCGCTCCCCTTTTCCGACGCCCGGAGCCTTTATCTGCTGCAGAGCTACGCGCCCACGCTGCTGCTTGCCGCGCTCGGCGCGACGCCGCTTCCCGCGTGGCTTGCCGCGCGCCTGCAGAAAAGCCGGCTCAGCGGCCTTCTCTTCCCCGCCGCGCTGGCCGCCCTGCTGGTCCTCTGCACGGCGTTTCTTGTCAGCGGTTCGTCCAACCCGTTTCTTTACTTCCGCTTCTGAGGTGTGCCCATGAACAAGCAAAAACAGAATTTTCTGACCGTCGGCCTCCTCTCGCTGCTGGTTCTGGGGTTTGCCGCCTGGTTCCTTCTGAAATCGCCCGACGAAATCTCCGCCTCCGAGCGGCGGCGTCTGGCCACGCGCCCGCCGCTGCAGGCCGGCACGCTTCTGAGCGGCGCGTACGCCTCCAGGCTGGAAACCTATCTGCAGGATCAGTTCCCCCTCCGGGCGCAGCTACGCTGTGTGCACGCCGTAACGCTCTACTCGCTTCTGCAGCAGCGGGACGTCGACGGCGTCTACCTTTCCCAGGGCTATGCGGCAAAGCTTGAAGACCCTCTGGACGAGGCTTCGGTTCAATACGCCGCAGGGCGCTTTCAGGCGCTTTATGACACGCTCCTGCGCGATACGGACTGCAGGGTCTACCTTTCCGTGATTCCGGACAAGAGCTATTTTCTGGCCGCCTCCGCCGGCCGCCCCTTTACGGACGACCAGGTCCTTGCAGAGCTTCTGCGCGCGCAGACGCCCTTTGCCGAATACATTGACCTTTTCGGCTCGCTCTGCCTGGAGGACTATTACAAAACCGATTCGCACTGGCGCCAGGAGCGCCTGCAGCCGGCGGCAAAGACGCTCGCCGAAGCGATGGGCGTCGGGCTTTCCGGCGCCGGGTACACGCAAAATAC
>CAKUHJ010000149.1 GCA_934655935.1 uncultured Oscillospiraceae bacterium | reverse complement strand
TAGTGTGAAGGGGGCAAAAAGCCCCCTTCGCGTTCAATAAGGCGGTTTTCTGAACTTTTTGAAGTTCAGAAAACCGGGCTCAGCGGGGCGAAAAGACTTTTTCGACACGCTGAGGCGCGCTGCATCGGCAGCGCGCCCGTTTTCTGCATTTATGCGCATGGCTTCAGATGCCGCGGCGGACATAGTGCCTGCGCTTGTTTTCCTCTACGCGCTCCTCCACGGCCGCGACAGCCTTGTCCTTCGCGCGGCGGACGGTCCTGAGCGTCCAGCGGATTGCAAGCGTCAGCGCCAGCCCCACCGGCAGCAGCGCCAGCGCCAGCGCCGCGAACAGCAGCTGCGCCGCCTTTGCCTCACACAGGCGGGCGGCGTTTTCCCAATAGGGATAAATCACCGCGTTCGTGTTCATCGAGCGCTCGGCCAGCGAGAAAAACACCTTCAGAAGCCTTACGAAGCCGAACCGGCCCGTATTCTGAACGATTACGCCGTCGCCGGCCGGGAATTTCTCCGTGACCAGATTCAGGGCGAAATCGGAAATCGGCTCCGGCAGGACCACCTCGTAGGCGCGGATTCCGGACTCCTGGATGGCGTTCATCGCGCCGTAGCACAGGAACATCAGGGGCTTGTCGCCGCGCGCCTTCCGGCTGAAGGCGTCGTCCTCCAGCCGCACAACGCCCGCGACCGGGTAATTCCGGCCCGAAATCGTGACCTCCATGCCCGCGACGTCGCTGCTGCCGAACAGGGACCAGGCCAGCGTTTCGTCCAGCACCACACGGTCCAGCATGTAATCCCCGCTGGTGAGGTACGAGCCCGCGCGCAGCTGCAGCGGATGGAATGTAAAGAAATCTCCGCCGACACCGAGCGTCCGCACGTCCGTCTGGCTTCCGGCCGGGCCGGAGACAGAAAGCTTCGTCTCGGCATAATAGCACTCGGCATAGAGGCTGCCGGTCTCCGGCTTTTCCAGAGACGCAGCCGTCGCGGCCGCGTCGATGCTCTGGTGGAAGGTCTCAATCTGGGCCTCGGTAATTTCCTCATCCACGGGCAGGAAGGCCGAGACCTGCACGAATTTCATCGCGTTTGCGCCGCGCCAGCTCTCGCCTGCGGACTGCGTAATCAGGCTCCCGGAAGCATGCCGGAGGCTGAGCAGGCACGCGGCGCTGCCCAGCGCCATCGCCGCGGCCAGAATCAGCACCGCCAGCTGCCGGAGCGGAAGCGCACTGCGCTTTTTCTGAAATTTCCCGCTCATCCCTGATCCGCCAGCCTGACCTGGGTTCCGGCCTCGATGGGCTTGGTGGAGGTGGTGATGACGAAGTCGGAATAGCTCAGACCCGTGACGGCAGAGCTGCTGTCGTCCTTCGCCAGCACCTGCACGTCCGCGCGCGTGGCGGTATAGCGGTTGCCGAGCGGCGTGGATTTTGCCACAAGCACCAGCACGAACGAGCCGTTGCTGTCCGAGCGGACGGCGGCATTGGGCACCAGCGCGTCATAGTTGGCGCTCTTCTGGCCGATGGAAAGCGTCAGGGTCTGGTCCGCGTCGACCTCGCCGTCCAGCCGGAAGACCAGGAGCTTGCTCTTGCCGGGGTTCTGGGGGTCGTTCGTGATGGACTCGAGCGTCGCCTTGAGATCGCCGCCCCAATAGTTGACCAGCTCCGCAGGATCTCCGACCTTGACCTTCTTGGCCTGGTCGTTCGTGACGGAAATCTGGACGGTGAAGCCGCGGTCGGTCACGTTGATGGAGCAAAGCGGCATATCCTTGCCGACGGACTTGCCGGCGGAGACGTTGATCTCCTTGACGGTGCCGTTGACCTTGGACTTGACCTCCAGCTCATCGGAGTTGTCCTCGAGCTTGGAGATTTCCTCCCGCTTCTTTTCAATCTGCTCCTTCTGCGCCTTCATGTCCACGGAGGTCGTGTCGCCCAGGCTCTGGTTGAACAGCAGATCCTCCAGCGTCTGCTTTGTGCTCTTTACGGTGTCTGCCGCAGAAGCAGCTGTTGTCAGCTTGTCTACAGCCTCCTGCTGCGCAGTCGCAGCGTCAGACGCGGCGTCCTTTTCTTCCTTCATGCGCTTGAGCGTCTTTTCCCACTTGGAAACCGTATCTTCCGCCTTGGAAAGTGTGCGCTCTGCCTCGCTCAGCTTATCCTGCGCCGTATAGAGCTTGTCCAGAATCTTCTGTCTGGAGGCTTCTGCGTTATCATCCACATTGGAAAGATCCTTTTCCAGACGCTGCATCTCAATTTTCAGCGTCTCAAGAGCCCCGTAGTCCTTTTCGAGCGTTGTAAAGGCAAGAGAGAGCTCTTTTGCACGCTTTTGTGCTTCGGAATCCCCGACAATTACTGTACCGCCTTCCCCACTTGACGAGGAGCTGTTGTTATTATATCCATGATTCTTGGCAAGTTCCTCAGCCAAGAAATCCGTATCTTTGGCATATCCGGCAGCCTTTGACTTATCATTCTCTGAAATCTCCATCAGCTTTTTGTAGTCATCCAGATACAAAAACTGATCGCTACTAATCGTGGCATTTGCATCGTCTATTTCACGCTGCTTATCCTGAATCTGACGCCGCAGCGATTCCTTCTCGCTGCTTCCGCTGTCAAGGTCCTTGATCTGCTGCTGATAGCCCTCAATCTCTGCTTCCAGGGAAGTAATCTCGCCCTTGGAGGCCGTAACCTGAGCCTGAGCTTCGGTATACTCGCTGTCAGAGGAGGCTTCCGTATAGGCCTCTTCCGCCTGCTTGCTGATTTTCTGCAGTTCCTTCAGCTTTGCCTCTGCGGCCGCCTGCTCTTTCGCAAGCTGCGTGGCGCTGACCGTGCTGTACTGCTGATAGATGGCCACGGCCTCGTTGTAGGCCTCCTGGGCCTTCTGCACGTCGTGGTTCTTGGTGGCCGCGTCGTTGCCGGCGGAAATGAGGGCCTTTTCATAGGCCTGCTCCAGCTGGTCAAGCTCGTCCTGCGCGGTTTTGAGCTCGTCGGACTCGGTCTGCTCGAGCACAAAGAGCGTGTCGCCCACGCTGACGCTCTGGCCCGTTTTGACCATGACGCTGGCGATGGTGCGCGTCTGGTTGATGGTGACCTCATAGGCCTCGTTGGCCTGCACGGTGCCCTGACCGCGGATCTTGGCGTTGACGGTGCCGCTGGTAACCTGCACCGCCGCCACCTCCGGCAGCGAGGCGTTCAGAAATGTGTTGGAAAAGAAGGTCAGCACCAGCAGAACCGCCAGAAAGATAATCAGCGCAGTTTTGACCCACTCGCGTTTTTTGACTTGTGTTTCCATGTTTTCTCCCTCTTTGTCGCGCAATGTGTTGGTTCAGCCCTTGACGGAGCCGGAGTGGGCAATGCCCTCGACGAGATAGGCCTCGCCGTGCAGGAACATCAGAAGGCCCGGCACCATGTAGATCACGGCCGCCGCAAAGGCCACGCCGATCTCTCCGGCGTTGATGTTGGAAAGAAAGACCGAAAGCGGCTGCTGCGAGGCGTCCTTCAGAAGCACCAGCGGCTGCTCGACCATGTTCCAGTAGTCGATGAACACCAGAATGGCGATGGAGTACAGGGCGCTGCGGCACTGCGGAATGCAGATGTTCCAGAAAATGTGCCATTCGTTCGCGCCGTCCAGCTTTGCCGACTCGATGACCGCCACCGGAATTCTCCGCATGAACTTTGTCAGCAGGAACACGGAAAACGGCGCGAACACACCCGGCAGCAGAATCGCCCAGCGCGTATCGATGAGGCCAAGCCAGTCGGAGACCAGATAGTTCGGCACCAGCGTGACCTGATAGGGCATGAGCATCAGAATCACGTAGAAGAAGAACAGGCTGTCACGGATTTTGCCGCGCCAGCGGGTGAAGCCGTAGGCCGAGATGGAGGCCACCATCAGCTGGCCCAGCACAATCGGCACCGTAAGAATCACCGAGTTCCAGAATTTGAACAGGTAATCCGGACTCTTGATCAGGACGGTGAAATAC
>CAKUHJ010000148.1 GCA_934655935.1 uncultured Oscillospiraceae bacterium | reverse complement strand
CAGGCTGAGCGCCACCGTGTTGCGCAGCAGCCGGAAGAAAATCGGTCCCTTCACCAGCTGCACGAACCATTTCAGCCCCACCCAGTCGGCGTCCGCGCTGATAAACGGCGCGCCCAGCCTGTAATTCTGAAACGCGATGGAAAGGCCAAACATCGGCCAGTAGCGGAAAATGAAAAAGTAAAGCATCGGGATCGCCATCATCACCAGGTACGGCGACTCCCGCCTGACGGTAAGCAGGAAACGTTTTGCGCGCGAGGGCTCCAGCGCTCTGGCGGACGCTCCGGCGCATGTTGTTTTTGCCATTTGAAACCTCCTCTACCCGCGGCAGCGCCGCGTGCTCTGTGTGAAAATTTTAAGAGAAATTTCGTTCAAAACGCAATATTCACTTTGATTTTCACATGTTCATTTTATTTTTTCTCTGTATTTTTGTGCATATTGTCCAATTCAAGGGGAAAGAATTTGTCGCCATTCCTGATGAAGCATGGCGACCTTCGCGTGTCAGAAAACGGCTCCCGCCGCGCGGCCTCCCCACAGCCCTTGCCGAAAAAGGAGGCGCGCGCCGCGGCAATCAGTCTGCCGGGTAAAAGCTTGCCGGAAGCGTCGGCGCTTTTCCGCCGATCGGGAACGGGCAGAGCGCATCGTCCCGGTAGGACTCGCGCTGCGCGCGGTCACGGAAATCCGGGATATCCAGTTGGCGGCTGTCATCCAGAACGCTTCTCCAGCCGAGGATGCCGGTTGCGGATATTGCGGCCGCGCGGTAGACGTCCATATAGGGCTGGCGTGCGTGAAGAAGGTCCTGCACAAAATGATACGTCACCCAGAAATCGCCGCCATAGTGTCCGCATTTCATCGCCCTGTGTCCGAGCTCTGTAAAGGCAGGCGAATAAATGCTCTCCGTACACATGTTCCGGGTTTCCTCCGTCAGATCCCACTCGTTGATTGCAAGCCGGACCTTGTCGTTCGTGCCGCGGACGTTGGCAATGTCTCCCTTCTCACAGCCAAGCCGGTACCAGTTCCCGCGCGTGCCGAAGTGGCAGGAGCCTGCCACGCGGAACAGCGCGCCGCCCTCCATCTCGACCAGGAGAATGCCGGCCCCGTCCGCGCCCTGATGGCCGCGCGAGCTGCAGTAGGCCCTGCCGGCCGCGACCTTGCCGATGACGCGCTTTGGCATCAGGTCCGTGGCTGCCATCAAGGGCGCAAGCGCGTGCGTCAGATAGTAGGTCTTCGGCAGGTAGCGCCGCCAGTGCGTCGGCGTCGGCGCGTAATACCGGTCCTCCTCCGGGCTCATGGGATGTACATATTCTCCCTCTGCGAAGGTCACCTCGCCGAGAATTCCGCTGTGATAAACCCGGCTGAGCTCCATATTTGCGCGCGAGAACGGATAGTTCTCGGCAAAGGAGTAAATGCAGCCGGTCCTTTCCACTGCCTCCGTCAGCAGCACGCACTCCTGCATGGTAACCGCCGGCATGGTTTCGCTCAGGACATGAACGCCCCGTTCCATGGCCCGGATGGCATAGGGCGTGTGCTCATAAAAATAATTGCAGAGAATCACGGCGTCAATGCCGCTGTCCAGAAGCGCGTCAAAGTCCGGCGCAACCACCACATTCTCCGGGCAAAACGGGCGGACCGCCTCGATCTTTTCCTCGTCGCGGTCGCAGATCGCCGCAACCTCCGCCTCGTCAATCAGCTGCAGCGCCTTGATAAAGGCCATTCCCCGCCAGGTTCCAAAGACGCCGATCTTCCATTTTTTATCCACTGTGTTTCTCTCCTCCGTCCGTTTCTTCGCCGCTGCGGTTCCCGCGCCCGCGGCGCTGGTTTCATGATAGCCTTCGGCGCAAAGCCGCGTCAATGTTCAGATTTTTCTGCTCTGTCCATTATTTTCATTCCGAAATTCCTTCATAAAAAAGGCTTTCCGGAATATCTGAATTGCCCGGAACGCTTTTGCCGTCTTGACGCGGGCGTTTTTACCGTGCTAAACTCAGGGCAGTGAAAAAGAGGAAAGGGGTCGTTCTTTATGAATCGTTATTTCATCCGTTATCCGGGCTATCGCACAAAGGCGCTCACTCTCAGCTATGACGACGGCGTTGTGCAGGACGCCCGCCTGATGGAAATCATGGACCGCTTCGGTATCCGGGGCACCTTCAATCTCAACGGCGGGTACTTTTCCGGCGAAGCGCCCCGCAGCGCACACCCGCATCTGAGCCGGGAGCAGGCGCTCGCCCTTTACCGGGATTCCGGACACGAGGTCGCCGTGCACGGCTTTCTCCACCCGTTCCTTGAGCAGCTTCCCGCCGGAACGGCCGCCTGGGAAATCGTGCGCGACCGCGAGGCTCTGGAGCAGATGTTCGGCTGCATCGTCCGCGGCTGCGCGTATCCAATGGGAACCTACAGTGACGACGTGGTTCAGACGCTCCGCCAATGCGGAATTGTCTACGCCCGCACCGTACGCGTGACACACAGCTTTGCGCTTCCGGCCGACTGGCTGCGCCTGGAGGCCACCTGCCGCAACCGCGATCCGGAGCTTCTTTCCCTCGGGCAGAAGTTCCTGGACCTGAAGACCAACTGGGCGCCGAAGCTGTTTTATCTCTGGGGCCACAGCTATGAATTTGACGACGACGACAATTGGGATCTGATCGAGGCCTTCTGCCGCCAGATGGGCGGCCACGAGGACATCTGGTACGCGACAAATCTTGAAATCTTTGAATACCTTCAGGCCGCGCAGAGCCTGGTCAGCTCCATCGACGGGAAAATGCTGCGCAATCCCTCCGCACAGACCGTCTATCTGGACGCCGGCCACGAGCACGTTTCGCTTGCGCCGGGGCAGACTCTCACCCTCCCCTGAGTCCCCCAAAAAATCAGGCCTGGAATGCGGCTTGCATTCCAGGCCTTTTTGTTGTTATCGGTACCATTCGCGCATATCCCGGTTTGCCTCCAGGCTCAGGATCTGTTCGACCAGTCCCTGCGCCTGCGCAAGCGAATGCGAACGCGGGTCCGTCATCACCAGGTCCACCAGAAGTTCCTTTCTGTGCGTACGGTACGCCTCCAGCTCCAGCTCCACCGGCGCGACGCGTTCGTGAAGCGCGCGGGCCAGCAGCGGCTTTGGCAGCGCGTCCGTCGCAATCGGCTGAATGCCCTGCCTGCCGCACAGCGCCGGAACCTCCACGGCAAAATCGCTCGGGATTCCGGGGACATAGCCGCGCGTATTGAGAACGTTCACCACAATCTCATGCTCCACGCCGCAGCCGAGCGATTCCATCAGCGGAATCATCGGCTCATACGAGCGCTCCGTTCCCACGAGCGCGGAAACGCTGGCGGAGGGGTCCTCCGCCGTCCGGCGGATTTTTTCCACACGCTGGGCGCTGCGCTCCAGATAATCCGTAAACCACCACTCCGGGTCCTCCTTCCACTGCCGTTCAACCTCCGGGCTGGAATGGTATTCATAGCCCCAGGAGCCGCCGCCAGGACTTGCCGTGTCGCCGACGGGCAGCACGCCATAGCGCCGGTAAAGGTCGACGACCTTCGGTCCAAGGAGGCTGCTCGGCTTGCAGGAAGCAAAATGCGCCTCGCTCTGCGTGCGGACCCACTCGTCCAGAAGCGGAAACGCGTCCTGGCCGTCATAATAAAAATGATTCAGAAACACAAAATGATTGATTCCCGGAATCTGCCAACTGACGCGGCTCATATCCAGCCCCATATAGCCGCAGATGAACCGGAGCATGCTTGTCCCGTGGCAGAGGCCGGCCATTTTGATTTCCGGATGGTATCTGCCAAGGTAGGTCGTCCCGGCCATCACCGGATTGGACACCATCAGAAGCCACGCCTCCGGGCACAGCCGCTTCATATCGTTGGCAACGTCCTCCATCATGCGCAGCTGATGGAAGTTGCTCCAGAAGGCCTCGTCGTGCATGATGTGGAGCGAGCCGCCGCGGCGGTAGCCCCACTGCTTCGCAATCTCCCAGCCCTCGCGCCAGCGGTCGTAGCCGCCGAGGAGGATGGGGTCTACCACAC
>CAKUHJ010000147.1 GCA_934655935.1 uncultured Oscillospiraceae bacterium | reverse complement strand
CGCTGCGTGTCCGACGGCTACGAGCCCGGCTCGACCTTCAAGCTCGTGACGCTGGCCGCGGCGCTGGACTGCGGCGCGGTCACGCTGAACGACAGCTTCTACTGCGGCGGGCATGAGGATTTTGCAGGACGAAAGGAAACCGTCGACTGCTGGAAGAGCGCCGGCCACGGCGCGCAGACGACGGCACAGGCGCTCGGAAACTCCTGCAACATTGCCTTTGCGCATATCGGCCTTCGCATCGGCGGCGAGACGTTCTACGACTATGTCAAGGGCTTCGGCTTCCTGGAAAAGACCGGCGTCGATCTGCCGGGCGAGGCCTCCGGCCTGTTTTTCTCCAAGGAGACGCTCTCCGGCGCGACGACGGCGTCGCTGATTGCGGCCTCTTTCGGCCAGACGTTCCGGATTACGCCGCTGCAGCAGGTGCGCGCGATTTCCGCCGTCGTGAACGGGGGCTACGTTCTGGAGCCGTATGTGGTGGATGAAATTATCGACGAGGCCGGCAACACCGTGAAAAAAACGGAGACGACGGTTCTCAGGCAGGTCATCAGCCAGTCCACGTCCGAAATGATGCGGGAGCTGATGGAAAAGGTCGTAACCGAGGGCACCGCCAAGGGCGCGCACACGCCGGGATATCGTGTCGGCGGAAAGACCGGCACGTCCGAAAAAATCGACGTTCTGGATGAAAACGGAAAGCAGACCACGGATAAAATCGTCTCCTTTGTCGGCGTTGCGCCGATTGACGATCCCAAATATGTCGTTCTGGTGGCGCTGGATACGCCGGAGCATGTCGGCGATACCAGCTATACGCCGCACGGCCAGTACATTTCAGGCGGCCTGATGGCCGCGCCGACGGTGCGCGACGTCTTCCTGGATATTCTGCCGTATCTTGGCGTGGAGCCGGATTACAGCGCGGAGGATATCCGCGGCGTCAACTTTGTTGTGCCGGATGTGACCGGCTGTACGGAGGAAGAGGCTTCGAAGCTCCTCTCCGAGCGCACCATCACCTACCGCGTGATCGGCGCCGGAGACGTTGTGACCGATCAGTTGCCCGTTGCCGGGCAGGAGGTTCCGGGCAATTCCGAAATCATTCTCTACATGGGTGCGGAGAAGAGCCTGGAGAAGGTCGAGGTGCCGGACTTCATCGGCTACACCGTTGCGGACGTCAACTGGCTCGCCGCAAATGCGGGCGTCTATGTCCAGGCCAAGGGTACGGATATCAGCACCGCCTATGTGACCGCAGCCTATCAGGATATTCCGGCCGGAACAGAGGTTGACAGGGGTACTACAATTACAGTAGAATTTACAACCGGTAGCGCGGCTTCGGACTAAGGAGGGCTTTATGGAGCTTGGAAGGCTTTTGGATGGAATTGAGGTGCTTGCCGCTGCGGCGGAGCCGGGACTGGAGATCCGCGGTGTGCAGTACGATTCCAGAAATATCGCGCCGGGCGAGCTGTTTGTCGCAATCTCCGGCTATCAGACGGACGGCCACCGCTTCATCGAAAAGGCGAAGCAGGCCGGCGCGGCGGCGGTGGTCTGCGAGCGCGTGCCGGAGACGGAGATTCCCTATATTCTCGTTCCCTCCAGCCGCGCGGCGCTCGCGCAGCTGGGCGCGAACTGGTTCGGCCGCCCGGCGGAGAAAATGGTCATGCTCGGCGTGACCGGCACCAACGGGAAGACCACGAGCACCTATCTTCTCAAGCACATCCTTGAAAAGACCCGCGGCGCGCGGGTCGGCCTGATCGGGACGATTCAGAATATGATCGGCGACGAGGTCCTGCCGACCGAGCGCACAACGCCGGAATCCTTTGAGCTTCAGAGACTGTTTGCGCAGATGCTGGAGGCAGGCTGCACGCATGTGGTGATGGAGGTCTCCTCCCACGCGCTGGCGCTGCACCGGGCGGACGCGATCTTCTTCCGAGTCGGCGCGTTCAGCAACCTCACGGAGGACCATCTGGATTTCCACCGGACGATGGAGGAATACTGCCGGGCGAAGGCGCTGCTGTTTACGCGCTGCGAGACCGGCTGCGTGAACGCGGACGATCCCTATGCCGCGCAGATTACGCAGAATGCGTCGTGCCGGGTGCTCCGCTATGCGGTGGAAGACGACCGCGCGGAGCTGACGGCAAAAAATGTCCGCCTCCGGCCGGACCGCGTGGAGTTCGAGGCGGTCACGGGAGGGGAAAGCTGCCGCATGGAGCTTGGCATTCCGGGGCTTTTCAGCGTGTACAACGCCCTGTGCGTGACGCAGATGGCGCTTGCGCTCGGCGTCGGCCTGCAGGAGATTGCCGCGAGCCTGAAAACGGCGCGGGGCGTCAAGGGCAGGGCGGAGGTTGTGCCGACGCCCGGAAAGGACTATACCGTCCTGATTGACTACTCGCATACGCCGGACAGCCTGGAAAAAATCCTGAAAACCGTCCGCGGCTTCTGCAAGGGCCGCATCCTTGCGGTCTTCGGCTGCGGCGGCGACCGGGACCCGATCAAGCGGCCCATCATGGGACGCATCGGCGCCCAGCTTTCCGACCTTTGCATCATCACCTCGGATAACCCCAGAACCGAAGACCCCAACGCCATCATCGCGCAGATTGCCGGGGGCGCCAGGGAAATACCCGGCGCTAAGATCAAGATTCTTGAAAACCGTCCCGCGGCGATTGCCTGGGCCATGGCGCAGGCAGGGAAGGACGACGTTATCGTCCTGTGCGGAAAGGGACATGAAACCTATCAGGAAGTCGGACATGAGAAGCTGCATATGGACGAACGGGAAATTGTGGCCTCTGTCCTGGAGAACGAAGTATGAAGGAAATGACACTCGGCCAGGTCGCGCGCTTCTGCGGCGGCAGCGTTGCGCCGGAATATGAGCATGTGCGCATAACCGGCGTCCAGACGGATTCCAGAAAAATCCGCCCCGGCGAGCTTTTTGTGGCGCTGAAGGGCGAAAAGGCGGACGGACACGATTTTCTTTCCGACGCGGCCTCGCTCGGCGCGGCGGCCGCGCTGGTCAGCCGCGAGGGCGTAACGGAGCTTCCTGCGGTTCTGGTGCCGGACGTGCTCCGGGCCTACGGCGCGCTTGCCGCAGGCTACCGGGCCATGCTGGATATCAAGGTGATCGGCGTGACAGGAAGCGTCGGCAAGACCACCACGAAGGAAATGGTTGCCTGCCTTCTCTCGCGCAGCTTCCGCACGGCGAAGACCGAGGCCAATCACAACAACAACATCGGCCTTCCGATGAGCATTCTCGCCATGCCGGCGGATACGCAGCTGGCGGTGCTGGAGATGGGCATGAATCACCGGGGCGAAATGTCGGAGCTGACGGCCATCGCCCGCCCGGATATCGCCATCATCACCAACATCGGCACGATGCACATCGAGCACCTGGGAAGCCGGGAGGGAATCCTTCAGGCAAAGCTTGAAATCATGAAGGGCCTGCCGGAGAACGGCTGCGGCATTTTTAACGGCGACGAGCCGCTTTTGTGGAATGTCCGCGACGACGGCGGGCATAAGAAATATTACTACGGCATTGAAAACCGCGCCTGTGACATTCTGGCAAGCGATATTCAGGAGCTGGACGACGGCATGCGCTTCGTTGTGACCGGCTTCGGCCACCGCTTCGAGATTTTTGTCCCGGTGCTGGGCCGCCACACGGTTTATAACGCGCTGGCCGCCATCACGGCGGGGCTGCTGCTCGGCGTGCGGCCGGAGGAGCTGCAAAGTCAGCTGGGGAGCTTCCGCAATACCGGCATGCGCCAGAAAATATACGAGCAGAACGGCTTTACCATCATTGAGGACTGCTACAACGCAGGTCCGGAGTCCACAGAGGCGGCGCTGGACGTGCTGGGAGGAATCCGGACGTCCGGCCGCCGCATCGCCGTGCTGGGCGACATGCTGGAGCTTGGAAACCGCTCCGCTGCGGAGCATTACCGCATCGGCCGCCTGGCCGCGCAGCGCGCGCAGGGGCTTCTGGCCTATGGCTCGAACGCATACCGCTACGTCATCGGCGCGATTACCGGCGGCATGCCGCAGAAAAACGCGCTGCACTAC
>CAKUHJ010000146.1 GCA_934655935.1 uncultured Oscillospiraceae bacterium | reverse complement strand
GAACTTCAAAAAGTTCAGAAAACCGCCTTATTGAACGCGAAGGGGGCTTTTTGCCCCCTTCACTCTACCCCCGCTGCGCAGGCGCAGAGCTGCAAAGCATAGTCTTTCGACAGTCGCAAAAATGGAGGCGTGCACAGCACGCCTCCAAAGTATATTTTGAGGTTTTTCAGGCTTTCTGAAGGTCCTCGCCGCGCAGGTACTTGCCCATGGGCTTTTCCAGCAGCGCCGCGACGATCAGCGTCAGCGCCAGCGACAAAAGAAGGAAGCTTCCGTTGTAGAGCGCGGAGTAAATCCACGGGGAGGTCATCGTTATGCCGAAGAACTCGGGCGGCATGTACTCGGCCCAGAGCGTCGCGCCGGTCACATAGTGAACCAGGAAGCGCAGGAACGTGCCCAGCAGCGCGCCAAAATAGAACCCATGCTTTTTGCCGCGGAACAGGCCGGCAAAGCCCATCACCGCGAAGGCGAGCAGATAGTCTCCGATGATCGACTGCCAGCCGGCGGCATATGCAACGTCCAGAAACAGCTGCAGAAGGCCGAAGGCGAACGAGGCCAGCAGACCGGGGCCGACGCCCCAGCGGATGCAGAAGATGAAAATCGGGAGCATGGACAGCGTGACGGAGCCGCCGTTCGGCAGGGTCCAGAGCTTGAGATAGCCCAGCACCTGCGCCAGGGCCAGCATGATGGCCCCTTCGCAGAGGCAGCGGAGCGTCATTTTTTTGCGGGTCATATGGATACACCTCAGAAAATAAAAAGTACCGCACGCAACCGGACAGGCGTGTGCGATACGAAGGGTTCTTCTTCCGAATCAGCTTCCTACGCCGGCATTACCCGGATCAGGTATAAGGGACCTGCGCAAGCGCAATCTCAGCCGGTTTCCCAGCGCCCCTGTGTTCGATTGTATGAGGTCTGCGCGTATTATAGCGCGGCGGCGCGGCTTCGTCAAGCATAAACCGGCGGCGCGGCGAAAAATACGGCGCGCACAGTGGAAAAACAGAGGCGGCTGTGATATGATAACAAAAAAGAACAGGAGCGCCGCAGATGACAAGAAGGCTTTATTATGAGGACGCGCACCGCAGGCAGTTTGAGGCGCAGGTGCGCGCCTGCGAAAAAACCGCGCGCGGATATGAGATTGTTCTGGACCAGACCTGCTTTTACCCCGAGGGCGGCGGTCAGCCGGCGGACCACGGCACGCTTGGCGGCGCGGCGGTGACGGATGTACATACGCGCGAAGACGAGGTTGTGCACCTGTGCAGCGCGCCCCTGACGCCGGGCGCGCGCGTGGTGGGGGAAATTGACTGGGCGCGCCGATTCGGCTTTATGCAGCTGCATTCCGGCGAGCATATTCTCTCCGGCGTGGTGCACCGCCGCTTTGGCTATGACAACGTCGGCTTCCATATGGGCGCGGATTTTACGACCATCGATTTTTCTGGCCCGCTGCGCCAGGAGGAGCTGAAGGCCGTCGAGGACGAGGCCAACCGGATTATCTGGGAGAACCGCCCGGTTGAAATTCTTTATCCGACGCAGGAGGCGCTGCAGGCGCTCTCCTACCGGAGCAAAAAGGCCCTGAGCGGCCAGGTGCGGATTGTCCGCATTCCGGAGGCGGACAGCTGCGCGTGCTGCGGTACGCATGTGTCGTATACCGGTGAAATCGGTCTGGTGAAGATTTTTTCCTGCGTCAGATTCCATGAGGGCGTGCGTCTGGAGATTCTCTGCGGCGGGCAGGCGTTTTCCATGCTGCGGCTGCTTTCGGAGGAAAACCGGAAAAATTCCGCGCTTCTTTCCGCCCGGCCTCTGGAAACTGCGCAGGCCCTGGAGCGGCTGCTGGGCGAGCAGAGCGCGCTCAAGCAGCGCGCCGCGCAGCTGGAGGGGCAGCTCTTTGCGCTCCGGGCGCAGGCGCTGGCGGGAAAAGAGGATGTGCTTTTGTTTGAGGACGGCCTTCAGCCGGACGGCGTGCGCCGCCTGGCGGACCGGCTTCTGCTCTCCGGCGCGGCGCGCGCGGCGGTTTTCTCCGGGAGCGGGGAGGACGGCTTCTTTTACGCAATCGGCTCGAAGGAGGCGGACGTCCGCCCGCTGGTCAAACGGCTCAACGAGGCCTTCTGCGGCCGGGGCGGCGGAAAAGGCGGCTTCTGCCAGGGAAGCGTGCGGGGAACGTCCCGCGCGCAGCTGCAGGCGTTTTTTGAGACGGAGGGAGGCGGATGGCGCTGATGTTTCAGGATATCTTTCCGCATGTATATCACAATGAGATTTCATGGAAGCAGCCCGAGCCGGAGGACGCCGCGCTCTGCTTCGGCGCGGACGAAACCCTTCTGTGCCGGATAGACGAGGGCCGGCCGGTGCTGCCGTGCATCCGGGCCGTGCCGCATGGGCGCATGCAATACGCGTTTTCCATCGACAGCCGGGCCTTCTATCTTGCGCAGGAACCGGTTCCGGCGCTCGCGGGCTTTTCCTATGAAAGCGCCGCGCAGCTGCGCACGCTTCCGGCCTCCGCGGAGCTGATGGCCTGCGCGGTGGGGCAGAGCCTGCAGCGCTGGTATGCCTCGCAGAAATTCTGCTCGCGCTGCGGCGCGCGGATGGAAACGAGCGCAGTGGAGCGGGCGATGGTGTGCCCTGCGTGCCATTTTACGGTCTACCCGAAAATCTGCCCCGCGGTGATTGCCGCCGTGACCAACGGCGACCGGCTCCTTCTGACGCGGTATAAGGGCCGCGCCTTCAAAAAGCACGCGCTGATTGCGGGCTTCAATGAAATCGGCGAGAGCATCGAGGACACCGTGCGGCGGGAGGTTCTGGAGGAGGCCGGCGTACGGGTCAGGAATCTCCGCTTTTATAAGTCGCAGCCCTGGGTCTTTACGGACACGCTGCTCATGGGCTTCTGGTGCGAGCTGGACGGCTCCGACGCCATCACCATTCAGGAGGATGAGCTTGCGGAGGCGGCGTGGGTTGCGCGCGGCGATATTACGGACGAGCACAATCCCCTGAGCCTGACGGGCGAGATGATTGAGCGCTTCCGGGCCGGGAAGGAATATGAGCAAGCAGAAAGGAAGCTGGCAGAATGAACGAACACGAGCGGGAACAGAACCAGACCCCAGCGCCTGCGCAGACGCCGCAGGAAGAGCCTGCAGCGCCGGACCGGCGCGAGACGAACCGCAGGAACCTGGTGCAGGGCTTCGCGGGCGCCTACCTTCTTTATACGGCCTGGCAGCTGATCTCCGGGCTCGTTTCTGATTGGCCGCAGGGCGCGTGGAGCAGGGAGCAGATTCTTGCCGTTGCGGCGGGCGCCCTCTTCGCCGTAACAGGCGCCGGGTTTTTGCTGCTCGTTCTGCGCAGAAGCCTGCGCGCCTGGAAAAAGGAACGGCAAAAGGAGGACTGAGGCATGCAGCAGATGAATTTACTGATGGATTTTGTCGCGCTTGGCTGCGGGCTTTACTGCCTGTACACCTGCGTGCGGCTGCTGATTACGCGGCGGCTGTTTGCAAACGGGCTTCTGATTCCGAAGGAAAAGAGCGCTGCCGACTGCAGGGACGCCGCGGCCTATATCCGGACGCTTCTGCCGCCGCTTGCGGCGCTTGCGCTTGTCACGACTGCCTACGGCGTGCTGCTGGCGCTGAGCGATCTTTCCGAAACGGCGCTTCTGCCCGGCCTCTGGGGGCTTGCGCCGCTGGCCGGCGTGCTGGGCGCGCTGGTGTGGTATTCCGTCGTCAATAAGCGCGCAATAGAGAATTATTTTGACGTCTAACGGACGTCTAACGCATGAAAAACCGGGCTGAAAAACTTGAAACAAGTTTTTCAGCCCGGTGAGACTGTCAAAAAACTATGGCGCGCAGCTCCGCGACAGAGCAGCGGGGGAAGAGTGAAGGGGGCAAAAAGCCCCCTTCGCGTTCAATCAAGCGGTTTTCTGAACTTTTTGAAGTTCAGAAAACCGGACTCAGCGGGGCGAAAAGACTTTTTCGACACGCTGAGCCCCCGCCCGGTCGGACCGGACGGGGGCTTGCAGCAGCTTTTTAAGCTTAGCCGAGCTCGGAGAAATACTTGATGGTACGGACCATCTGGCTGGTGTAGGAGTTCTCGTTGTCGTACCAGGAAACGACCTGAACCTGCGTGTCGCCGTTCGGCAG
>CAKUHJ010000145.1 GCA_934655935.1 uncultured Oscillospiraceae bacterium | reverse complement strand
GCCGGGATGGCGGTACTGATGCTCCTCGGCGAAGTCGGGGATCATCTTGCGCATGATGTCGAGCAGGTCATGCTGCAGGAACTCCAGATCGAAGGTGTCGAAGTCGTGAGAGCACTCCTGAATCATGACGGAGCAGGTGGTATGATGGGAAGCGATGCAGCACACGCCGTTCTTCACGCCGGAGGCTTCCACAATCTTGACCACGTCGGTCGTGACGTCATGGAAGGTGGGTATCCAGCCGCGGGACTGCAGTTCGAGTTCTTTCTGTACGAGTTTGAATTCCATTTTCGAATACCTCCAATAAAATTTGAATGGAATGGGTGAATGGGTTTACCGGGCGTGTCTTTCATCCCACGCTCTGCGCACGGCGCCGATCATCTCGTCCACCATGGCCGCGCGGTCCGCCGCCTTCGCAACGCCGGAGGACGAGCCTGTGGCGTCCGCGCCGGCGAGGATGGTGTTGTAAACGTCCTCGCCGTTGGCAATGCCGGCAGCCGTGAGCACGAGAATATCCGGATCGACGTCCTTCACGCCCTTCGCCGCAGCCGCGACATACTCCGGGCCGCTTGTGCGCCCGGTGCCGATCAGCTCCGACGGCTCGGCCACGATAATATCCGGATGGAGCATGGCGATCATGCCGGCTTCCTTGATCGAGTCCGCACAGACAATCGTGGTCAGGCCGACCTCCTTCGCGCGCTCGATGGTTTTCTTGAGCACGCCGAGCGTCAGCGGCTTTTCCACGTGGTTGAGCATCACGCCCTCCGCGCCCGCCGCAACCAGCGACTCCGGGAGCACGTCCGCCAGGCCGCGGCCCGGCACAATGGGGTCCATATGCGGCGCGAAGACATGAATGTGCTTGGTCGCCGCCTTTACCCGCGCGATTTCGACGACCGGCGTGGTAAAGATGATATCGACGTGGTATTTTTCAGAAGCCCGATCGGCCGCGACGGCCAGATCGATGACGTCCTGCCCATAGAGGTAGGACTTGGGCCCGATCTCAAAAAAGGGCGCCTGGATCTTGCGTGCAGGGTTCATGCGGACACCTCCGTATCAAGATGTGTCTATTATAGATTCCTGCCGGGCTTTCGTCAATCATATTTTTCATATTTTATGTTTTCGATAAAAAACGGCGGGCTTTTTCGTCGCTTTGCGCACGGTAATTTTCCGCTTTTTTCTTGAAAGAAAATAATATTTGTGTTAGGATATTCTCAACACAAATCCAGGAGGCGTTTTCTCATGAAAGAAGAAGCGTTACAGGCCATCTATTCCGCCTACGACATTGAGGCGCAGTGCATCCGCGAAATGAAGGATTATATCGACGCCGACGCGTTTGCAAAGGCCGTGGAGCTGCTTGCCAAGGCTCCGCGCATCGGCACGTCCGGCTGCGGCCATTCCGGCATCATCTGCCAGCACATGGCCCATCTGATGTGCTGCATTGAGCGCCCCGCGCGCTTTATCTCCCCGGCCGAGGCCGTCCATGGCGCAACCGGCTTCCTGCAGAAGGGCGACGTGATGATTTTCGCCTCCCGCGGCGGCAAAACGAAGGAGCTTCTTCCGATCGTCGATATCTGCAGGGCCAAGGGCGTGCACATCATCACCGTGACGGAAAATCTGGAATCCCCGCTGGCGCAGAGCGCAGAGGTTGTTCTGAAGCAGCATGTCAACCGGGAAACCGACAAGTGGAACGCCCAGGGCACCACGTCCACAACCGCGCTGTGCATGATCTTCCATGCGCTGCAGGCCGCCCTGATTGAGGAAACGGGCTACCAGGCCGAGCAGTTCGCGCTCATTCATCCGGGCGGAGCCGTCGGCGAACGGCTGAACCACAAGGCGCTCTGAGCCGCTCAGACGCCGCAAGAGGAAGGGGGCGGCCTTCATGGCAGCCGGAAAGCTGAAGATAGATATCCGCAGGCGGCAGATTCTGGAGCTGCTCGGCCGCAGCGGGCAGGTAACCGTCTGCGAGCTGAGCGCGGCGCTCGGCGCGACCGGCGTGACCATCCGCAGCGATCTGGACGCGCTCGCCGCCTCCGGGCAGCTGCAGCGCGTACCGGGCGGCGCGGTCCTGCGGCCAAAGCGCACGGAAGCGCCCTCCGCGCAGATTCAGTGCCTGGCCGAAAAGCAGGCCATCGCGCGGGCCGTCCTCGCGCACATTGCAGACGGCAGCACGCTTTTTATCAACTCCGGCTCGACCACCTTCTGCGCCGCGCAGGCGCTCGAGGCGCGCAAGCGCCTGAACGTTGTGACAAACGATCTGGATACCGCGCGGCTTCTGGCCGGAAGGCCGGACGTGCGGCTGGTCCTTCTCGGCGGCGAGGTCAACGCGGACTACGGCTTCACCTTCGGCGGAGACGCCATGGAGCAGCTGCAGCGCTACCAGCCGGACTGGAGCATTCTCTCCGTCGACGGCGTGGACGCGGCGCACGGCGTGACCACCTATCACGCGGAGGAGGCCATCATCAACCGCATGATGCTCGAGCGCGCGCACCGCGCCATCATTGCCGCCGACCACCGAAAGCTGGGCCGGGCCGGCTTCACCAGAATCTGCCCGCTGGACAGCCGCTTTGTCGTCATCACGGACGCCGGCTGCCCGCCGGAGATTCTTGCGCAGCTGCGCGAAACAGGCGCAGAGGTCGAGGCCGCCGAAATCTAATCATAACCAAAGGGGCTGCCATTCGGCAGCCCCTGATCAGCGTGACGAAAACGTCTTTTCGCCCCGCTGAGCCCGGTTTTCTGAACTTCAAAAAGTTCAGAAAACCGCCTGATTGAACGCGAAGGGGGCTTTTTGCCCCCCTTCACGCTTCCCCCGCTGCTCTGTCGCAGAGCTGCAGATCATAGTTTTTCGACAGTCTCGATTTCTTATGGATGGAGTTCTTCCAGCAAAAGGCTCTGCGCCGCCTGCAGCTGCGCGTCGTCCTCCTGGGCAAGCTGCCCGTAGCCGAGGGCCGTCCGCGCCTGCTCGCTCAGCTCGACGGACACGTCCGGCGTAACGCCGGTTTCCGAAAGGCTCCTGCCTTGCGGCGTATAATACTTCCCGATGGATAGATTCAGAAGCGAGCCGTCGGACAGGCGGAAGGCCGTCTGGAAATTTCCCTTGCCGGTCGTCTTTTCGCCGACGACCGAAGCCCACTCGTATTCCTGCAGCGCCGCGGCAAAGAATTCCGCCGCCGAATACGAATCGGCGTTTACCAGGACCGCCATCGGCAGCTCCACGCAGGACGCGTCGGAGCGGTCGATTTCTTTTTTCCCGGTATAATCCTCGCTCTGGAACAGCTCTCCCTCCGGCAGAAGCTTATCCAGAAGCTGCACCATCTCATCCTTATAGCCGCCGCCGTTGAAGCGGACGTCAAATAAGAGTGCCTGCGCGCCGCCGGAGATCAGCGCGTCGACGGCGGCAATGCTTTCCTCCGCGCTGCGGGCGTCAAAATTGTTGATCTTGATGTAGCCGATCTCGTCGCCGAGCATGCGGCTGCTGACGACCTCTGTCTGAATGCTGCGCCGCTCCACCGACACGTCGAGCGTCTGCCCGTCCCTGAGAAGCCGCAGCGAAACAAAGCTTCCCTCTTCTCCGCGGACAAGCTCCCGCGTTTTCTGCGTGCCGAGTGAAAGCACGTCCTGCCCCTCCACCTGGGTCAGAATGTCGTCAATCTGGACGCCGGCCTCTTCGGCAGGGCCGCCCGACGCCACGGCGACGATGCGCATGCCGCCCGCCTCCTCGTCCATGGTGATGGTAACTCCGACGCCGACATAGGCGTTGTTCATCTGCTCGGCATAATCGGCATAGAACTCCGGCGCGAGATAGTAGCTCCAGCGGTCCCCCGTCGCGGTCACCATCGCGGACGCAGCCGCATCGGCGAGCGTCTTTTCATCGTAATCGTCGATGAAGTATTTTTCCAGATAGGCGGAAATCTCCGCGGCTTTCTGTTCTGTTTCCGAGCGCGTATCCAGAAGCGCCTCGTATTTCCTGGAAACCAGCGTCACCGTCACGGCGGACGATCCGAGAATCAGCGCAAGCGCCGCAAGCACGGCAATGCATACCTTCAGGCTTTTTTTCATACAGACGCTCCTTCTTCTTTTTTCAGCAAAAGGCCGGTCCACAATATCTTGTGAACCGGCCTCAGC
>CAKUHJ010000144.1 GCA_934655935.1 uncultured Oscillospiraceae bacterium | reverse complement strand
TCCCGCCAGCTCTGGTGGGGCCATCAGAGTCCCGCGTGGTACTGCGACGACTGCGGCCACATCAATGTCAGCCGCGAGGACCCCACGCGCTGCGAAAAGTGCGGCTGCACCAATCTCACGCGCGAGGAGGACGTGCTGGATACCTGGTTCTCCTCGGCCCTCTGGCCGTTCTCCACGCTGGGCTGGCCCGACCTTTCCTCGGAGGACCTGAAGTACTGGTACCCGACGAGCGATATGGTGACCGGCTACGACATCATCTTCTTCTGGGTGGCGCGCATGGTCTTCTCCGGCATGGAGCAGATGAAGAAGGAGCCGTTCAAGACGGTCTTCATCCACGGCCTGGTCCGCGACGACAAGGGCCGCAAAATGTCCAAGAGCCTCGGAAACGGCATCGACCCGCTGGAAATGGCTGACCGCTTCGGCGCGGACGCGCTGCGCTTCAACCTGATCACCGGCAATTCCCCCGGAAACGACATGCGCTTCTATGTGGAAAAGTGCGAGGCCATGCGCAATTTTGCCAACAAGATCTGGAACGCCAGCCGCTATGTCATGATGAACCTGCCGGAGGACGCGCAGCCGGGCCTGCCCGCGCCGGAGGAGCTTGAGGCGGAGGACAAGTGGGTGCTTACAAAGCTCAACACGCTCATCCGCGAGGTGACGGAGAATATGGACGCCTATGAGCTTGGCGTCGCCTCCGCAAAGGTCTATGACTTCATCTGGGACACCTACTGCGACTGGTATATCGAGCTGACGAAGGCGCGCCTTTACGGCGAAAACGAGAAGAGCAAGCGCTCGGCGCAGCAGGTGCTGGTATATGTGCTCGACCAGCTGCTGCGGCTGCTGCACCCGTATATGCCGTTTATCACGGAGGAAATCTGGCAGGCGCTGCCGCACGAGGGAAGCTTCCTGATGCTGGCCGACTGGCCCGTGGTGAAGCGCGGGCTTTCCTTCCCGACCGAGCAGGAGCATATGGAGTCCGTGATGGACGCCATCCGCGCCCTGCGCAACCGCCGCGCGGAAATGAACGTTCCGCCGTCAAGGAAGTGCACGCTCTATGTTGTCTCGCCGAAGGCCGAAACGTTCCGGCAGGGCGAGGGATATCTGCTGCGCCTGGCCTCCGCGGATCAGATTGTCATCTGCGACGCGGACCCCGAGGGACACGAGGACATGGTCTGCGTCGTTACACCGGACGCCAAGCTCTTCATGCCGCTTTCCCAGCTCGTGGATGTGGAAAAGGAGCTTGCACGCCTGGAAAAGGAAAAGGCCAACTGCCTGAAGCAGATTGCCATGTTTGAGGGGAAGCTCAGCAACGAGGCCTTTGTCTCCCGCGCGCCGGAGAAGGTGGTCGCCGAGCAGCGCGAGAAGCTGGAAAAGAACCGCGCGCTGCTGGCCCAGCTGGAGGAAAGCGAAAAGCGCCTGAAAAAATAAACAGGACACGGATTTCGACATACAATTTTTGGAATATTTTCTATAATGGACACGCAGGCTCGGCCCTGCGTGTCCATTTTATGCTGTTATGGGAGTTGATTGGAATGAATCTGACGAGTTTTCTGCAGGATAAGCGCCTGACCGTCGCGCTGCGGGGAGAAATTGACCACCACAGCGCGAAGGAGCTCATGCGTGTGATCGGCAATAAGATTGATATTTATCTGCCGGAGGTCTGCGTGCTGGATTTCCGGGACGTAGGGTTTATGGATTCAAGCGGAATTGCCGTGGTCATCAGCGCCCTGCGGCGCATGCGGGAGCTGCGGGGAAGCCTGGTTGTCCGCAATGTACCGCCGCAGCCGAAGAAGGTCCTGCTGGCCTCCGGCATTGAAAAGCTTCTGCAGCTTGAAGAGGAAGGGAGCGCCGTATTATGAAATGTGAAAATCAGATGAGTCTGGAGTTTCCGAGCAAATCCGCGAACGAGGCCTTTGCCCGCGCGGCGGTTGCGTGCTTTGCCGCGCAGCTTGACCCGGACCTGGAGGAGCTGAACGACGTCAAGACCGCCGTCTCTGAGGCGGTGACAAACTGCATCGTCCATGCCTATCCGGGGACGATCGGCCTGGTGCAGATCAAGTGCCGGATTCTGCCGGAACGGGTGCTGGATATCGTGGTCAAGGACAGAGGCTGCGGCATCGAGGACGTCGAAGCCGCGCGGAAGCCGATGTTTTCCACCGGCGGCGAGGAGCGGAGCGGCATGGGCTTTACGATCATGGAAAGCTTCATGAACCTTTTGGAGGTGCGCTCCCGCCCCGGAAAGGGCACCACGGTACATATGAAGCGGCGGATTGTTCCGAGGGGGCAGAAGCGTTGAGCGAGGAGCTGCTTTCGCTGATCCGGAGAAGCCAGCAGGGAGACCGGGACGCCTCAGAGCGGCTGGTGGTGGAGAATTCGGGGCTGATCTGGTCCATCGCGCGGCGGTATTTTGGCCGCGGCGTGGAGCCGGACGATCTGTTTCAGCTGGGCTGCGTGGGCTTTCTGAAGGCCATCGCCGGCTTTGACACGGCCTACGGCACGCAGTTTTCCACCTACGCCGTGCCCAAAATCGCGGGCGAAATCCGCCGGTTTCTTCGTGACGACGGCGCCATCAAAGTCAGCCGCTCTTTAAAGGAGCGCGCCGCCGCCGTGAAAAGCGCCAGGCAGGCGCTCTGCTTCCGGCTGGGAAGGGAGCCGCTTCTGTCCGAGCTTTCCAGGGAGCTGGGGCTTACGGCGGAGCAGATTGCAAGCGCGGAAACGGCGACGGCCTCCATGGAGTCCATCCAGCGCGAGAGCGGGGAGGAGGGCTTCTGCCTGGAGGACGTGCTCACGCAGGGAAACGAGGAGGAGCGCCTTCTGGAGCACATGGCCCTGCACAGCGCGCTTGCGCGGCTGCCGCAGAAGGAGCGGCTGGTTCTGGAGCTGCGGTATTTCCGGGCCCTGACGCAGCAGCAGGCCGCGCGGATTGTCGGCGTGTCGCAGGTGCAGATCAGCCGGATTGAAAAAAAGGCGCTGTGCGCGCTGCGCGGGCTTCTTTCTCCGGAAGAAATGCTATCGACAAACGAGAAAAAATGTACTAAAATAGGTTCACTCTGAAGGGGCTGCCCGTGCGGCGGCCAAAGGTGAACCCATGGAACAAAATATTACGCAGCAATTTCTGGCCGCCCGGCGGGCGGTGATTTCCGCGCAGTTTGAGGGGCTCAACCCCATGCAGCTTTCGGCGGTGCTTTCCGTGCGCGGGCCGCTGCTTGTGCTTGCGGGCGCAGGCAGCGGAAAGACGACGGTGCTCATCCGGCGGATCGCAAACCTCATCGCCTTTGGCGAGGCCTCGGACTCGGAGGAGCTTCCGCCCTACCTCCGGGAGGAGGACGTGCGCTTTCTGGAAGGCTATCTGCGCGCGCCGCAGGAGGAGGACCGCGCGCGCGCGCAGGCGCTGTGCGCGCTGCATCCGGCGGCCCCGTGGTCCATTCTTGCCATTACCTTTACCAACAAGGCCGCAGGCGAGCTCAAGGAGCGGCTGAAGACCTTTCTGGGCGAACGCGCGGCCTCGGACGTGTGGGCGATGACCTTCCACGCGGCCTGCTGCCGCATTCTGCGCCGGGATATCGACTGCCTGCCCGGCTACAGCGGAAGCTTCACCATCTATGACACGGCCGATTCCGAGCGCGTGATCAAGGACGTGCTGGCAGAGCGCGGCATGGACGAGAAGGTCTTCCCGCCGCGCGCGGTGCTCTCAGCCATCAGCAGGGCCAAGGAGCGCATGGAGGACCCGGAGCGCTTTGCCGGCGCCGCTGCGGCGGCCGGAGATTACCGACTTGAGCGGATTGCAGTTTTGTACGAGGAATATCAGAAGCGCCTGCACGAGGCGAACGCGCTGGATTTTGACGATATCATTCTCAAAACCGTGGAGCTGCTGGAGGGGCACGAGGAAATCCGGGCCTATTACCAGCGAAAGTTCCGCTATGTGCTGGTGGACGAATATCAGGATACCAACCTGCTGCAGTACCGGCTGACTGCGCTGCTTGCCGGCGGCAGCGGGAATCTGTGCGTGGTCGGCGACGACGACCAGAGCATCTATAAATTCCGCGGCGCGACAATTGACAACATCCTCTCCTTTGAGCAGCAGTTTCCCGGCGCGCGCGTGGTCCGGCTGGAGCAGAATTACCG
>CAKUHJ010000143.1 GCA_934655935.1 uncultured Oscillospiraceae bacterium | reverse complement strand
CCTTGGCAGTCTCGAAGCGGGAAACCATTTCGGGGCCGGCGAGGAAGGTGCAGAAGAAGTTGAAGATGTAGCCAATGATCGAAGCCCAGCCGATCTGTGTCATGTTGAGCTTATCGCCCGGCAGGGCTGCAGAGATGGCGGCCCAGCCGCCGGCGCTCTTGAGGACGATCGGCGTTGCGATTGCGAGGCCGACCAGAATGATCGAGAACTGCACAAGGTCGGAGATCTGGTCTGCGATCATACCGCCCATTGTGGTGTAGAAGATGATGACGAAGCCTGCAAAGACAAGGCAGACGTTCAGCGGAATGCTGGGAATCAGCGCGTGGATGACGCCGCCGGAGGCCGCAATCTGCGACGAGGTCAGGCAGAACAGCGACAGCACGGACAGAATCGCGGTGAAGTTGCTGGAGAACTTGCCGAAGCGGCGGCCGACAACCTCAGGAATGGTAATGGCCATGGTTTTACGGATCTTTGGCGCAAAATACGCAAGCGGGATCATGGCGATGGAGCAGGTCAGAACGTACCAGATGGCACTGATACCCCAAGAGCCGAAGGCCTTCTGGGCAAGGCCGGTGGTGCAGCCGCCGCCGATGTTGTTGGCGGACAGGGAGAAGGCGACCATGAACAGGCCCATACGGCGGCCTGCGACCATGTAGTCCTTCGCGCTCTTGATCTGCAGCTTGCTGACCAGCGCGCCAACGATCATCATACCGACGAGATAGGTTGCGACGATAATCAGCGGGAGAACTTGAATTTCCATAGAAAAACTCCTCTCGTTTCTTTTCCCGATTCTTCAGGACACTTCAAATATACACCAGCTTTTCGAATTTTTCAACGATGCAGAATGCCAAACGTGAATATTTTGTGAATTACACAAAAGCAGAAGCAAAAAACAGCGCAACATGCACAATCCCATAAAAAACCAAAAAAAGTTTTAGCCTTGTCCGTGCGCCGTTAAGCTTCTGCCGCGAAGATTGCAAAAAAACGCCGCGCGTGCTAATATAATATCCAATCTACAGTGTAAGGATCGGAGATGAACGCAATGCGCATCGTTATCATCGGCGACGGCAAGGTCGGAAGCACGCTGGCCGAGCAGCTGGCGCGCGAGGGCCACGACATCACCGTCATCGACCGCAGCAGCGTGCCGCTGCAGCAGACGGAGCAAGCTCTGGATATTTTATGCGTGGAGGGAAACGGCGCGAGCTATACCACGCAGGTCGAGGCCGGAATGAGCGAGGCCGACCTGATGATTGCCGTGACGGCGTCGGATGAAATGAACCTGCTGTGCTGTCTGGTGGCAAAAAAGCTGGGCGCGCAGCATACCATTGCGCGTGTGCGCAATCCCGAGTATGACGGAGAGCTTTCGCTTATCTCGGAGGATCTGGGGCTGAGCCTGGCGGTCAATCCGGAGCTCATCTGCGCAAACGAAATCGCGCGGACGCTCCGCACGCCCTCCGCAATCAAAACCGACACCTTCTGCGGCGGGCGGGTAGAGCTTCTGAAGTTCCAGCTGCCGGCGGATTCCGTTCTTGCCGGCAGACCTCTGATGGAGCTGCCGGAGCTTACAAAGGCCAAGGTCCTGATCTGCGCGGTGGAACGCGGGGAAAAGGGCGTCTTCATTCCCTCCGGCTCGTTCCGGCTGGAGGCGGGCGATAAGATTTCCTTCGTGGCCTCCCCGGCCAACGCCCAGCGCTTTTTCCGCCAGATGCATCTGGCGACCGGGCGCGTGCACAACGCCATTCTGATCGGCGGCGGCAGGATTGCCTTTTACCTTGCGCGGCTGCTGCTGGAGAGTGGAATCGATGTGAAGATCATCGAATCGGACTATGCCAACTGCGAGCGGCTGTCCACGCTTCTGCCGAAGGCTGCGGTTCTGCACGGCGACGGCACAAGCGAGGCCGTGCTCCGCGAGTGCGGCGTCGAGCAGGCGGACGCCGTTGCCGCGCTGACCGGCATCGACGAGGAAAACGTCCTCATCGGCATGTATATCCGCAAGACCTGGCCGAAAATCAAGGTTGTGACCAAGACAAACCGGTCCTCCTTCCAGAGCATCATCGACGCCATTGACATCGGCAGCGTCTTCAACCCCCGCTATTCCGCCTCCAACCTGATCTGCCGCTATGTGCGCTCCATGCAGAACTCCATGGGCTCGAACATTGAAACGCTTTATAAGCTCGTCGGCGGCCGGGCCGAGGCGCTGGAGTTCCGCGTGGCGGAGGGCTCGGCCGTGTGCGGCGTTCCGCTGCGCGAGCTGAAAACGCGCGATAATCTGCTTATCGGCTGCATTGACCGCGGCGGGAAGATTCTCATCCCCAGCGGCCAGGATGCCATCGAGCCCGGCGACAGCGTTGTGGTTGTGACCAGCGTCACGGGGCTGAACGAGCTGAACGATATTCTCGCCGGCCGAAGGGGCATGAGCCATGAATAAGCGCATGATTCTGTATCTCATCGGCGCGCTGCTGCTGCTGGAGGCCGCGCTGATGCTGCTGCCGCTGGCTGCGGCGGCGCTTTACGGCGAGGGAAGCGGCTGGTATTTTCTCGCGGTGCTTCTCGGCGCGGCCGGTCTGGGCGGGCTTCTGATGCTGCTTTCCAGGCCGCGCACAAAAACCATTTATGCCAAGGAGGGGCTGTTCACGGTCGCGCTGTGCTGGATTGTGCTTTCCCTCGTCGGCGCGCTTCCGTTTACGCTCTCGGGCGAAATCCCGTTTTATCTGGACGCGGTGTTTGAGATGATCTCCGGCTTTACCACAACCGGCTCCTCCATTCTGACGGACGTTGAGGCGCTCAGCCGCTGTATGCTCCTGTGGCGCAGCTTTTCACACTGGATCGGCGGCATGGGAATTCTGGTCTTCATGATGGCGATTTTCCAGCTTGAAGGCGGGCAGGGCATTCACCTTCTGCGCGCGGAAAGCCCGGGCCCCTCCGTCTCCAAAATGGTGCCAAGGATGGCGGATTCCTCCAAAATCCTCTATGGCATCTACTTTGCGCTGACGCTGATCCAGATGGGCTTCTACCTGGCCGGAGGGCTTCCGCTGTTTGATACGATCTGCTGCGCCTTCGGCACGGCCGGCACGGGCGGCTTTGCCATTCGCGCGGACTCCTTTGCGGGCTACAGCCCCTATATCCAAACCGTGACAACGGTCTTCATGGCGCTGTTCGGCGTCAACTTTTCAGTCTACTTTTTCCTTCTGCGCCGGAAATTTGATCTGGCCTACAAAAATACGGAGCTGCGCTGGTATCTGGCCATTATTTTTGGCGCGATCCTTCTGATCAGCCTGAATATCCGCACGCTTTATCCGGGCTTCTCCACGGCGCTGCACCACGCCGCGTTCTCGGTAAGCTCCCTGATTACCACGACCGGCTACTGCACGGAGGATTTCAATCTCTGGCCGGAGCTGTCCCGCGTGATTCTGGTATTTCTGATGATCGTCGGCGCGTGCGCCGGCTCGACGGGCGGCGGACTGAAGGTGTCCCGGCTCGTGATTCTGGCGCGGGCGGCCGGCGCGGAACTCCGCCGGATTCTGCACCCGAGAACCGTCAAGGTGGTCACGGTCGACGGCAAGCCCCTTACAAACGACGCCATCCGCGCCGTAAGCGGCTACTTCATTGTCTATGTGCTCATTGCCATGGCATCCGTCCTTCTGATTTCCTTTGACAACTTTGACGGCAGCACGACGCTGAGCGCGGTGCTTGCGACGTTCAACAACATCGGCCCCGGCCTGGGCCTGGTCGGCCCGGTTGGGAATTTTGCGGCCTTTTCTCCGTTTTCAAAGGTCGTGCTGTGCCTGGATATGCTGTTTGGAAGGCTGGAGCTGTATCCGATGCTGGTGCTGTTCCTGCCAAGCACCTGGACGAAGAAATAAGAAAAAGTCGGGCCCGGATGGCGTTTTTTTGTATAAGAAAAACCACCGGCACTGCGGATGGAGGTCAGTCTGTCGAAAAAGCCCAGCTTCCGCTGGCGCGGAAGCGCCAAAAAGGCTCCCCCTGCAGCAAGGGGAGCCTTGGGTACGGCGGCTCAGCAGAGCTTTGCGCCGGCGGGGATGGCGTCGTCCACCATGATCAGCTGCAGCTTTTCCTCGCCCTTTTCCGTGTGGACGGCGGAAAGCAGCATGCCGCAGGACTCCAGACCCATCATTTTCCGCGGCGGCAGGTTGACGATTGCAACCAGGGTCT
>CAKUHJ010000142.1 GCA_934655935.1 uncultured Oscillospiraceae bacterium | reverse complement strand
ACGGCGATGCCGTTTGACTCACGGATGGCCATGAGCGCCTTGTCCGCGTTGCGCGGCACGCCGACGGAGATGGAGTCGGCAATGGTGTTCTCCTCCATCGGACGCCAGGGCTGATTTTCCTGAATGGCGCGGTTGATGGGGTAGCAGCCGGTCGACTGGGCGGAAATCAGGCGCGGCAGCTTATCGATAAAGCCGATGGCATACAGGTCCTTCAGGCCCTTCCAGACGCCCGCGATGGTGCAGCCGTCGCCGACGGAGATGGCAAGATAGTCCGGCATTTCCCAGTTCAGCTGCTCGGCAATCTCCAGCGAGACCGTTTTCTTTCCCTCGGAAAGGTAGGGATTGATGGCCGCGTTGCGGTTGTACCAGCCCCACTTGTCAATCGCCTCGGCGGACATTTTGAAGGTCTCCTCGTAATTGCCCTTGACCGAAATGACGTTCGCGCCGAAGATCATCAGCTGTGCGACCTTTCCCTTGGGCGCGCGCTCGGGGACAAAGATATAGGTTTTGAGGCCCGCGGCTGCAGCGTTGCCTGCCAGGCTGGACGCCGCGTTGCCGGTGGAGGAGCAGGCGATGATTTTTGCGCCGGCCTCCTGCGCCTTCGCCACAGCCATGGCGGAGGCGCGGTCTTTCAGGGAAGCGGTGGGGTTGATGCCGTCGTCCTTGACCCAGAGCCGCCGGATTCCGAGCAGCTGCGCCAGGCGCGGCTCCTCGTAAAGCGGCGACCAGCCCACGCGCAGGGGCGTGTCGGGCGTGGTTTCCTCCACTGGAAGGAGCTCACGGTAGCGCCACATGGTGGGGTTAACGCGCTCCTTCAGCGTCTGCTTGGAAAAGTGCGCCCTGATATAGTCGTAATCGTAGATGATGTCCAGAATGCCGCCGCAGGAGCAGTTGGTCAGGTTCGGGACGGCCTCGTATTCCTTACCGCATTTCACGCAGCGCGCGCATTTGACATTTTTCAGCATAATTCTCTCCTATTCATAAAAGAAAGCACGGGGCTGGGGCGAGCCCCACCCCCGTGCCGTCGGTTGGATGCAGTTTATGAATTACAGCGCCTTGAGAAGGCCGACCTCGTCGTTGAAGGCGTTGATGAGCTCGTCGAGCTCCTTGGCCTGCGCATGGACGGCGTCCCAGGTGTTCTTGACGTCGTACCACTGGGCGTTGAGATCCTCGACCGTCATGCCCTGCTGCTCGACCCAGGTGTAATACTTGAGGTTGTGGACGCGCTTGCGCTCGGGATAGGTCAGCTCCATCATATTGTCGGTTCTCAGGCCCAGCATGTGCAGGTTGTGATCCAGCTCAGCCGCCTGTGCACAATAGGCGCCGTACATTTCGTTCAGCTCCTCCACGCGGGACTTGTACATGACGGCGGAGTCGGTCAGAACGGTGACGACAACGTCGTCCTCGGTCAGCTCATAGAACTTTGCCATCTTGATGCAGCAAAGGACGTTTGCAATGCCGGAGATGCCCATCCAGGTGAACTTTTCGATCTGCTCGTCGCTGAGGCCGAGGCTCTTGAGGTAGGCCTGGCCCTCCTTGCAGTTGAACAGGCGCAGAAGGCGCTGGGAATCTTCGTCGTCAATATCGATGACCATATCGGTGTTCTTGACGTTGTGGACCCAGGGGATGTGCTTGTCGCCGATGCCCTCGATGCGGTGGCCGCCGAAGCCGTTATCGAGAATGGTCGGGCACTGCAGCGCTTCGCCGACGGCGAGCTTCATGCCGGGATAACGCTCCTTGAGGAGGTCTCCCGCAGACATCGTGCCGGCGGAGCCGGAGGTGAAGCAGGCGCCGGCAAGTCTCTGGCCGGGCTTCTTCACGTTCTCAAACAGGTCGGACAGCGCGTAGCCGGTGACGTTGTAGTGCCACAGGGGGTTGCCCATCTCGGCGAACTGGTTGAAGATCATCATGGACGGGTCCTGCTTGAGCTCCCAGGTCTTGTCGAAGATCTCCTTGACGTTGGACTCGCAGCCGGGGGTGGCGATGATCTGGCCGGCGATGGTCTTGAGCCAGTCGAAGCGTTCCTTGGACATATCCTGCGGCAGGATGGCGACAGAGTCGCAGGCCAGAAGCTTGGAGTTGAAGGCGCCGCCGCGGCAGTAGTTGCCGGTGGAGGGCCAGACCGCGTGATGATAGGTTGCGTCAAACTGGCCGGTTACCAGGCGCGGAGCCAGGCAGCCGAAGGAGGCGCCGACCTTGTGGCAGCCGGTGGGGAACCACTTGCCGGACATTGCAAGGATGCGGCACTTGACGCCGGAAACGGAGGAGGGGATTTCGACATAGTTCGGGGTCTTCTGATACAGACCACCGGTCTCCTTGGCCTCATTGTGCCAGTTGATCCGGAACAGGTTGACCGGGTCGACGTCCCACAGGCCGGTATGCGTCAGCTTTTCCTTGATTTTTTCGGGAATGAGATCCGGATTCTGCATCTGGGCAATGGTCGGGATAATGATGTTGTTTTCCTTGGCCTTCTGAATATTGTGGGCAAGGCCCTCTTTGTGGATGGTCAGATCGATTTTGCTCATTTCTTTTTATCCTCCTGTTTTACTGTTTTCCAGATATGAATAAAGCGTGTACTTTGAAATTCCGAAATGCTTTGCGATTTTATCGCCAGATTTTGTAATCAGCAGCGCGCCGGAGCCGTTCAGATAGCGGATGGCCTTTACCTTATCCTCCTTGGTCATAAGCGCCACGGGCTTTCCGACCAGCTCGTCCGCCTGCCGGATCAGATCGTCCAGCAGGTCCGCCACGTTCAGCGTAATCCGCTCCGGCTCCTGCCGGCGCTGCTGATCGGGCGTGATGAAGCCGTGCAGCTCGCACTCAAACATCTGAAGAAGCGAAATGTCGTAATTGATGCTCAGAATCGCCGCCACATTGCCCCCGGCGTCCCGGATGTAGATGGACGAGGATTTGAGAATCTTGCCGTCCTTCGTGCGCGTAAGGTAGGCAAGCTGATCGTCCGGATTCTTTTCCGCGCGCCCCAGCTGCTCCAGCACGACATGCGAAGGTCCGTCGCCGAGCTTCCGCCCGGACACATGGCCGTTTTCAATGGCGACGATCGAAGAATAGGCGTTTTTCCCCGTCAGATCGTGAACCACCACCTCGCAGTTCGGACCGAACTGCGCCGCAATTCCCTTTGCAATCTGCTTCAATGTTTCCAGTTCTGTCTGACCGAGCATATAACACCTCCATCTGACCCGATTCTGCGTGAATGAACAATGTAATTTTACCACAGATTCCGCAGAAATCAATGCCTTTCAGAAAATAATTTAGGTTTGCAAAAATTTTGTTTGACATTGCGCGCGCTTGTGGTATGATGGATGCAGAAAGCTCTGTTTCCATGTCGGAAGCAGGCGCGAAACGAACTGAAATTTCAAAGATATAATTTTTAATTCTGGGAGGTCACCGCTTTTATGAACTACGATGCTATCAAAAAGGCAGCGGAAGGCTACAAGGCCGACATGGTCCGCTTCCTGCGCGACATGATTGCCATCCCCTCCGAATCCTGCGAGGAAGAGGGCGTCGTCAAGCGCATCGCCGCCGAGATGGAAAAGCTGGGCTATGACAAGGTCGAATTTGACAAGCTCGGCAACGTCATCGGCTGGATGGGCTCCGGCGACAAAATCATCGCCATCGATTCCCACATCGACACGGTCGGCATCGGCAACCGCGCCAACTGGGACCATGACCCCTACGAGGGCTATGAAACCGACGATATCATCTACGGCCGCGGCGGCTCCGACCAGGAGGGCGGCATGGCCTCTGCAACCTACGGCGCAAAGATCATGAAGGATCTGGGCCTCATTCCCGAGGGCTATAAGATCATGATCGTCGGCTCCGTGCAGGAGGAGGACTGCGACGGCATGTGCTGGCAGTCCATCGTCAACGAATACTTTGCCGGCCCCGAGGACGCGCGCAGCAAGATCGAGTTCGTCATCTCCACCGAGCCGACCGACGGCGGCATCTACCGCGGCCACAGAGGCCGTATGGAAATCCGTGTGGATATGCACGGCGTCTCCTGCCACGGCTCCGCGCCGGAGCGCGGCGACAACGCCATCCACAAGATGGCGGAGGTGCTTCTGAACGTCCGCGATCTCAACGAGAACGACGCTTCCGACGACAAGGAAATCAAGGGCCTTGTAAAAATGCTCGACCCCAAGTACAACCCCGAGCATTATGAGGACG
>CAKUHJ010000141.1 GCA_934655935.1 uncultured Oscillospiraceae bacterium | reverse complement strand
GGTCGACGCCGTAGGGGAAGGTCGCGCCCGCGCCGGTCATGACGACGCCGGCCTCCTTGCACAGGGCCAGCGTCCGTTTGGCAAGGCCGGGGGCCGTATTGACGGAGACAAAGTAGCCGCCCTTCGGCCGCTGCCAGCTGGCAATGCCGAGCGGCGCAATTTCCGTGTCCAGATGGCGGAGCACGCACGCAAACTTCGGGCCGAGGATGGCCGCGTGCTTTTTCATCAGCTCCAGCGTATGCGCCCGGTCCTTCAGGAAGCGGACGTGGCGCAGCGCGTTGAGCTTATCATAGGAGATGGTCTGGACGCCGATGAGCTTCTGGAGGTAGGCCTGGTTCGCCTCGGAGGCAGCCATCACGGAGACGCCTGCGCCCGGAAGCGTGATCTTGGAGGTGGAGGCGTATTCATAGACCATGTCTGGGTTACCGGCCTCGCGGCAGAGCGTGAGAATATCCCGGAAGGGAACAAAGTCGCCTTCAAATTCATGGATGCAGTAGGCATTGTCCCACATAAGCGCGAAGTCCGGCGCGGCCGGCCTGAGATGCGCGATGCGGTCGACGGTTTCGCCCGAATAAATGATGCCGTCCGGATTGGAATACTTCGGTACGCACCACATGCCCTTGACGGCCGGGTCCTTTACCAGCTCCTCGACAAGGTCCATATCCGGGCCGGTTTCGGTCATGGGAACGGTGATGAGCGTAAAGCCGAAGGATTCCGTGATTTTAAAGTGCCGGTCATAGCCGGGGGCGGGGCAGAGCCACTTGACCGTTTCCAGGCGGCACCACGGCTTTTCCGAGTGCAGAAGGCCGTGTGTGTAGGCCTTGGAAATGGTGTCGTACATCAGGGTCAGCGAGGCGTTGCCGCCGATGAAGCATTCCTCCGGCCGGCAGCCGAGAATGTCCGCAAACAGCTTTTTTGCGCACGGCAGGCCGGAAAGCTCGCCGTAGTTCCGGGCGTCGACGCCGTCGACGATGCACTGCTCGGGCTCGCTGACAGCGGTAAGAATGCCGCTGACAAGGTCCAGCTGTTCTTTGCCGGGCTTGCCGCGGGCCATATTGAGCTTCAGGGCCTTTGCCTGAAGGGCGGCGTACTGTGCCTGTACGGCGGAAAGCGCTTCGCCGAGCTCGGCGCGGGTACGATTGCGATATGCAGCTTCCATATTTCCAAAACCTTTCGTATTTTACTGTATGACACAGTATAGCAGATTTCTGCGAAAAAGCAAGGCTCGCGGGCGCTTTGCGGCAAGTGCGCGGCAGAATCGGCGGGGCGATGATTTTTCGGGGATGGCGAATGAAGATTGACAAAAGCGCCGCCAAATTCAGGCGCTTTTTGTTGCAAGGCGCGCAGAAACAAGGTATAATCAAATGGGAAAACCGCGCAAAGGAGTTTTGGCTATGGCTGAATTTTTTGTCAACGGCACGCCGGTTTCCGTGCCGAAGAAGCAGAAGCTGCTGCGATATCTTCGCGATGAGCTGCGCCTGACCTCGGTGAAGGACGGCTGCTCGGAGGGCGCGTGCGGCGCGTGCACGGTGCTCATTGACGGAGAACCCATCCGGGCCTGCACACCCTGGACAGACCAGCTGGAGGGACGGAGGGTTCTGACGGTCGAGGGGCTTTCGCCGGAGGAAAAACAACTGTATACCTATGCCTACGGAGAGGCGGGCGCCGTGCAGTGCGGCTTCTGCATTCCGGGCATGGTGCTTTGTACGAAGGCGCTTCTGGACCGCAATCCGGAGCCGACGGACAAGGAAATAAAAAACGCCCTGCGCAACAATTACTGCCGCTGCACGGGCTATGTAAAAATCATCGCTGCGGTAAAGCTCGCGGCGGAGTGCAGGCGCAGGGGCGTTATCCCAGCGCCCACGGAGGACGGCTGGCAGGTCGGCCAGAGCGTGCACCGCCTGGATGTGGAGGAAAAGGTTCTTGGCTACGGGAAATATCCGGACGACTGCTATGTGAAGGGCATGGCCTACGGCTCCGCGGTGCGGGCAAAATACGCCCGCGCGCGCGTAAAGGCCATCGACGCCTCCAAAGCCCTTGCGCTGCCGGAGGTTTACGCGGTCATCACCGCGGACGACATTCCGGGCAGCAACCTTGTGGGCCACATCAAGCATGACCAGTATACCCTTGTGCCGGTGGGCGGGCTGACGCACTATCTGGGCGACGCCATCTGCCTGGTGGTCGCGAAGGATCCCGAGTCGCTGGAGAAGGCGAAAAAGCTGGTCAGAGTCGATTATGAGGCGCTGCCCGCAGTGCACAATCCCGTTGAGGCGGCTGCGCCGGACGCACCGCATGTTTTCGACGAGGAGGGCACGAATGTGCAGGCCATGCGGCATGTCTCCCGCGGCGATGCGGCGGGTGCAATCGCGGCATCGCGGTATGTGATCTCCCGCCATTTTGAAACGCCGTGGACCGAGCATGCCTTTCTGGAGCCGGAATGCTGCGTGGCCTACCGGGATACGGACGGCGATATCATGCTCCTGACCACCGACCAGTCCGCGCATACCACGCTGCACGAATGCAGTCTGCTGCTCAATTCCAAAAAGCTCAAGGTCCAGAATCAGCTTGTGGGCGGCGGCTTCGGCGGCAAGGAGGATATGTCGGTCCAGCACCATGCGGCGCTCATCACCTATGTGACGGGCCTGCCGGTCAAGGTGAAGCTCAGCCGCGCGGAATCGCTTCTGGTGCATCCCAAGCGGCATCCGTTCTGGATGGACTTTACGATGGGCTGCGACGAGAACGGCGTTATCCAGGGCGTCAAGGCAAGGGTCGTGTCCGACACGGGCGCGTTTGCCTCGCTGGGAGGCCCGGTGCTCGAGCGGGCGTGCACGCATGCCGCCGGTCCGTATGCCTATGAGAATTTTGAGATTGAAGGCACGGCTTACTACACCAACAATCCGCCCGCGGGCGCGTTCCGCGGCTTCGGCGTGACGCAGACCTGCTTTGCGGTGGAGTCCCTGCTCAATGAGATGTCGGATCTTGTCGGCATTTCGCCGTGGGAGATCCGCTGGCGCAACGCCATCCGTCCGGGCGGCGTCCTGCCGAACGGGCAGATCGTCGGGCCGGAAACCGGCCTCGCGGAGACGCTTGAGGCGGTCAAGGAAGATTTTGAGGAGGCGGTGCGCCTTGGAAAGCCGGTGGGGCTGGCCTGCGCGATGAAAAACGCGGGCGTCGGCGTGGGCCTGCCGGACTATGGCCGGTGCAAGCTGATTGTGGAGGCGGATGAAAAGCTCCATATCTATACCGGCGCGTCGTGCATCGGACAGGGACTGGGGACGGTGCTGATGCAGATGGTCGTGACCAACACGCCGCTTTCCAGGCAGCAGGTGGTCTACGAGCGCTCGAACACCTGGATTTCGCCCGACTCCGGCGATACCTCCGGCTCCCGCCAGACGCTCATCACCGGCGAGGCCTGCAGAAGAGCCTGCGAGCTGTTCAGCCGCGCGCTCGCGGGCAAAAGCATGAAGGAGCTGGCCGGGCAGGAGTTCTACGGAGAATACTACGCCAAGACGGACCCCCTGGGCGCGCAGAAGGAAAACCCCGTTTCGCATGTGGCCTACGGCTATGCGACGCAGCTGTGCGTGCTGGACAAAAAAAGCGGACGCATCGAAAAGATCGTCGCCGCGCACGACGTCGGCAAGGCGGTCAACCCAAGGTCCTGTGAGGGACAGATTGAGGGCGGCGTCGTGATGAGCATGGGCTACGCGCTGCGTGAGCAGTATCCGATTGACGAAAACTGCAGGCCGATTGAAAAATACGGCGAGCTCGGGCTGTTCCGCGCGCATGAAATCCCGGAAATCAAGGCCATTGTCATCGACAAGCCGGGACTGCCCTACGCCTGCGGGGCCATCGGCATCGGCGAGATCACCTCGATTCCGACGGCGCCTGCCATTGCGCAGGCCTATTACCGGCTCGACGGCGAGCGGCGCACGGTGCTGCCGCTTGTCCACACGCCGTATGAAAGGAAGGGCTGATATGGTGCAGAGGAAAAAAAGGCTTCCGGAGCGTGCGGCGTATGTGGCCTGCAGCGGCGGCTGCCGCGCGACGGCCGCGTGTCAGAGCGGGTGCGTCGGCTGCGGCGTATGCATCAGCGTGTGCCCGTTTGAGGCCATTGAAATGAATGCCAACGGCGTTGCGGAGGTTCTGCAGGAAAAATGCCTTGGCTGCGGAAAATGCACGCGGGAGTGCCCGCGCGAGG
>CAKUHJ010000140.1 GCA_934655935.1 uncultured Oscillospiraceae bacterium | reverse complement strand
GACGCAGGAAGAGCTTGCGCACGTGCTGGCAAGCCGCGCAAGGCCAGGAGACGTGATTTTGTTCAAGGGCAGCCGCGGCATGCGCATGGAGCATGCGCTGGAGCTGTTTCTGAAGGAAACGCAGAAAGAAAAAAAGTAAGAAGGAACATCTTATGGATACAACGCTTGTACTGCTCATTCTGGCGGGCTTGGCCGCCTCCTGGCTTCTGAGCCTGCTGTTCGGCAGAAAGCTGATTCCGGTGCTGCGCGCGCTGAAGGCCGGGCAGTCCATCCGCGAGATCGGACCCAGCTGGCACAACACCAAGGCCGGGACGCCGATTATGGGCGGAATCATGTTTATCGCGTCCGCGGGTCTTTGCTCTGTGGCGCTCGGGTTTGCGCTGCCTGCGCTGGGCCTTGCGCAGAAGAGCTATACGCATCTTTTTGTGTTGCTGTTTTCTCTGGCGTTCGGGCTCATCGGCTTTACGGATGACTTTGTAAAGGTGAAGAAGAAGCGCAATCTCGGCCTGACGGCGCTGCAGAAGCTGGCGCTGCAGATCGCGGTGGCGGCGGTTTACCTGCTTCTGCTGCGCAGTACAGGCGATCTGAGCTGTACGCTCTGGATTCCGTTTACGGACGTTACGCTGGAAATGAACCACACGCTCTACATTGTTTTTGCGGCGCTGGTGATTGTCGGGTGCGTGAACGCGGTCAATCTGACCGACGGCGTGGACGGCCTTTCCTCCAGCGTGACGATTCCTGTGATGCTGTTCTTTGCGGCGATGTCGCTTCTTCGCGGCAGGGGCGTCCTTGCGGCGCTGCCCGCGGCGCTTGCCGGAGGTCTTCTTGGCTATCTTCACTATAACCGGTATCCGGCAAAGGTCTTTATGGGCGATACGGGCTCGCTGTTTCTTGGCGGCGCGGTCTGCGGGCTGGCATTTGCGCTGGATATGCCGCTGATTCTGATTCTGGTCGGCTTTGTCTATATTATGGAGACGCTTTCCGTCATTCTGCAGGTGACCTATTTCAAGCTCACGCACGGCAAGCGCATCTTCAAAATGACGCCGATCCACCACCATTTTGAGCTGTGCGGCTGGAGCGAGAAGAAAATTGTCGCGGTCTTTACCAGCGTCAGCGCAGCTATGTGTCTCATTGCGCTGCTGGGAAATCTCTGAGCCCGGCGGCCGACGGAAAGGAGCCCTGCAAATGGCAAACCCTGCGCCTCGTCAGGCGGAGCAAACGGCGCCCCGGCTGCCGGAACCCAAGCAAGCAAAGCCGAATGTGATTCTGGACGAACGGGGCCTGCTGGACCTGCCGTTCCTGGCGCTGACGGTATTGCTGGTGCTCATCGGCGTGATTATGGATTTTTCCGCGTCCTATGCGCGCGCGTATTATGAGCATGGAAATTCCGCGTACTTTTTTGTGCGGCAGGCGGTCTTTGCTGCAGTGGGCGTCGGCGCGATGCTCTTTGTCAGCCATGTCAACTATCAGCTCTGGCGGAGCGCGTCGCTCGTCGTGCTGGCGGTCTCGGTATTTTTTCTGCTGCTGGTGCCGATCATCGGCGAAACCGCGAACGGCGCAAAGCGCTGGATTAAGGTGGCGGGCGTCCGCTTCCAGCCCTCGGAGCTGGCAAAGGTGGCCGTCGTCATGTCCTTTGCGGCGCTCATGTCCATCTACCGCGAAAAAATGCAGACCTTCCGCTACGGCGTTCTGCCGTTCGCGCTGATCCTGATGGTGCTGTGCGGCCTGATTGCGATTGAAAAGCACCTTTCGTGCATTCTCATTCTTCTTGCCATCGGAGCGGCGATGATGTTCCTGGGCGGCGTCAGGCTCCGCTGGTTTGCAGCCGGCGGCGCGCTTGTGGTGCTGTTCGCCATTCTTTATCTGAATTTCATGGGCTACGCGAGCGACCGTGTGACGGCGTGGCGGGACCCTGCCTCGGACCCGTCGGATACGGGCTACCAGATTCTGCAGTCGCTCTACGCCATCGGCTCCGGCGGCCTGATGGGCCTCGGGCTGGGGAAGAGCCGGCAGAAATATCTCTATCTCCCGGAGGAGCATAACGACTATATTTTCCCCATTCTGTGCGAGGAGCTGGGCTTTGTGGGCGCGCTGGTGGTCATTCTGCTGTTTATGCTTCTGATCATCCGGGGCTATTACATCGCCATGCACGCGCGCGACCGCTTCGGGGCGCTGCTGGCTGCGGGAATTTCCACGCACCTGGCGCTGCAGGTGTTCCTGAACATCGGCGTTGTAACAAACTTTCTGCCGGCGACCGGAATTTCGCTTCCGTTCTTCTCCTACGGCGGCACGGCGCTTCTGATTCAGCTGTTTGAAATGGGCGTTGTGCTCTCGGTTTCCCGCCAGAATGACAACAAACTTCTCTAGGAGCGACGGCTATGAAAGTGATTTTTACCTGCGGCGGTACGGGCGGGCATATCTATCCGGCGATCGCCGTTGCAAAGCTCTTTCTCGCGCGCCGGCCGGATACTGAGATCCTTTTTATCGGCGCGGAGGACGGGATGGAAAACAAAATCGTCCCGCGCGAGGGCTTTGCGCTGGAAACTCTGAAGATTTCCAACTATCAAAGAGGCCTGAGTCCGAAGGCCGCCGCGCACAATCTCAGGACCATCTGGAACATGTCTGCGAGTATGCGCAAGGCGCGGCGCGTGATCCGGAGCTTCTGTCCGGACGTGATTGTGGGGACGGGCGGCTATGCAAGCTTCCCGGCGCTGAAGATGGGCGCGCGCCTGGGTATACCGACCTGTGTGCACGAGTCCAATGCGTATCCCGGCCTCACGACCCGGCTTGCCGAGCGTACGGCGGACCGGATTATGGTGTCCTTCGAGCAGAGCCGGCAGCACTATAAGGACCCGGACCGCGTTCTGATCACCGGCACGCCGGTCCGAGAGGAATTTCTTTATCTGCAGCGGGAGCAGGCCAGGCAGAAGCTTTCCCTGGACGAACGGCCCGTGATTGTCTCATGCTGGGGAAGCCTCGGCGCGCGGGAGATGAACAAGAAAATCGCCCGCTTTATGAAGCTGGAGCAGGACGAGGGCTGCCCCTATCAGCATCTGCATGCGACCGGCTCGTTCGGCTGGCGCTGGATGCCGGAATATGTAAAGGAGCAGGGGGTGGACCTGGCGCACAATCCGTCCATCCGGATGCTGGAATATATTTTTGATATGCCCGGCGCGATGGCGGCGGCGGACCTGGTAATCTGCCGCGCGGGCGCGGCCACGATTTCCGAAATCTGCGCCAGCGGAACGCCCTGCATCATGGTGCCGTCGCCGAATGTGACGGACCATCATCAGGAGAAAAACGCACGCGTTCTGGAGCAGGCCGGCGCGGCGATTGTGCTCGACGAGGCGCAGTGCAGCGGCGACCGGCTTTACGAAGAGGCGAAGAAGCTGCTTTCCGACCCGGAGCGGCTGCGCCAGATGCGCGCGTGCGCGCGCAGGCTCGCCGTGGTGGACGCGGCGGAGCGGATTTATCAGACGGCGCTGACGCTCGCACGGTAACGGCGGCCTCCGCATAGGATGGGGAAAATTGCCCATTTTGCGGAGGGATGCGCATGATGCTTCTGTCTGTTACCAAAGCGCAGCCGCTTTCCGGCGAAATTTGTATTCAGGGCGCAAAAAACAGCGCCCTGCCGATTCTGGCGGCGGCGCTGGTCTGCAGGACGCCGTGCGTGCTGGAAAACTGTCCCGCGCTGACCGATACGGAGCGGGCGCTGGAGATTCTGCAGAGTCTTGGCTGCCGTGTGCGGCGGCGCGCGGACCGTGTCTGGATTGACGCCTCCGCAGCGCGCGGCACGCGCGTACCGGCGGAATATGCCGGGCAGATGCGTGCGTCCGTTCTGTTTCTCGGCGCGCTGCTGGCCCGGCACGGGCAGGCGCAGATTGCGCTTCCGGGCGGCTGCCCGATCGGGCTCAGGCCGGTGGACCTTCATCTGCATGCCTTCCGCACGCTTGGCATGGAGGCGGAGCAGCAGAACGGAGAGCTTTTCTGCAGGGCGGCCGGCTGCCGCGCCGCGTGCGTCCGGCTTCGCTATCCGAGCGTCGGCGCGACGGAGAACGCGCTGCTTGCGGCCCTCCGGTGTCCGGGCAGAACGCTGATTCTGAACGCGGCAAGGGAGCCGGAAATCTGTGATCTGTGCCGCTTCCTCCGCCGCTGCGGCGCGCGCATCGGCGGGGAGGGAGGCACGGCGATCTCGGTCGAGGGCGGCAGCGCGCTTTCCGGCGCGCGCTACCGGATTATGCCGGACCGCATGGAGGCGGCGAGCTTTTGCTGTATGGCCGCGGCCTGCGGCGGCGAGATCCGATTGCGTCACGCATGCCTTTCGGATTTTCAGAGCGTCGCCAGCGTGCTTCGCGCGTGCGGCTGCAGTCTGC
>CAKUHJ010000139.1 GCA_934655935.1 uncultured Oscillospiraceae bacterium | reverse complement strand
CCGCTGAGTCCGGTTTTCTGAACTTCAAAAAGTTCAGAAAACCACTTGATTGAACGCGAAAGGGGCTTTTTGCCCCCTTCACACTACCCCGCTGCTCTGTCGCAGAGCTGCTTACCATAGTTTTTCGACAAGCTCAGGGTCCGCGTGTCAAAAAAGCCCTGGCTTTTTTGACAGGCTCATATCATGCTGGGCTCCCAGCAGGACGGGGCCTGCAGGCCCATCATCGCAACGACGGTCGGCGCGACGTTCGCAAGGCCGTAGCTGCCGTCCTTGATTTCATAGCGGTGATCCGGGTCGACAATGATAAACGGAACCGGGTTCAGGGAATGCGCCGTGCGCACGCTGGTCTTTCCCTTCTTGGTTTCCGTCATCTGGTCGGCGTTGCCGTGGTCCGCGGTCACCAGCACCGTGTAGCCCAGGCGCTTTGCGGCCTCCAGAATCCGGCCAAGGCCCCGGTCCACTGCCTCCATCGCGGCAATGACCGCCGGCAGCACGCCCGTATGGCCGACCATATCGCCGTTCGGGTAATTGAGGCGCAGGAACTGGAATTTTCCGGACTCCATGGCGGCGATCATATGATCGGTGATTTCCACGGACTTCATGGCCGGCTCCTGGTCGAAGGGAATGACGTCGGAGGGAATTTCCTCATAGACCTCCAGCGCTTCGTCCACCTTACCGGAGCGGTTGCCGTTCCAGAAATAGGTGACGTGGCCGAACTTCTGCGTCTCGGAAACGGCATACTCATGGACGCCCGCCCTGCACAGGACCTCAGTCAGGGTATTGGTGATCACCGGCGGCTCCACAAGGTAATGGGCGGGAATCTTCAGGTCGCCGTCATACTCCAGCATGCCCGCATAGAGAACGCCGGTATAATCGCCGCGGTCAAACTTGTCAAAGTCCTTGCGGTCGAAGGCCTGGGAGATTTCAAGCGCGCGGTCGCCGCGGAAGTTGAAGAGGACGACGCTGTCGCCGTTTTCGATCTTCGCCACGGGCTTGCCGTTCTGCGCCACAACAAAGGGCGGCAGGTCCTGGTCGATGACGCCGGGCTTTTCCGCGCGGTAGGTTTCAATGGCCTCGGCCGCGGAGGAGAACTGGCGTCCCTCGGCCTGCACATGCGTTCTCCAGCCCAGCTCCACCATCGGCCAGTTCGCCTGATAGCGGTCCATGGTGATGACCATTCTGCCGCCGCCGGAGGCGATTTTGTATTCATGCTCCGCGTCGGACAGCTCGGCGAGCACCCGCTCCAGCTGGTTTACATAATCAAGAGCCGACGTCGCCGGCACATCGCGCCCATCCAGCAGGATATGGCAGTAGGCTCTTTTGACGCCCTGCTCGCGCGCGTGGCGCAGCAGCGCGATCAGGTGGGAAATGTTGGAGTGCACATTGCCGTCGGACAGCAGGCCCAGGAAGTGCAGCGCCTTGCCGTTTTTCAGGCAGTTGTCGCTCAGCAGCTGCCAGGTCTTCGATTCGTAGATTTTTCCGCTTGTGATGGACTCGCCGACCAGCTTTGCGCCCTGCGCGTAAATCTGGCCGCAGCCAAGTGCGTTATGGCCGACCTCAGAGTTGCCCATATCCTCATCCGACGGCAGGCCAACCGCCGTGCCGTGCGCCTTGAGCCAGGTCATGGGGCAGGTCTGCATCAGCCGGTCCAGAACCGGGGTGTTCGCCTGCTTGACCGCGTCGCCGCTGCCGCCGTCGCCGCGTCCCACACCGTCCATAATCACAAGTACAATTGGTTTGTTCATCTGAAATTCCTCCAAACGGTATTCATTCGTTCTTTGCATTTATTTTACTACATTTTTCTTTGTCAATCAATCTTCTTTTTTCGGAGTCTGTCGATATGCGCCTGCGCGAGGCGATAAACGCCGTCAAAATCCACATGCGGGTTATAAACCTGCTCCAGCTCATCATGCAGAAGCTTTGCCCGCTTCAGATGCGCATAGGCCTCGTGATACGCGGCCGTGTACTGCAGGTTCAGCTTCTGAATCTCATCCGCGTGCGCCGTGAGGCCCGCACGGTCATAAAACTGCCCGAGGTCCAGATAGGCGCTGCATGCGCCGGGAAAGCGCGCCTCGCACACGTGCGGGCTTGTGCCGTCCACATAGCCCTCGCGCCACTGCGGAATGTACACGCCGTCGAGCGACTGCGGGTCTGCCGAGCACTGCAGGTACTCCACATCCAGCCCCGCTTCCTCCGCAGCCGCGCCGATTTTCTTCATAAAGCTGGACTTGCCGCAGCCGGGGCCGCCCTTGATGACCCAGAGAAACACGCCCCGCTCCGCCGGACAGAACTCATGGTAGAGGGAATAAAAGCCCTCCGAGGTATTGGCGCCCAGAAAATAATGCCGTACCATAAAAAATCCGCATCCTTTCCGTAATCAGGATGCGGATAGTATATGCACGTTCCGGGCCGGATGTGCCTCAGGGCAGAAACATCCGGAACGCGCTCGGAAGCGCAAGCTCGCTCCGCAGCGCCTGCGCGTCCGCCCAGACGAAGTCCTGCACGCTGCGCGCCACCGTCACAGAAAAGCAGCGCATGCGCCAGACGACGTGCGTAAAAATATGCTGCCGCTCCACGTGCTTCTGAAGCTCCTGCGGCTCCAGGCCCCAGCGCTCCAGCTGCGCGAGCGCCTGCGGCGCGTCCAGCCTTTCCGGCACGTTTGGAAGCTCCCAGAGCCCCGCAAGAAGTCCGCTGTCCGCCCGCTTGCGGAGTGCGATGCGCCCATCGGGCGTATGAAGAAGAAACACCGTCTTCTCCTCCTCCCGCCGCGCGCGCCTGGCCTCTTTTACAGGAAACCGCCGCCAGGAATCGTGCGCCCGCGCCGCGCAGAGCGAAGCCAGCGGGCACTGGGCACATTTCGGCGCTCCGTTCGGCACGCAGACAACCGCGCCGAGTTCCATGAGCGCCTGCGTGAAATCGCCGCGGCGGCCTGCCGGATAGAGCTTCTGCAGGCGCTGCGCCCACGCTTTTTTGACCGCCTGCTTCGTAACCGGCGCCTCATCCTCCGTCACACGGCTCATCACGCGCAGGACATTGCCGTCCACGGCCGGAACCGGGAGCTCAAAGCAGATCGAGCAGATCGCCCCCGCCGTATAATCGCCCACGCCCGGAAGCGCCCGGATCTGCTCGTAGCGCTGCGGAAAGACGCCCGCGTAATCGCGCACAATCGTCTGCGCAGCCTTCTGGAGGTTCCGCATCCGGCTGTAATAGCCCAGCCCCTCCCAGAGCTTCTTAAGCCTTTCCTCTCCGCACGCGGCCAGCGCCGGAATATCCGGGAGCGCTGCAAGAAAGCGCGTGTAATAGCCCTTCACGGCCTCCACGCGCGTCTGCTGCAGCATGATTTCCGACAGCCACACATGATAGGCCTCCCGGTCCTGCCGCCAGGGAAGCGCCCGGTGCCCCCGGTCGTACCAGGCCAGAAGCAGCTCTGGAAGCTGAGAAAGAGTCTGCTGCATAACGATCTCCTTCGTACAATAATATCCGTCTGTATTGTACCGGTTCTTTTTCTCCTTGTCAAACGTGCCGGCTTGAAGTATGATAGAAAAGAGGTGATCCGGGTGTCTCTTTCCCAAAAGCGGCTGTTCCTTCTGGATATGGACGGAACCATTTATCTGAGCGACCGGCTCTTTGACGGGAGCCGGGAATTCCTGCAGTATGTGAAAAATACCGGCGGCCGGTATCTGTTTCTGACCAACAACTCCTCACGCGGCACGCAGAGCTACATTGAAAAGCTCGGCCGGATGGGAATCCCCGCCGCGCCGGAGGATTTTCTGACCTCGGCGGACGCCGCCGTCGAGTATCTTCAAAGGACCTATCCTGCGGATACCGGCTACTACGTCTGCGGAACGAGGTCCTTCAAGGCCCAGCTCTCGGCGTCGGGCCTGCGCGTATGCGAAAAGGCGGACGGGCAGGCCTCGGTTGTGCTTCTGGGCTACGACACGGAGCTGAGCTATGAGAAGCTGGAAAGCTGCTGCATCCTTCTGATGCGCGGCTGCGACTATGTCGCCACGCATCCGGACCTTGTCTGCCCCACCTGGTACGGCAGCGCGCCGGACTGCGGAAGCGTGATTGAGATGCTCTTCACCGCAACGGGCCGGAGGCCTGTCGTCATCGGCAAGCCGCAGCCCGCGATGGCCCTGATGGCCCTGAAAAAATTCGGATTTTCCAAATCCGAGGCCTGCCTCATCGGCGACCGGGTCTATACCGACGTCGCCTGCGGCGTCAACGCGGGAATCGACACCGTGTTCGTCCTCTCCGGAGAGGGCGTGCTGGAAGATATTTCCAAATACAACGTCCATCCCACCTGGATTTATCCGGATATCGGCGCGGTGCTCCGCGCTTTAAAAGAAGGAGAAGCCCTATGAAGCTCATCAACAAGCGA